>NZ_JBQHUO010000002.1:0-298909 GCF_052065125.1 Collinsella sp. HCP28S3_G2
GGGCTCTTTTAGCTACCCTGCCTACCTGATGATTTTTCTCTCAACATGGGGTAGCTAAAAGAGCCCCGTCCCAAATTAGCTACCCCTGGAGGCTGGTGGCGACGACGGGGCGGCCGAGGGCAGCCTCAAAGCGGTCGGCCATCGTGGGGTCGCTGAGCGCGTCGACTTGGTTGAGTATGACGTGCGCGGCGTCGAGCCTCAGCGCCTGCATCTCGGCATTGAGCACCTGGGCGACGCGCTCGGGCGTGGCGATGTCGGTGGGCTCGCAGCCGCAACGCTCGCAAAAGAGCTCGGGGCGGTGGACGGCTTCGTTGATGGGCTTGCCGAGCCCCGAGGCGCCGACGATCCAGACGATGTTGGCCGTGCCAGAGGGAATCACCGGCTCCCAGGCGGCGTGGGCCTTGAGCGGGAGCCGCTTGCTGCCGTCCGCCTCGGCCAAGACGTAGTTAAAGCGCTGTGCTAGCTCGCCGAGCGGCTCAGCGGGGGCAGAGAGCTTGCCCGTCTCGGGGTCCAAGACACCTGCTTGGCAGATGCTTCCCCGCGCAAGGCCCGCGCAGGCCTCGCAGGTGCAACCGGGGACATGTGCGGCGCCCGGCTTCCAAGGTGCGGCGTCCAGGCGACGACTCGACCCGTTCCATGGCACGCCGGCGACGGGAAACATATGCGTGGTGGTGCAGAGGAGCACGCGGCCGCCCGCGCGCATAAGCTCAAGGCCGAGCGTCTTTAGCAAGGTCGACTTGCCGCCGCTGCCGATAATCGCGGTAATGCCCGGCTCGAGCTTGAGCGCGGAGGCAAGGTTTCCGCTCGTCGTTTCCATCTGTTCACCGCCGTATAATACTGTGATAATAAATAATCATCAGAGTAGCGGTCGAACCGCTTTTGCTCTGCTCAAACCGTAGCACAGGGAGGTGCCCCGGAAATGCTCGTTTATGTTCGCGGCGCCGGCGATATCGCCACGGGCGTCGCCGCCCGTTTGGTGCGCGCCGGCGTGTCGGTTGTCATGGCCGATATCGCGGTTCCCACGTGTATCCGTCGCACGATCAGTTTTTGCGAGGCCATTCGCCTGGGCGAGGTTCAGGTCGAGGGCATTCGTGCCCGCTTGGCGCAGGCGCCGGCAGAGGCGCTTGCCATTACCCAGGCCGGAGATGTCGCCGTCGTGGTGGATCCCCAGGCCAAGATGCTCGACGAACTTAAGCCCGCTGCCGTGGTCGACGCGATCCTGGCCAAGCGCAATTTGGGTACCACGCGCGATATGGCGCCTGTCGTCATCGCCGTAGGACCGGGCTTTACCGCGCCGGTCGATTGCGATGCTGTGGTCGAGACCATGCGTGGGCATTTCCTCGGCCGCGTCATCACCCAAGGCTCGCCCCAGCCCAATACGGGCGTGCCGGGTGTCATCGCCGGCTATGGCAAGGAGCGCGTTATCCACAGCCCCGCCGCCGGTGTGTTTAGGTCCGACCGCGCGATCGGCGACATCGTGAGTGCCGGCGATGTGATCGGGTATGCGGGCGACACTCCCATGGTCACGCAGATTGACGGCTGCTTGCGCGGGCTTTTGGCCGACGGCGTTCTGGTGACCGAGGGCTTTAAATGTGCCGATGTCGATCCACGCGGCGATGCCAGCTATATCAACTATATTTCGGACAAGGCGACGTCGGTCGGCGGCGGCGTGCTCGAGGCGCTCGCCATGCTTGCCGACGTTTTTAGGGAATAGGAAGCGACGATGGAAAAGCTCGATGTGGTGAATGCTGCGCTTGGCGCTCTGAAGGCTGGTAGGACGTGCGAGCTGGTGGTAGTTGCCGGCACGGCAGGGTCATCGCCGCGCGGCGTGGGCGCCTGGATGGCCGTCTTTGCCGATGGCAGCCAAGCGGGCACCATCGGTGGCGGTAAGATTGAGCTCCTTGCGCTGGACGAGGCGCGCGAGCTGTTGGCCGCAGGGCAGTCGCGCCTGGTCCGCTACACCATGGGCGGCGAGAACTCCGATACCGGCATGATCTGCGGCGGAGCCATCTGCCTGTGCTATCTGCACCTGGATGCATCGCAGGCGCCGTTGTTCCAGTCGGTTGCCGACGTCTTGGCGTATCGACGCATCGGCGACTTCGTCATCGACTTTGAACCGTTTATCGCAAGCGCGCTCGAAAGCGACGCTGCCGAATACCATGGCGAGGAGTCGCGCCGCACCATTGTGGGTTGCCCCGGGCTTTCGCTGACGGAAGAGGGGAGTAAGGTCACCTACACCAACGCCGCCTCCGAGATTCCCCCGGCGCACATCGAGACGCTTTGCCCCGAGGGCCTGACCTACATCTTTGGCTGCGGTCACGTGGGCGCCGCGACGGCGCGCGTGCTCACGGCGGCGGGCTTTGCCGTCGTGGCGTGCGATGACCGCCCCGGCACGTTTACGCCCGAATGGGTACCCGGCGTCTACGACCGTCGTCTGGTCGACTACAAGAACCTGGACGAGCAATGCCCCATCGGTCCGCGCGATCTGGTAGTCGTCGCCACGGCGGGCCACAAGTCCGATATCGATGTGGTGATTCAGGCCTTGCGCGCCAAGCCCGCCTATTTGGGTTGCCTGGGTTCGCGCCGCAAGACGGCCTTTGTGCGGGCTCGCTTGGAGCAGGAGGGCTTTACGCAGGACCAGATCGACGAGCTGCACCTGCCGATCGGCGTTGCCATTCAGGCCGAGGACCCCGAAGAGATCGCCATCTCCATCGCCGCCGAGATGATCCATCTGCGTCGCACCAAGCTCGTCCCCCGCAAGCGCTAGTCGCATCCCAGGGGTAGCTAATTTGGGACGGGGCTCTTTTAGCTACCCTGCCTGCTCGATGATTTTTCTGGGACGGGGATTAAAAAATCATTAGGTACACAATGATTTTTAAATCCCCGTCCCAGAAAAATCATCTCGAGGCGTTCGCTCACTGTTGGGTAGCTAAAAGAGCCCCGTCCCAAATTAGCTACCCCAGCCCTCTGCCGCATGCGGGTCAAAATGCTACCTGTGCCATATGCCCTATAATGTCCGCCCGTTGGGCGGCATAGGGCCGCTGCCTAGGGTATGGGAGGCGCAAATGGCAGAGTCGGTGGCAGGGGACGCCCTGTTCGAGCGTACGGGAAAAGTTTCGTTTGTGCAGGTATTGCCCCATGCACTGCAGCATGTGCTGGCGGCATTCGCGGGTATCGTTACGCCCGCTATCATCATCGCGTCGGTCTGCGGCTTCACGCCTCAAGAGGAAGCCGCCGTCATTCAGGCGTCTCTGGTCCTCTCGGCGCTTGACATTTTCCTTCAACAGTTCCCCATAAAAGGCATCGTCGGCTCGGGCTTGCCCATTGTGATGGGTGCGAGCTTTACCTTCGTGCCGGCACTTAAAGCGGTCGGTCTTGAGCTTGGTTTCGAGGCCGTGCTGGGCGCTCAAGTTATCGGCGGCGCGCTCGTCGTGCTCTTTGGTCTTTTGTTTAAGCGCGTGAGCTTTCTGTTCCCAGCTCCGGTGCTCGGTACCGTCATCTTTGTCATTGGCCTGTCGCTGTGCCCGGTTGCCGTGGCGTCCATGGCAGGCGGGGAGGGCGCGGCCGATTTTGGCAGCGTCACCAACTGGACCGTCGCGCTCGTGACGTTTGTCGTCACCTTTATGGCCGGCAACTATGGCAAGGGTGCGCTCAAGCTGGGCAGCATCCTGGCCGGCATCTGCGCAGGTTTTGTCGTTGCGGCGGTGTTGGGCATGGTCGACTTCTCGGCTGTCGCGACTGCAAGTTGGTTTGCCCCACCGGCGTTTGGTGCCCATCGTCTGGTGTTCGATCCAGCGGCGTGCGCCGTGGTGGGCGTTGTGGCCATCGTGAACGCCGTGCAGGTTATGGGAGAGTTTGCCGCCGTGTCCTCTGCTGCGCTCGATACCCCCGCGACCGATAGTCAGATCTCGGGCGGATTGATCGCCAATGGTCTCGTCGGTATGCTCTCGGGCTTTTTGGGCGGCGTCCCCACGGCAACCTTTGGCCAGAATGTGGGCATCATTGCCGAGAACAAGGTCGTCAACCGTATGGTCTTTACGCTCGCAGCCGCCATTCTGCTCGTCGCGGGCCTGCTGCCCAAGTGCGCGGCAGTGCTCACGTCCATTCCGCAGCCGGTGATCGGCGGCGCCACAATCGGCGTGTTCGCAACCATCGGCATGAACGGTGTGGTCATGTTTTCCCGCCACGGCCTGTCTCAGCGCGATACCACGCTCATGGGTCTCTCTATCGCCTTTGGCACGGGCATTGAGCGCACGGCCGGCGCGCTTGCCGGCGCTGGATTCCCCGCATGGGTCGACACCGTCTTTGGCGGATCCTCCATTGCCGTCGCCGCACTTGTCGCCGTCGTCCTCAACCTGGTCCTGCCTCGCCAAAAATAACGCCCCATATATGAGTTGCGGTGAAATACGGATTGTTTAAGCCGGTTAAGCTGTCAAACAGTCCCTATTTCACCGCAACTGCTTTTTGGGACCCATTTGTGCGGGGGAGTTGTGGAGTTGTGCAGGCAGACGATGTTTTTCTGGAAATACGTACCCAATGCGCGTATAGTACCGATTGTTTTGTCGGCTCCTGCTGCGTCGAGTCCAAACCGCGAAATGCCATGAGCGGCGCGGATGCAGTCAGGAGGCACGAGGACAACCCACCGTGGCCACGCCCCGTGCTTAAAACCCCAAGAAGGAGTGAACAATGGCAGAAGAGAAGTATGTGCCGCGTCTGAAGGCCAAGTACAACAACGAGGTCAAGCAGCAGCTTCAGGATAAGTTCCAGTACGAGAACGTCATGATGATCCCCAAGTTTGAGAAGATCGTCGTGAACATGGGTGTCGGCGAGGCCGCTACCGATTCCAAGGCCATCGACGGTGCCGTGCGCGATCTGCGCGCCATCACCGGCCAGCAGCCGATGATCACCCGTGCCCGCAAGTCCATCGCTACTTTCCGCCTGCGCGCTGGTATGCCGATCGGCTGCAAGGTTACCCTGCGTGGCGACCGTATGTGGGAGTTCTTCGATCGTCTGACCTCCGTCGCTATCCCCCGTATCCGCGACTTCCGCGGCATCTCCGCCAAGAGCTTCGACGGCCGTGGTAACTTCTCCATGGGCGTCACCGAGCAGCTCATCTTCCCCGAGATCGACTTTGACTCCGTCGATCACCAGCGTGGTATGGACATCACTTTCGTGACCACCGCCAACACCGATGAGGAGGCCAAGGCCCTTCTGGACGCCTTTGGTTTCCCGTTCAAGAAATAGGTTCACCTGCCCTATAAGCGCCGTTCCCACAAGGGGGCGGCGCTTGGGGCGAACAATACTCTATGTGAGGAGGATATAAGTGGCTAAGACATCGATGATCGTCAAGTGCAATCGCAAGCAGAAGTTCTCTACTCGTGAGTACACGCGCTGCCAGCGCTGCGGCCGTCCGCACTCTGTGTACCGCAAGTTTGGCCTGTGCCGTGTCTGCTTCCGCGAGCTTGCACTCAAGGGCGAGCTTCCCGGCGTTAAGAAGGCCAGCTGGTAAGTCACTACCAGCGTTTCAAGCATCCGTTTGGAACAGGGAAAACGTGCTAGTTAGGCTTTGCCGTTAAGGGCGGCGAAGAACCAAGAGCACGTGTTCATCAAGAACGAAGGAGAATCTGTATGAACCTTACAGACCCGATCGCAGATATGCTTACGCGCATTCGTAACGCTAACTCTGTGAACAAGGCCACGGTCTCCATGCCGAGCAGCAAGAAGCTCGTCGAGATCGCTCGTGTTCTGCACGAGGAGGGCTACATCGAGGGCTACGATGTCGAGGACACCGTTCCCCAGAAGACTCTGCACATCACGCTTAAGTATGGTCCCAAGAAGGCTAAGGTCATCAACGGCATCCGCCGCATTTCCAAGCCGGGCCTGCGTAAGTACACCGGCGTTGCCGACATGCCCCGCGTCCGCGGTGGCCTTGGTACCGCCATTATTTCCACCAGCCATGGCGTCATGACCGACCGCGATGCTCGCAAGCACAACGTCGGCGGCGAGATCATCGCTTACGTCTGGTAATTCGCTCGGTAGGTAGAAGGAAAGGAGATCACCGTGTCTCGTATCGGTAATAAGCCTGTCCAGATTCCCGCCGGAGTCGAAGTGGCAGTCAACGGCAACAACGTTGTCGTCAAGGGCCCCAAGGGCCAGCTCGAGCTCGATGTCTATGAGAAGCTCGCTATCAACATCGAGGACAACGTCCTCACCGTTTCCCGTCCCGACGACGAGCGTGAGACCCGTGCCCGCCACGGCCTCACCCGCGCCCTCATCCACAACATGGTTGTTGGCGTTTCCGAGGGCTTCGAGAAGAAGCTCGAGCTCGCCGGCGTCGGTTACCGCGTGCAGCAGAAGGGCAAGAACCTCGAGTTCTCCCTGGGCTTCTCGCATCCCGTGATCGTCGAGGCTCCCGAGGGTATCACCTTCGAGGTTCCCGACAACACCCACGTGAACGTCAAGGGTATCAACAAGCAGCAGGTCGGTCAGATCGCCGCTGAGATCCGCGGCCATCGTCCTCCCGAGCCTTACAAGGGCAAGGGTATCCACTACGTTGGCGAGCACATCCGCCGCAAGCTGGGTAAGGCCGCCAAGTAGTCGTAACCGACTCACTCGCATAAGACCAGCACCCCGTTAGGTGCTGGCAAGATCAACCTTTTTAGGAGTTTACGTATGAACAAGCATAAGGCGAAGCTGGAAGGCCTCAAGCGTCGTCAGCGTCGTGTTCGCGGCAAGATCTCGGGTACCGCCGAGCGTCCGCGTCTTCGCGTGACCCGTACTAACGCCAACATCTATGCCCAGATCATCGACGACAGCAAGGGCTCCAGCCTGACGCTCGTCTCTGCCTCGACCCTCGAGGCCGAGTTCAAGGGCACCCACACCTCGAACAAGGAGGCTGCGGAGAAGGTCGGTCAGCTCGTTGGCAAGCGTGCCATCGAGGCCGGCATCACCAAGGTCGCCTTCGATCGCGGTGGCCGTATCTACCATGGCCGCGTCAAGGCCCTCGCCGACGGTGCTCGTGCCGCCGGTCTCGAGTTCTAGGAGGTATGTAGCACATGGCTCGTAATCAGAAGCAGCAGCGCGAGGCCTCCGAGTTCGAGGAGCGCGTCGTTTACATCAACCGCGTGTCGAAGACCGTCAAGGGCGGTCGTCGCATGAGCCTCGTCGCTCTCGTCGTCGTTGGCGATGGCAAGGGCAACGTCGGTGTTGGCATGGGCAAGTCCGCTGAGGTGCCCATGGCCATCTCCAAGGCGTCTCTCGATGCCAAGAAGAACATGTTCCACGTGCCGGTGACCGAAGAGGGCACCATTCCGCACGAGGTTATCGGCCACTTTGGTGCCGGCCGCATCATCATCAAGCCCGCTGTCGAGGGTACCGGCGTTATCGCCGGCGGCGCTGTGCGTCCCCTCTTTGAGCTTGCTGGCATCAAGAACGTCCTGTCCAAGTCCCTCGGTACCGACAACGGCCTCAACATCATCAAGGCTGCCGTCGAGGGCCTCAAGGAGCTCTCCAGCCCTGAGGACGTCGCGGCTCGCCGTGGCCTGACGGTCTCCGAGATGTTCGTCGGTAAGGAGAACTAAGCATGGCTGACACCATCAAGATCAAGCAGGTCCGCAGCACCAACGGTTGCAAGCAGGACCAGGTCCGTACTGTCCGTGCCCTCGGTCTCCACAGGATCCGCGAGGTTCGCGAGATTACTGACAACGAGTCCGTCCGCGGCATGATCTTCAAGGTCAAGCACCTTGTCGAGATTGTAGAGGAGTAGCAAATGCAGCTTCACGATCTTACTCCCGCGCCCGGTTCCACCAAGAACCGCAAGCGCGTTGGCCGTGGCAATTCTTCGGGTCACGGCACCACTTCTGGCCGCGGCCAGAAGGGCCAGGGCTCTCGCTCTGGCGGCACCAAGGGTGCCGGCTTCGAGGGTGGCCAGACTCCGCTGGCTATGCGCCTGCCCAAGCTTCCGGGCTTCCGCAACCCCCGTCGTATCGAGTACACCGCTGTTAACGTTGAGCGTCTCGAGCGTAAGTTCGAGGATGGTGCTGTGATCGACGGTGCCGCTCTTAAGGCCGCTCGCATCACCAAGAGCGAGTTCGAGCCCGTCAAGGTGCTCGGCAATGGTGAGCTTACCAAGAAGTTCACGGTCAAGGTCGACAAGGTCAGCGCTTCTGCGCAGGCCAAGATCGAGGCCGCCGGCGGAAAGGTCGAGCTGCCGTGCTAAATGGTCTTAAGAATGCTTTCCGCATCAAAGAGCTGCGCGAAAAGATTCTTTTTACCATAGCTATGCTCGTCGTGTACCGCATTGGTGCGCACGTTCCTGTGCCCGGCATTCCCTTCCAGGGGATGCTGGGCCTTTTCTCGACCGATAACAATTCGGTCGCCGCAGGTGCTATGGCCCTCCTGAATCTTTTCTCTGGCGGCGCGTTGAGCTATGTGTCGGTGTTTTCGCTGGGCATCATGCCTTACATCACCAGCTCGATCATCCTCCAGATGCTCCAGGCCGTTGTGCCTTCCCTGCATGAGCTTGCCCGCGAGGGCGAGGTCGGTCAGACCAAGATTACGCAGTATTCGCGTTACCTCACCCTGGCTCTGGCAATCCTCAACTCCGTGGGTTACCTCTTCCTCTTTAAGAGCTTCGGCATCAGCTTTAATGGCGCCGACGCTCCCGAGATCATCTTCGACCTCATGATCGTCGGCACGCTCACCGCGGGCGCCATGCTGATCATGTGGATTGGTGAGCTCATTACCCAGCGTGGTATCGGCAATGGCATGTCGCTGATCATCTTTGCGAACATCATGGCCGGTCTGCCGCAGGCGATCTTCTCCAGCACCGAGGGCAATGGCGGTGGCATCATCACTATGGTGATCATCTGCGCCATCATCCTGCTGGTTATCCCGCTGATCGTTTTCCTTGAGCGCGGCCAGCGCCGCATTCCGGTCTCCTACGCTAAGCGCGTCGTGGGCCGTCGCATGATGGGAGGCCAGACCACCTACCTGCCCATCAAGGTCAACACCGCGGGTGTCGTGCCGATCATCTTCGCTTCGGCGCTGCTGTACTTCCCGGCTCAGGTTGCCGTGTTCTTCCCCGGCATCGGCTGGATTCAGGCAGTTGCCTCTGCGCTTTCGACCGGTTGGCTCAACTGGGTGCTTAACGTTGTCCTCATCGTGTTCTTCGCGTACTTCTACACCTCCATGGTGTTCAATCCCGATGACACGGCCGACAACCTTAAGAAGCAAGGCGGCTTTATTCCGGGCGTTCGTCCGGGTAGGGCTACCGCGGCCTACATCAAGAACGCGCTCAACAAGATTACGCTTCCCAGCGCTGTCTTTTTGGCGCTCATCGCCATCGTGCCTTCGATCATCTTCTCCTTCACGGGCAATCAGCTGATCCAGGCATTTGGCGGCACGTCCATCCTCATCATGGTCGGCGTCGTGCTCGACACGGTCGACAAGCTCGAAGGCCAGATCAAGATGTATGATTACGATGGATTCTTTAAATAGGCTAGAGGAGGATTGCTCATGAACCTCGTATTGCTCGGAGCTCCGGGTGCCGGTAAGGGCACCGTTGCACAGGAGCTCGTCGCCGAGTTTGGCGTCGCCCACATCTCCACGGGCGACCTGCTGCGTGCTGCCGTCAAGGGTGGCACCGAGCTTGGTATTCAGGCTAAGAAGTACATGGACGCTGGCGAGCTCGTTCCCGACCAGCTCGTGATCGACCTTGTCAAGGAGCGCCTTGCCGCTGATGACGCCCAGCAGGGCTTCATCCTCGACGGCTTCCCGCGCAACACCGCCCAGGCTGTGACGCTCGATTCCGAGCTCTCCGGCATGGGTCGCGAGATCGACTGCGCCCTTCTGGTCGACGTGGCCCCCGAGGTCATCATCGATCGTCTGTCCTCGCGTCGCACCTGCCGCGCCTGCGGTTACACCGGCACTGCTGCCGATGTTACCTGCCCCAAATGCGGCGGCGAGATGTATCAGCGCGACGACGATAAGCCCGAGACCATCAAGAACCGTCTCGACGTCTACGAGAAGTCCACGAGCCCGCTTGTCGATTACTATCGTGGCCAGGGTCTGCTCAAGTCGGTCAACGGTGACCAGGCTCGCGAGACCGTATACGGGGATGTCAAAGAGGCCCTCGGTCTATGATTAAGATTAAGTCTGCAACGCAAATCGAGCAGATGAAGAAGGCAGGAGCGCTATCTAAGATGGCGCTCCGCCACGTTGGAGCCATGGTGCGCCCCGGCGTTTCGACTTTTGAGCTCGATCAGCTCGCGGAGCAGATTATCCGCATGCATGGCGGCACCCCGGCCTTTAAGGGTTACGGCGGGTTCCCGGGGACCATTTGCGCATCGATCAACGATGCCGTGGTCCACGGTATTCCCAACCCCGATATGATCCTGCGCGATGGCGATATTATCTCTATCGATACGGGAGCCGTTGTCGACGGTTGGGTTGGCGATAACGCATGGACGTTTTTCGTCGGCACCCCTACGCCCGAGGCCAAGGCCCTGTGCGAGGTTACGCGCGATTGCCTTAAGGCTGCCATTGAGCAGGCTGTTCCCGGTAACCATATCGGGGATGTTGGTTATGCCGTCCAGTCCCTCGCCGAGTCTCACGGTTATGGCGTGCTTCGTGACTATGTGGGCCATGGCATTGGCCGCGTGATGCACGAGGACCCCAACGTTCCTAACTATGGAAAGAAGGGGAGGGGCGTTCGCCTCCAGGCCGGCATGGTCATTGCCATCGAGCCGATGGTAACGATGGGTTCCAACCATGTGAGCACGGGCTCCGACGGTTGGATCGTCACCACCAACGACCACTTGCCCGCCGCGCACTACGAGAACACCGTCGCCATCACCAATGACGGTCCGGTGATTCTCACCACCGATGCGCAAGGATCCTGGTGTTCGCTCCAAGGTGGAGAAATGTAAAAGTCGCCGCCCCCTGATGCCCAACCTCGCCTTTCAATTTCGAAGGCATGACCCCAAGGTCTATGCCTTCTCATTTCAAGGCGATCTTGGGCATCAGGGAACGGCTTTGTTTTACATTTCAAATGTAACAAGTTCCACGTAGTTGTGGAGCCATTACGAAGTTATTACGATGCGTGTATACGTGTTGTAGAATACTCAATCGCTGTCGTTTTCTAGAGAAAGATGATTGCTTGTGAAGAAGGAAGACGCAATTGAGCTCGAGGGTACGGTAAAGGAACCGTTGCCTAATGCCATGTTTAAGGTCGAGCTCGAGAACGGTCATTCGGTTCTGTGCAACATTTCTGGCAAGATTCGAATGAATTACATCCGTATTCTCCCCGGTGACAGGGTTGTCGTGGAGCTTTCCCCGTACGACCTGACCCGCGGCCGCATCACCTATCGCTACAAATAGCGGCACGCATACACACACTCTATTTCCGACTGCAGGCTTAGCTCAACCTACGGTCGGATTGTGTGTGAAGACCAGCCATAGTTTTAAACGCCTGCGGCTGGGCGAGTAGATAGTAGGGAAGTAGTTTGAGCGCTACCGAAAGGAAGAACGATGAAGGTACGTCCTTCGGTCAAGAAGATGTGCGATAAGTGCAAAATCATTAGGCGCCATGGCAAGGTCCTCGTCATTTGCGAGAACCCCCGTCATAAGCAGCGTCAGGGTTAAGAGAGGAGACTACGTTGGCCCGTATTAATGGTGTCGACCTCCCGCGTGAGAAGCGCGTTGAGATCGGTCTGACCTACATTTACGGCATCGGCCGCACCACTGCGACGAAGATTTGCGTCGAGTGCAACGTTAACGTGGATACGCGCGTTAAGGACCTCACCGAGGATGAGGTTAACGCCATCCGCGAGTATATCGACAAGAACCAGATCATGGTTGAGGGCGACCTCCGCCGTGAGCGCAACCAGAACGTCAAGCGCCTTATGGACATCGGCTGCAACCGCGGCCTTCGTCACCGCAAGGGCCTCCCGGTCCGCGGCCAGCGCACCCACACTAACGCTCGTACCCGCAAGGGACCGAAGCGTCAGATCGGTGCTAAGAAGAAGAAATAAGGAGCGCTAGATAGATGGCTACTGCTAAGAAGAACGTTCGCGCTGCCCGTCTGAAGCGCGCGGACCGTAAGAACATTTCCGTGGGCCAGGCTCACATCCGTTCTACGTTCAATAACACGATCGTTTCGATCACCGATCCCCAGGGCAACGTCATTTCCTGGAAGTCGGCTGGCCAGGTGGGCTTCAAGGGCTCCCGTAAGTCCACGCCGTTCGCTGCCCAGATGGCTGCCGAGGCTGCTGCCAAACAGGCCATGGAGCACGGTATGAAGAAGGTTTCCGTCTTCGTCAAGGGCCCCGGCTCCGGTCGTGAGACCGCCATCCGCTCCCTCCAGGCTGCTGGCCTCGAGGTCTCGAGCATTCAGGACAAGACCCCCATCCCGCACAACGGCTGCCGCCCCAAGAAGCGTCGCCGCGTGTAACTGAAAGGATCGTATCAATATGGCAATCGACAGGACTCCTGTTCTTAAGCGCTGCCGTCAGCTCGGGATCGATCCCGCTGAGCTCGGTTACAGCAGCAAGAAGGAATCTATCCGTCAGCCCAAGCGCCGTCGCAAGGAATCTGAGTACGGCATGCAGCTGCGCGAGAAGCAGAAGGTCAAGTTCATCTATGGCGTTCTGGAGAAGCAGTTTCACGGCTACTTCAACAAGGCCCGTAAGATGAACGGCGTCACCGGTGAGAACCTCATGATCATCCTTGAGTCTCGCCTCGACAACGTTGTTTTCCGTCTTGGCTTCGCTCGCACCCGTAAAGAGGCTCGTCAGTCCGTCCGCCACGGTCACTTCACCGTGAACGGCAAGCGCGTGGACATCCCGTCCTACCGCGTCAAGGCCGGCGACGTCGTCGCTGTCGGCGAGAAGTTCCGTGACCTCCTCCCCATCAAGGAGGCTCTGATTTCCTCCGAGCGCTTTGAGGTCCCTGGCTGGCTTGAGGTCGATATCGAGAAGCTGTCTGGTAACGTGCTCGCTCTGCCGACGCGTGAGCAGATCAGCGGTGATATCAACGAGCAGCTCATCGTCGAGCTCTACTCTAAGTAGTCCATCCGGGCTGCTGAGGCTGGAGGTAATACATGTCAGAATTCATTAGGCCTCAGGTTCAGGTCGAAGAGATCAACGAGACGTCTGCTCGTGTCTCCGTCGAGCCGCTCGAGCGCGGTTACGGCGATACGCTGGGCAACTCCCTGCGTCGCGTTCTTCTGTCCTCGCTCGAGGGTGCCGCCGTCGAGGCTATTCAGATCGATGGTGCGCAGCACGAGTTCATGACCATCCCTAACATGGTCGAGGATGTCACTGACATCGTCCTGAATGTCAAGGGTCTTGTCTTCAGGGCTCTCGGCACGACCGACGAGGCGACCGCCACCATCTCGGTTGACGGCCCCTGCGAGGTCACCGGTGCGGACTTCTTTATTCCGTCCGAGTTTGAGTTGGTCAACCCCGAGCAGCACATCGCTACGCTCACCGAGGGCGGCCATCTCACCATGAGCATGCGCATCGGCTATGGCCGCGGCTATGTCTCTGGCGAGGCCAACAAGCGCGACAACGATCCCATCGGTGTGATCCACGTCGACTCGCTGTACTCGCCGGTATCCCGTTGCGCCAAGCTCGTTGAGGCTTGCCGTGTCGGTCAGCACACCGACTACGACCGCCTTGTCCTCGAGATCGAGACCAACGGCTCCATCGCCCCGCGCGACGCCGTGGTCCAGGCTGCCAATATCATCAACCAGCATATGGCTGCCTTTATGAACCTTGCCGAGACCCCCGAGGTCGAGGAGGAGGTTTCGATCTTCGCTCCCGAGGTCACCAACGACAACGCCGAGCTGGACAAGCAGATCGAGGATCTGGACCTTTCTGTCCGTTCCTACAACTGCCTTAAGCGTGCCAGCATTCACTCGGTCCGTCAGCTCGTTGAGTTCTCGGAGAACGATCTTCTGAACATCCGCAACTTCGGTGTTAAGTCGATCGAGGAAGTGAAGGACAAGCTTGAGTCCATGGGCCTGAGCCTGAAGGCTTAATGCTTCGCATATTTGAGGAGAAACTAGACCATGCGTCACAACGTTAAGAAGGGCCTGAAGCTCGGCACCGATGCGAGCCACACCAAGGCCATGAAGAAGAGCCTGGCCAAGGCCCTCTTCGAGAACGACCGCATCAAGACCACCGAGACCCGCGCTAAGGCGCTGCGTTCGGTTGTCGAGCCGATCATCACCTGGGCCAAGAAGGGCGACCTGCACTCTCGTCGTCTGGCTATCGCCAAGCTCGGCGATAAGCAGCTCGTTGCCGAGATCTTCGACAAGGCTGCTCAGGGCATGTGGCAGGATCGCAACGGCGGTTACACCCGCATCATGAAGCTCGGTAACCGTAAGGGCGACAACGCTCCCATCGTTATCATGGAGCTCGTCACCGAGCCTTGCACGCCCAAGGCCAAGAAGGCTGCTCCGGCCCCCAAGAAGGCCGCTGCTCCCAAGAAGGTCGAGGCTGTCGAGGAGACCGCTGCCGAGGAGGCTCCTGCTGAGGAGACCGCTGAGTAGACAATTCGTCTGCATAGGCTATATTCGAGGGGTACGTTCGCGTACCCCTCTTTTTTTGTCACGATATCGTTGTTTGTTTGTTGGGAGCGCCCATGACCGCGCCGTCTGATTTCAATTTGACTCCAGAGCTCGATGCCACGTTGGTGTTTCGTGTTGCCTATGACGGCTCGTCCTATAGCGGATTTGCCGAGCAGCCGGGGCAGACGACGGTTGCCGGAGAGCTGCGTCTTGCCATAGAGACGCTCTTGCGCCGCTCAGTCGATTTGACGTGTGCCGGGCGCACCGATGCAGGGGTGCATGCGGTGGCCCAATACATCAGCGTGCCCGTTACGGACGCTGAGCTCGCTTTAACGCGCCGCAGGTGGCTGCGAGCTATGGATGCGCTGCTGCCCAAAGATATCGCCGTTAATGAGGTCTACAAGGCCCGTAAGGGCTTTTCTGCGCGTTTTGACGCACGTTCTCGGACCTATACCTACCGCATTGCCGATCGCGATGCGCGTCCGGTGCTATCGCGTGGTGCGGTATGGTGGCATCGTTATCCTTTGGACGTGGATGCGATGGCAGCCGCCTGCCCAGCGCTTTTGGGCGAACAGGACTTTAAGAGCTTTTGTAAGGTCGCTTCTGCCGTGGGCAAGCCAACGCATCGTTGCGTGATGCGTGCCGAGTTTGGCCACGAGGTCGCCTTTGGCGAGGATATCCTCACGTTTACCATCGAGGGCAATGCGTTTTTGCATTCGATGGTGCGCACCATCGTGGGAACGCTCGTCGAGATCGGCATGCATCGCCGCGATCCCGAGTGGATGCGCGAGGTGATTGACGCTTGCGATCGTACTGCTGCGGGTCCCACGGCGCCGGCGTGCGGCCTTACCTTTATGGGCGTAGATTATGACCCCACCGAGCTCGTCGCGCTCGAATAGGGGAGAAACGAGAGCCATCTAAGTATGCTGCTCGTGTGGGCGAGCCGTGTGCAACATCTGTTCTTGGCGTGCAGCGCATCAGGCGACTCATTGCGTTTATTGCCGGGGTGTACCATGAACGGCAGTTGATTATTGCTGTCGAGAGGATGGATAACTTGCTTCGACGTGGCTCGCTTCCGCGACTTTCGGTGATCCTTGTTGTGGAGGGTTCGCCCAGCTACGCGATGCGTGCACTCGAAAGCGTCCAAAACCAAGACCTCTACGATATGCAGATTGTCGTTGCATGTCGCAACGCTGCGCCGGGCGTTCGTCATTCGCTCGATGTTGCCGCGGGCAGAGATATTCACATCGATCTGATAGACGTTGACGATCCGTCGAGCGGAGCTTGCCTTCGCGAGGGTTTTGCCGCTTCGCGCGGGGCCCACATTATCGCTATGAGCGCCGATGAGTGGTTTGCGCCGCACGCGTTTTTGGCAATGCTCGATGTCGCTTGTGAGACCTCGGCAGATATCGTATTTCCCTCGGTGTCGCTCGATCGCTACGATACGCATCGGGAACGCCATTCTCGTATGTTGGATGCGCAATCCATTGCCCTTGCCGACGATGGAGACCGGGCTTCAGGCCTGGCCAAGCTGGTCGAGAGCGGTCTGGTTTGTCAACATTCCGGCGTGATGTATGAACGCGCCCTGTTTGAGTTGTGTCTGCAGCATGCCGAGTCGTATCGTGCGATCGCCTTTTTGGCGCCTGCCCTTTCGCATGCGGCACGCGTATTTGGGTGCGCCGAAGCTTGTTTCCATACGGCCGCGCCATCGGTTGCGGATTCATTCGACCCCACCATGTTCTCGCGACTTTCCGATGACGCCAAGGCGCTTGAAGAGCTTTGCGTGCCATTTGACGCAATAGATGACGATAACCATCTAAAGCTGGCCTGCCAACGGTTTTACTATGACCGCTTGGTTGCTTGTATCGAGAATTTGTGCCTGAGCCCCCATGGGGTGTCTTCAATTGAGCGCACGGCACGATTGCGTGATATGCTCAACGACGTGCGGACCCGCCAGATGGCGGTGGCCCTTAAGGGAGAGCGCCGAGGCCTTGGGCTTTTGTTTGGGCCGATTGCCAACGTTAAGCCTATGCGCTGCGTTATGTATGCGCATCTGGCTGCTTTTTTGAACAGAACGGGCGCAAGGATAGCCTAGCTGTGTCATATTCGCAAATAATTTGCATAGAATTGTTTCGAAATGCGTTCTTATTCACAAATAGCCTCAAATAGCGCTAAACTATTCAATCACTGATAGATTGTCTTCGCCATCTATGGAGTGAGGTTTTATATGGCTAAAAAACGCAACGGGCGCCAGGATGCCATCAGAGATATCGTGCGCAATAAAGACGTGCGTACGCAACGCGTGTTGGTGGACGAACTCCGCGCCATGGGCTTTGATTGCACGCAGGCGACGGTTTCGCGTGACATCGCCGATATGGGGCTGCGCAAACTGCCCGAGGGCATCTATGTTCTGGCTGAGGACCTGCACCTGCAGCGCATGGTCTCCGAGCTGGTTACCGGTGTGTTGCGCACCGACAACTTGGTTATGATTAAGGCTCAGCCCGGCACCGCCTCGGGCATTGCCGCGGCTGTCGATGCGGCCGAGCTGCCCGATGTGCTCGGATCGCTTGCCGGCAATGACACGATTTTGGTTATCGCTCAGACTGCCGAGGATGGCGAACGCCTCGAAGCGCTGATTAACAAGCTCAGTGCCGCGCGTAAATAGCTTTACGCGCGTAAACAACGCCAGCTAAGACGGCAGAAATACAGGGGCGTCGGTTTTGAGCCGACGCCCTTTTTGTGACGGTCCTGTCTTGGCATCTCGATTGCGCGCGATATGCCATGTATGTCCCAACAAAAAGCGCCCGAGCATTTGAGCTGCTCGGGCGCTTTGCTATCTACTGACCTGTGGAAGGATCGGGGGTCGGGCTAGGGCTGGGATCGGGGGTCGGGCTAGGGCTGGGATCGGGGGTCGGGCCAGGGTCGGGGCTGGGGCTGGGGTCGGGGTTGGGAGTAGGGGTGGTACCGCCGCCATCGCCTTCGCCGCCGGTGTTACCGCCCTCGCTGCCGCTCCCGCCGGTGGTCTCCTCCTCTTCTTCCTCGTCTTCGTCCTTATCCTCGCCCTCTTCCTTCTTCTTGTTGTTTGTGCCGTAGAACTTCCAGACGTTATTGTTCTTGTACGTGGGAGCCGTTCCGGTCGGGAACTCCTCGCGCTCGGCGCCCGCAAGAACGGTGTTCATGAACTTCTTAAAGACGGGCAGGTTGGTGCTGTCGCCCAGCAGGTCCGAACCGTACTTTTGGATGGGAATCTCGCCTGCGGAATAACCGGTCCACAGGGCGCATGCCAGTTGCGGCGTGTAGCCGCAGAACCACAGGTTGGTGGTGTTGTCAGTGGTGCCCGTTTTGCCGGCATAGGGCTGGTTGACGCTCAGCGCGCCGGCGGCACCCGTGCCGCTGCCCTGCATGACGCCGGATAGAACGTCGGTAACCGCGGCAGCCTCGCCTTCGGTGAGCACCCGCGTGGGATTGTCGGTGTGCTGGTACAGAACCGAGCCGGTACGCGAGTCGATCTCGGTGATGGCGATCGGCTGGCGATAATAGCCGCCGTTGGCAAAAGCGGCGTAGGCCGATGCCATCTCGAGCGGTGAGATGGACCCGGTGCCGAGCGTCATGACGGGAACGTCCTCGATATTGTCCTTGGCGGGATCGATGCCGAGCTTTTTGACGAGCGACATGATCTTGTCATTGCCGATGGCTTCGGCCACCTGAATGTAGCCGGTGTTGGATGAGTATGCCGTTGCCTGCTTAAGCGTGATGTTGCCATAGCTCTGGTTGCCATAGTTTTGCACCTCGGTCGTGGTGCCCTTGGCCTTGAGTGGCGAGTTGCAGTTGAGACTGACGTTGGGGTTCATGCCGTTTTGGATGGCAGTTGCCAGCGTAAAGGCCTTAAACGTGGAGCCCACGGGACGCTTGGCCGTGGCGTGGTTCACGTGATTCTCGTCGGCGTTGTAGTCGTAGCCGCCCACCATGCACTTGATGTAGCCGGTCTTGGGGTCAACGACAACCATGCCCATGTCCAGGCCATCGAGCGAAAGCGTGTCGAGCTGTGAGCGCACAGCCTCCTCGGCTACCTGCTGCATGGTGGGGTCGATGGTGGTCTTAACAGTCAGGCCACCCTTAAAGAGCACGTCGGTGGAGAACTCCTGCTCGAGCAGCTGCTTGACATAGGAGACAAAGTAGGGCTGTGAGTATACGTCGACACCGCTGCCCGAGATCTCGGTCACGTTGAGGGTGATGGGCTCAGCCTGCGCGGCATCGTGCTCTTCCTGCGTGATGTGGCCCAGGCGCAGCATGTTGTCGAGCACCTTATTGCGGCGGGAAAGCGCCAGGTCGGGATTGACCGTGGGGTCGTACTGTGAAGGCGAGTTGGGCAGACCGATGAGCAGCGCGGCCTCGCTCAGGGTGAGGTCGGAAGCACTCTTGGAGAGGTAGGTCTCGGCGGCGGCCTCGATGCCATAGGCGCCGTGGCCATAGTAAATGGTGTTGAGGTACATCATGAGGATCTCGTCTTTGGAGTACATGTCCTCCATCTTGATGGCGATATAGGCCTCGCGCACCTTACGCTCGATGGTCGAGTCGAACTGCTCCTCCTGCAGGATGGTGTTGCGCACCAGCTGCTGGGTGATGGTCGAGGCTCCTTCGTGGCCGCCGGCAAGGGTTGCCACCGAGGCGCGCGCGATGCCCAAGAGGTCGATGCCGCCGTGCTCGTAGAAACGCTCGTCCTCGACGTCGATCGTGCCCTGCAGGACGTACGGGGAGACCTGGTCCTTGGTGATGGACTTGCGGTTTTGGGTATAGAAGCTGGCGATCTTGTTGCCGTTGCAGTCAACAATCTCGGTGGGCTCGCTGACCAGATAGGCGTTGGCGTCGGTGTAGTCGGGCAGGTCGGACAGCCAGCGGTTGACGTTGCCGATCATGCCGATGCCAAATGCTACGCCCGCGATGAGCAAAAAGCCCAAAAGCGAAAGCAGGATGACGGGCAGGACGTGCGTCTTAGAGCGACCGTGTCCCTGTCGTTGGCGAGGACCCATATGTTGACCTCCAAGTATGTCGTGCCAGGCGGCGGGTATGCGTCGGGCAGGATGGACATAAGTTATTACACGATAAACCAATCGAGCCGCGCGAAGCCTCGTGTATGCTGGTTGACGGCAATTAACAGAGCGATTGCATACCTTGGTAAGGAGTTTGCAGATGGCGATTTGGGCGACGGAGCCTAGCAGACAATGCGGGAATGGGACGCCAACATCGGGGCTGGCACTGCCCGAGCTGTTGGCTCCTGCTGGCGGGCTCAATCAGATGCTCGCCGCGATCGCGGCAGGTGCCGATGCCATTTATGCCGGGTTGAGCGGATTTAACGCCCGCGTGAGTGCGCACGGGTTTAGTGACGACGAATTTGCGCGCGGGTGTGCCGTGGCGCACGCCCATGGTGTGCGCGTGTACGTGACGCTCAACGTATTCGTGTTCGACGACGAGCTGTCCGAAGCCGTGGCACTGGGGGCACATGCGCGTGCGCTGGGCGCCGATGCGCTGATCGTGGCAGATGCGGGCCTAGCCCGCGCGCTGCATGCGGCAATTCCGGGGGTCGAGATTCATCTGTCCACCCAAGCGGGCGTCCATAGCAAGGGCGCCGTGCGTTTGGCGGCTGACGAGCTGGGGGTCGAGCGCGTGACGACGGCGCGCGAGCTGACCGTGGCAGAGATTGCGACGCTCTGCGCTACCGGTGTGCCCATCGAGGTGTTCTGCCATGGCGCCATATGCATTGGCTATTCGGGCGCGTGCGAGTTTTCGGCCCTGCAGCGCGGACGGTCGGCGATGCGTGGCGACTGCACGCAGCCGTGCCGCCTGGCATACGATTTGGTGGATGAGGCTGGGGAGAGCGTCGTTGCCGTCGAAGGCGATCGTCTGCTCTGCCCGCGTGACTATCTGGGCATTGCTCATTTACCCGAGCTTGTTGCTGCCGGGGTGGCGTCGCTCAAGATCGAGGGGCGTATGAAGAACCCCGACTACGTCTACAACGTGGTTCGGGCGTGGCGCCGGGCGCTCGATATGCTGCGTGATGGCGCGTGGGATCCCGATGCCGTGCAGGCGCTCGAACGTGAGCTGGGAAGGTCGTTTAACCGCGGGTTTACCGACGCGTATCTGCGAGGCCGCTCGGGCGCGGAGCTTATGAGTTTTGAACGCGCGATCAACCAGGGCGTGCGTGTGGGCCGTTTGGTTGCCGTGGGACACGAGGAAGTGACCGTCGAGCTCGATGCCGCCGTGGCGGCGGGCGATACGCTCGAGATCAGGTTTTACCCGGGCGCCGACGCTCGGCCCGATGTACCTAAACGCTGGCCGCAACTTCCCTGCCCGGTGGATGCCGAGGTGGGGGAGCGCATCGTTGTCCATTGCAAGCGCAAGGTCGACGCGGGCTGCGAAGTGTATCTGATTCGCAGCGCTGGCGTGCTTGAGCAAACGGCGGCGGCGCTGGATCGCATGCGGGCCGAGGCCGATGCGGTCGTGCTTGCGAAACGCGCTGTCGAGACGCTGCCGTTTGCGGGCGTTCTGATGGATAGCGGAACGCAGCCGGAAGAACCTGCAGAGTCTGTCGCCGCTCGCTTGGTCTTTGCCTGGCAGCTGATGGACCAGGACCCGAACGAAGAGCTCGACCTGTCCGGTGCGACTGTTGTGCTCGACGAGGTCTGCCGTGTGGGCGATATCGAGCGGACTCGGTCGCTCATGCAGCGCGCCGGCCGCATCGTCTGTCGTAATCTGGGACAAGTGGCGATAGCTCGCGAACTGCGCGTCGTCTTTGACGTGGCAGCGCCGGTGTTCTGTGCGAACCGGGCAACGCTCGCCTGGTTGCGAGGGCTTGGGGCGCAGCGCGTGTTTTTGCCTGCCGAACTTGTCGCTCACGATGCGAAACGCATTGCCGAGCTTGCCGCCTGTCCTGGCGTCCTGGGCCCCGTCGATACCGATCGTCCCGAGCTCATGGTGTGCGAGCACTGCCTGCTGACCGCCGAGGGCGTCTGTGCCACCGATGCGACGGGACAGGCCTGTTGCCGCGACTGCTTGCGTCGCCGGCAGACGCGCTATCTGGTCGATCGTGACGGTACACGTCTGCCAGTTGCCATCGACGCATGCGGCAGGACGAGGATTTTCCTGTCGTAGGTGCTGCGTCGCGTCAGTTTGTTATCATATGAGAGTTTATGGACTTCCAGCACCGCCGTTTTCGGCGAGGGTGCTATAGCAAAAGGAGAATACCCAATGCTGTCTGTTGACGAGCAAATGCGTATCATCACCTCGGGCGCCGCGAAGATCGTCCCCGAGGCCGACCTTCGTAAGAAGCTTGAGAAGGGTGAGCCCCTCAACATCAAGCTCGGCGTCGATCCCACCAGCCCCGACCTGCACCTGGGCCACGCCGTGCCCCTGCGCAAGATGCGCCAGTTCCAGGACCTGGGCCATAACGTCACCCTGATCATCGGCAACGGTACCGCGCTGATCGGCGATCCTTCGGGCAAGAACTCCACCCGCCCGCAGCTTTCTCAGGAGCAGATCGAGGCTAACGCCGAGACCTACGTGAGCCAGGCCATGAAGATCTTGGACCCCGAGAAGACCACCATCGTGCACAACGGCGACTGGATCTTGTCGATGGACCTTGCCGGTCTGCTGCAGGTGTGCTCCAAGTTCACCGTCGCCCGCATTCTTGAGCGCGATGACTTTACCAAGCGCTATCAGTCCCAGACGCCGATCGCCCTGCACGAGTTCCTGTATCCCGTGATGCAGGCATACGATTCGGTCATGATCAAGGCTGACGTGGAGATGGGCGGCACCGACCAGCTTTTCAACCTGCTCGCCGGCCGTGAGCTCATGGAGAAGATGGGCATGGAGCCGCAGATCGCGCTCACCATGCCGCTGCTCGAGGGCACCGATGGCGTCCGTAAGATGTCCAAGTCCTATGGCAACTACATCGGTCTGACCGACGCGCCCAAGGATATGTTCGGCAAGACCATGTCCATCCCCGACGAGATGATCGGCAAGTACTACCGCCTGGCGAGCTCGCTCACCCCGGCCGAGGTCGACAAGATCGACGCTGCCCTGGCCGATGGCTCTGCCGATCCCTATGAGCTCAAGCGCGCTCTGGGCCGCGACCTGTGCGACACCTACCACGGCGCCGGTGCCGGCGACGAGGCTCAGGCCGAGTTCGACCGCGTGTTCAAGGAGGGCCAGCTCGCCGACTTCCCCGAGAAGCATGTTGAGCTGACCGTAAACGACGAGGGCCAGATTTACCTTGCCGGCCTGCTCAAGGACCTGGGTCTTTCGGCCAGCGCCGGTCAGGCCCGCCGCGACATTGACGGCGGCGGTGTCAAGATCAACGGCAAGGCCGTGGCTCCCAAGAGCTACAACATCGACCCCAGTGCCCTCAAGCTGGGCGACACCCTCTCCGTGGGCAAGCGCAAGGGCTTTAAGTTGGTCTAACGAGCAAGTTGACCTCACAAGTGCAACAAGGCCGCAGCCGGGATTTCCGACTGCGGCCTTTTTGGCACTTAGGGATGATCCTTTTGTGCCGGCACTTTGGGACACTCCTTGTCAGTGGTGCAAAGCAGCCTGTCCCCATTGCGCCAAGTGGTGTGTGCCGTTAAGCAGAGGGGCGTATTGCTGGCCCATCGTTTGGGCATACAATGGCTATTGGCTTGCTGCGGTGAAGGTCTGTCCGCTCCGCAGCTTTTTTTCTACGGTTAAAGGAGTATGTATGTCCGTTGAGGTCATGAGGTCTGTGATCGATGCCGCCGAGGGCCGCGTGCCCGTCGACACGTTGTTTGCCAACGCACAGATCGTTGATGTGTACGGTCAGCGCGTGGCGCCCGGTAGCGTCGCCGTCAAGGACGGCGTGATCGTCGGTGTTCTCTACGATGGTCGAGATGACGCTGCTGGCACGTACGAGGCAGCTGAGGTTATCGACTGTCAGGGTCGCTATCTCGCACCCGGTTTTATTGACGGACACTTGCATATCGAGTCTTCGAACATCCGTCCCGCCGAGTATGCGCGCATGGCGGCGACGCGTGGCACCACCACCGCTATTGCCGACAGCCACGAGATCGCTAACGTTTCCGGCCTAGACGGCCTGCGCTTTATGATCGAGGACGGTTGTCGCGCACCCATCTCCATCAAGTACATGATGCCTTCGTGCGTGCCCGCACTGCCCGACGAGCAGGCCGGTGCCGTCATCACCGCTGCCGATATGCAGGCGTTTTTTGCCGAGCATCCGGGCGACGTCTTTGGTCTGGGCGAAATGATGAACCTGCCGGGTGTCTTTATGGCCGACCCCGAGACCTGCGCTCGCATCGATGCTGCCAACCAGACGCCGTCCAAGCAGGTCGACGGTCATGCTCCGCTTGTTGCCGGCAAGGATCTCAACGCCTATGCCGCGGCGGGTATTATCGCCGACCACGAGTCGACGATTCCCGAGGAAGCGCTCGACAAGCTATCCCGCGGCATGTATGTCATGCTGCGCGAGGGCACCTGCAGCCATGATCTTGCCAACCTGTCGCCTATGCTGCTGGAAAACCCCGCCCGTGCTCGCCGCTGCTGCTTTGCGACCGACGACCGCGCTCCCTCCGACGCGCTTTCGACCGGCATGATCGACAACGCCTGCCGCGTGGCCATCGAGGCCGGCATCGACCCGGTGGTCGCCATCTCCATGGCGTCCCTTTCCACGGCCGAGGCCTTTGGCCTGGACCACGGTTGCCGCGATCCGCATGAGCTCCGCGGCGCCATCGCTCCGGGCAAGCGTGCCGACCTGCTGGTACTCAACGATCTGACGTTTGCCACGGCGCCGCATCGCGTATATGCCGCCGGTGCTCTGGTGGCGCAGGATGGCACCTTTGTGGGCGAGATCGCACCCGAGATGGCTGAGGTTGCGGCCCTTGCCGACGAGCTGCGCGCCTCTGTTAAGCTGCCGAAGCTTTCGCTCGACGTTTTCGACTATGCCTTTAAGCCGGGCGAGGCTGTGATTGACGTGGTGCCGGGTAAGGCAATCACGGGTATGGCTCGCCCCGAGAGCGCCGAGGGCCTGCGCCGCATTATGCTGATTGAGCGCCATGGCCGCGGCGTGTCGCTGCAAGCCGAGGGCGTCGACGGCGACGGCCCCGCTGGCCTGGGCCTGGTCGGCAAGCATATCGGTCGCGGCTGGGTGCGCGGTTTCACCATCACCGGTGGTGCCATTGCCTCCACGATCGGCCACGACTCGCACAACGTGTGCGTGGTGGGCGACAACGCCGCCGATATGATGGCTGCTGTTGAGGCCGTGGGCCAGGGCGGTCACGTGCTGGTGCGCAACGGCGAGGTCGTGGCGCGCATTCCGCTGGCGCTCGGTGGCCTGATGAGCGAGGGCACGGCCGAGGATGTCGCAGCGCAGCACGACGACTTTATGGTCAAGGCGCGCGCCATGGGTATTGAGCCGCCGCTCGACCCCATCATGGGCATCATCTTCCTGCCCCTGCCGGTCATCCCGACGCTCCGCATCCGCCCCGAGGGCATGTTCGACGTCACGACCTTCACCTACGCCGACTAATCATCGGGGACGTTCTTAAACGACTAGTCGCTGGGGACACTCTTTGGCGTGTCGCCTGACGCCGCGACCGTGGGCTCTCTGGTGCGCGTGAGCTATTTGCCAGGTCTATGTAACGTTTATGACTGCGGGGTCTTATTTGAGCTCCCTTTGGGTACGTTGGAATCGGATACACGTTCGATTCCAGCAAGCCCGAAGGGAGCTTTTCTATGTTTAAGCTGATTGCATCCGATATGGACGGCACACTGCTTGACGAAAATGGCCAGGTGCCTCCCGAGACCTACGAACTGATCCTGGCACTGCGCGAGCATGGCGTGCATTTTGCCGCGTCGTCAGGCCGCCGCTACGATCGCCTGTGCGAGTTCTTTGCGCCCGTTCGCGACAAAATGGACTTTGTCGCAGCTAACGGTGCCCAGGTCTACGCCGACGGCAAAATGGTAGGCCGTGAGGTGTATTCGCACCTGGCGATTCGAAAGCTAGCCCAGGCCGTCGCGACGTTTCCCAATCTGCATCTTGCACTCTTTGACCGAACCAAGTCCTTCTTGCTCGATGACGAGAGTAAGTTCGTGCGCGAGGTGGATAAGGACCTTCCCAATGCCGAGCGCATTTGGGAGCTGCCCGATCCCAGCGTAAATATCATCAAGGCGAGTATCTTTTGCGATGATGGTGCCGTTATGGACAGCGCTTACGTACTGCAGCGCGAGCTCGGCCAGTTCTTTACCTTTGCGCCTTCGGGCAACGCGTGGATCGATGCCATGCAGCCCGGCGTGTCGAAGGCCTCTGGCATCGCGCAGCTCGCGGAGCATTACGGCATTGGGCGCGATGAGATCATGGCATTTGGCGACTCGATGAACGACTACGAGATCATTCGCTTTGTCGGCACGGGCTGCGCGATGGAAAACGCGCGCCCCGCGCTCAAGGCAGTCGCCGATCGCGTGGTGGGGTGCAACCGCGACCACGCCGTCCAGCAGGAGCTCCGTCGCGTGCTGGAGAGTCTCGCCTAATTCGGCAGATGGGGACAGTCCTTGCAGCGCCCCGTGAAGAGTGCCCCCAACGACTACTGTGACCAGGGTAGCTAAAAAAGCCCCGTCCCAAATTAGCTACCCTGCCGGGTTGCTGCTGCTAGGCGAGGGCGGCCATGATGGCGCGGGCGACGCCGTCGTGGTCGTTGTCGTATTCGGTGATGGCGCCGGCGGCTTCGCGGTCCTCGGGCTCGGCATTGATCATCGCCGTACCGTGGCCCGCTGCCTGCAGCATGGGGATGTCGTTGATGTTGTCGCCGAACGCCCAGGCGTCGGCGAGAGGCTCGCCCAGATGCCCACATAGCCAAGCCAATGCCGTTCCCTTGGTGGCGCCCCCGCCCATGACCTCGATATTCATGGCGTACGAACGCGTGACCTCAATGCCTTCGAGTGTGTCGAGCGCCGCCACGATAGCATCGCGGTCGGCTGAGTCGTGCCAGTACATGGCGATGCGTTCGAGCACCTCGACCTCGTCGATTTTGCTGTCGATATCCATGTCGATCGGCGTTCGCGTGCGCTTGAGCGAAGCCGCGATGTGAGGATCTCCGCCGCAGAATTCGTCCAGGCGCGTGTAGAGCGAGCGGGGGAGGAAGCACTGCCCGTCCGCGAAGATATCGAAGGTCACATCGTGGCCGGCGGCAATGCTATGGACGCGGTGGGCGATGGCGCGGTCGAGCGGTCGGCTCAATATGCGCGTGGCGCGTGAGGCATCGGTGGGCACATCCTCGTCGAGCTGCCAGACGCTAGCGCCATTGGCGCAGACCGCGTAGTGCACGGCAGGATGGGCGAGGATGGCCTCAAAGACGCCCGACAGCGGACGCCCCGTGCACGGTACAAACTCAATGCCGCGACGTGCGAGCTCGTCGAGCATCGCCCAGGTGGCGTCGCTCATCTGCTTGTCACTCGTCAACAGTGTTCCATCCATATCGGAAAAAACAATCATTCGATACAGCCCTTTCTGCTGGCATAAAAAGCGTGGCCGAGGGCGGTGATGCCCTGGCCACGCTCGTGTTCTATAACGGTGCGCGTCCTAACGGTCGGCGAGTGGCTTGTACTCCAGTGGCTCGATCACCGGACGGTATGCCGGGCGAATAATACGGTGTGCGCAGAAGAGCTCTTCCATGCGGTGTGCCGACCAGCCTGCCATGCGGGCCACGGCGAACATCGGCGTAAAGAGCGTCTCGGGTACGCCGAGCATCTTGTAGATAAAGCCCGTGTACAGGTCAATATTGGCGCAGATAGGCTTGGTCATGCCGTGGTCGCGCATGACCTGGGGCGCCAGGCGCTCGATGCGCTCGATCAGCGCGAATTCCTCGCCCAGATCTTTCTTGGCGGCGAGCGAACGTGCGTAGTGGCGGCAGACCTCGGCACGCGGGTCGCTGAGCGTGTAGACGGCGTGCCCCATGCCGTAGATGAGCCCCGTGCCGTCAAAGGCCTGCTTGTCGAGAATCTTGCTCAGATATGCAGCGACCTCGTCATCGTCTTCCCAGTTGGAAACATGCGCGCGAATGTCCTCGTGCATGGATACGACCTTGGCGTTGGCACCGCCGTGACGCGGGCCCTTGAGCGAGCCGATAGCCGCGGCGTAGGCGGAATACGGGTCGGTGGCCGAAGACGACAGCACGCGGCAGGCGAACGTGGAATTGTTGCCGCCGCCGTGCTCGGCATGGAGCATAAGCATCACGTCGAGCAGCATCGCCTCGTCGCGGGTAAACGCCATGCCGCCGCGCAGCACCTGCAAAATGGTCTCGGCCGTGGACAGGCCGGGCGTGGGGTGCGGCACATGCACCTCGGAGCCGCGACGCTTGGCGACCGAAGCCATGTGCGCGAAGGCGGCAATACGGGGCAGACGGGCGAGCATGGAGATGGCAACATCGATCTCGTGCTCGGGGGTGATCACGTCGGGCTCGGCGTCGAAGGCATAGAGCAGCAGCACGGCGCGCTGAAGCACGTTCATGATGCTCGACGACACCGTGGTCATCGGGAATTCCTTAACGTACTCGTCGCTCAGGTGCCTAAACGCGCCCAGACGCCCGCAAAAGCCGTCGAGCTCATCCTTGTTGGGCAGCGAGCCCGTAATGAGCAGGTAGGCGACCTCTTCGTAGCCATAGCGGTCCTCGGCCTGGGCATTGTTGACGAGGTCCTCGATGTTGTAACCACGCAGCGTGAGTCGACCCTTGTCGGGCACGACCTGGCCGTCGACCTTGTTGTAGCCGTGCACGTCCGAGATACGGGTGAGGCCCGCGACCACGCCCGATCCGTCGGCATTGCGAAGACCGCGCTTAACATTGTGCTCGACAAACAGGCCCTCGTCATAAGGCTCGGTGGGCATGCCGTAATACAAATTTTCGCTTTCGGGCGCAATCTGGCGGCTGGCCTCGTAGTCCAGGACCAGGCGGCTCAGGTGGTCGTCGAAGCGGTAATAGATTTTCTTGGCGTCGTAGGCCATGCGCGCTCCTCTCCGGGCTATGTGGCGACGTTGCGCCTGGGCGCACGTTGGGCCGTCGTCACGCAGCCTGTTCGCTACAGGCGGTACATAAAGTTAAAGACGTCCTCGCGCTGGATGGACACGTTGACGCCCGAAAGCTCGCCGGCCTCGGCCAGGGCCTTCTGCAGCTCGGCGAAGTCGAGCTTGGACTCGGCGGTGTCGGCCAGCATGGTCATGGTGAAGATGTCCTCGATAATGGACTGCGTAATGTCGCGGATGTCGACATTGGCTTCGCCCAGGACGCGGGTGACGCCGGCGACAATGCCGGGGCGGTTCTTGCCAAGGACGGTGATGACGATACGGGAGGACGAGATCTCGGCCATGGGAAACCCTTTCGCGTGTTGGCGGCGCGCGGCGGCGCTCCGCTACGGTACAGTGTTCATCATTGTACCTGTCCCGTGCAAAAAGGGGCGCCTTTGCTGCGGCGTTACACGTCTGCAACATGGAGCGCTTGTCTCGTAGGGTGTATTTTTGGAACCCTGGACAGCTCGGGCGGCTCTGTTGGCGCCGCGATCGGGCAGATTCGCCTGTGTACTCCGGCGTAAAGACCGTGAACCTTTTGTGGGACGCTCGACGCCGTGGTAACATAGCCGAGTTTGTTGTCTTGGTCGGAAACCAAGACGCCTTATGCGCTGATCGGTAACCAGCGCCTGACCAATAAGGAGTCCTACCATGAAGCAGGGTATCCATCCCCAGTATGTCGAGTGCACGGTGACGTGCTCCTGCGGCAACACCTTCAAGACGCACGCTACCGTGTCCGAGATGAAGGTCGAGCTTTGCAACGAGTGCCACCCGTTCTACACCGGCCAGCAGAAGTTCGTCGACACCGGTGGACGCGTCCAGCGCTTCGCCGACAAGTTTGGTGGCGCCGCTGCCGCCCAGCTCAAGAAGGCCGAGGAGGCCAAGGCTGCCAAGGCCGCCAAGGCTGCTGAGGCCGAGGCCGCTCGCAAGGCCGCCGCTGAGGCTAAGGCTGCCGAGAAGGCCAAGCGTGCCGCTAAGTTTGCCGAGGAGGCTGCCAAGCAGGCCGCCGAGGCTCCCGCAGAGGCTCCCGTCGAGGAGGCCGCTGCCGAGGCCGAGACCACCGAGGCTGCTGAGTAAATAGCTCGCCGAGGAATCGCTCGCATTCATGGCAAAAGGGCCGTGCATCCAATTGGGTGCACGGCCCTTTTCTTATCGACGCAAAGTAGCACGTCCTCTTTGCACCGAACGGTGGGGATTTTTCGTTTGCCCAGATAAAACCTGCCAAAATAAACCTGTCCCTTTTTGGCAGGTAACCGATAGGAGGCTACGTGGACACATCGACGTCCTTGGGCAATCGCGAGCTCGCGGTGGCAAAGAAGCGTGCGCTCGATGCTGCCTATTTTAGGAAGGGTATCGCTGTCGCGGCGCTTTCGAGCTGCATGTATGCGCTGTACACGGCCTTTGTTACCGCCGGTCAGCTCTTTGGCGTTTGGGCCGGTTGGTTCGATGCATTTGCTCCCTCCGGCCTTTTGGCGGTATTCATCTTGCCCACGATCGCCTCGGGCGTCAATGACGTGTTGAGTGCCGTCTGGGCCACGTTTTTCACTGCCGGTCAGGGCAAACTCGCCGACCTAGGCCGCTGCATCGCCTCAAAGCCCGGCGTCATCGTTATCGCCGCCGCCTTCATTGGCGGGCCCATCGCTTCTGCCGCCTACGTTATCGCGCTTTCGCAGGCAGGCACGCTTGCCGTGCCCATCGCCGCGCTCAACCCCGCGATCGGTGCGGTGCTCGCCCGCGTGCTCTACCGACAGCCGCTTAGCCCCCGTGTCGTCACCGGCATCGTTGTCTGCGTGGTCGCCGGCGCTATGATCGGTAGCGCCGGCCTGAGCGGGCAGGCATCTTTCGGCATGGCGCTTGGCTTGGGCCTGGCGCTGTTAGCCGCCCTGTGCTGGGGCGTCGAGGGATGCGTGGGCGGCCGCGCCACCTGCATGATCGATCCTCAGATCGCCATCAACATCCGTCAGCTTGTCTCGGGCGTCGGCAACCTGTGCTTGGTACTGCCGGCCCTAACCTTGGCATGCGGAGAGCCCCTTGGTCAGAGTTACGTCCTTGTCGCCCAAGCGCTCACCGACAAATCCTCCGTCGTGTTTTTCGCCTGCTCCGGTTTTGCCGCCTACTTTTCGTTTATGAGCTGGTATCGCGCCAACTCCATGTGCGGCACGGCGCTGGGCATGGCCATCAACGGCACCTATACCTTTACAGCGCCGCTGTTTACGTGGATTATCGTCGGCCTGGTCTTGGGCTTTGACGGCTACGCGCTTCCGTCCGTTGCATGGGTGGCGGCCGTCGTCAACCTCGTCGGCATTTGCCTGATCGCCGTGAATCCCCTCGACATGGTTAAAAAGGACGGTGATCGGGATGCTTCCGCTTAACTATGCCATGCTCGATTATTTTGTTTGCCATGACGAGGCTTGCGTCGACGATGTGATGGCCGATCTCGCGGCCGAGTACGCATCGTTTGCCGCCTTTGCAAGGCCGCGCATGCAGGAGGCGCTCATGACCGCGCACAAGAATGGCCTGATTGACGAGGCGCGCTTTGATTTGGATGCCGAAGGCGAGCTTCGCGTCTACTATCGGGCGAGCGCCGAGCAGCGCAAAGTTATCGGCGCCTATCTGGGCCGTAGCCATTAAAAATAAAACGCCCTTTTTGGCAGGTCGGTCGTAGTTATTACGTGGGGGATGAGGTCGAGCGTATAGCGTGCGCCCCGTTTGGCTAAAGTACAACTATCTGTGTTTAACTCGCCCAGTGCACCTCGCTACGGGCGATGGCCAAAAAAGGAAAACCACATGGGATTCATGTCAAAGCTGCTGTCCTTTGGATCCGATAAGGACCTTAAGCGCTACTACAAGATCGTTGACCAGATCAACGGGCTTGAGCCTCAGTTTGAGAAGATGACCGAGGAGGAGCTTCGCGGCCAGACCGATAAGTTCCGCGAGCGTTATGCTAACGGTGAGTCGCTTGACGACATGCTCCCCGAGGCCTTTGCCACCGTGCGCGAGGCTTCAAAGCGCATCACGGGCATGCGTCACTTTGACGTACAGCTCATCGGCGCCATGGCGCTGCACGAGGGTCATATCGCCGAGATGAAGACCGGCGAGGGCAAGACACTCGTCTCCACCCTGGCCGGCTATCTTAACGCCATCGCCGGCAAGGGCGTGCATGTCGTTACCGTCAACGACTACCTGGCAAAGCGCGACTCCGAGTGGATGGGCCGCATCTACAAGTATTTGGGCATGACCGTCGGCCTGCTGCAGAACAACATGCCGCTCGAGCTTAAGCGCCCGGCCTACCAGGCCGATGTCACCTACGGCACCAACTCCGAGTTTGGCTTTGACTACCTGCGCGACAACATGGTCACCCGCCCCGAGCAGCGCGTCCAGCGCGGCCACAGCTACGCTATCGTCGACGAGGTCGACTCCATCCTGATCGACGAGGCCAGGACCCCGCTGATCATCTCGGGCGCCGGCACCAAGTCGGCCAGCACCTACAAGGACTTCGCGCGCGCCGTGCGCGGGCTGGAGCGCGGCGAGGACGTGTCGCACGATATGCTCACCGCCACCGAGGACGTGGAGCCCACGGGCGACTACGTCATGGACGAGGCCAAGCACACCATTGCCGCCACCGAGCGCGGCCTCAAGAAGATCGAGCGCCGCCTGGGTATCGAGGACATCTACGCCGACCTTTCGGGCCAGCTGGTCAACCACCTGCAGCAGGCGTTGAAGGCCCAATACATGTTCCACCGCGACAAGCAGTACGTCGTTACCAACGGCGAGGTCAAGATTGTCGATGAGTTCACCGGCCGCATCATGGAGGGCCGTCGCTACTCCGAGGGCTTGCACCAGGCTATCGAGGCCAAAGAGGGCGTGCTGGTGCGCGAGGAGAACCAGACGCTGGCTACCATTACCCTGCAGAACTACTTCCGTCTGTATGACAAGCTCTCCGGCATGACCGGTACGGCGCTTACCGAGGATGCCGAGTTCCGCGAGATCTACAAGCTGCCCGTCGAGGTCATTCCCTCCAACAAGCCCGTGCAGCGTGTCGATCACGAGGACCTGGTCTACCGCACCATCCAGGCCAAGTACAACGCCGTTGCCAATGATGTCGAGCAGCGTCACGCCAAGGGCCAGCCGGTCCTGGTCGGTACCGTCTCCATCGAGAGTTCCGAGAAGCTGTCGGCCGCCCTTACCAAGCGCGGCATCGCGCACGAGGTCCTCAACGCTAAGCATCACGAGCGCGAGGCTCATATCGTGGCCCAGGCCGGACGCTACGGCGCCGTGACCATCGCTACTAACATGGCTGGTCGTGGTACCGACATCCTGCTGGGCGGCAACCCCGACGAGCTGGTGCGCGAGCGCCTTGAGTACGAGGGCCTGACCATGGAGGACGTGACGCCCGAGCAGCTCGAGCAGTTTAACGCCGAGGCCAAGGAGACCTGCAAGGCCGAGCGCGAGCGCGTGCTTGCCGCCGGCGGCCTGACCGTCATCGGCACCGAGCGCCATGAGTCCCGTCGTATCGACAACCAGCTGCGTGGCCGTTCTGGCCGTCAGGGCGATCCGGGCGAGACCCAGTTCTACCTGTCGCTCGAGGACGATCTGATGCGCCTGTTTGGCGGCGACAAGATGGACCGCGTCTCCAAGATGATGGTCACGGCAGAAATGGGCGACGACATGCCCATCCAGCACAAGATCATCTCCAAGGCCGTCGAGAGCGCCCAGCACAAGGTCGAGAGCATCAACTTCTCCATGCGCAAGAGCGTTCTTGAGTACGACGACGTGATGAACAAGCAGCGCCAGGTTATCTACGCCGAGCGCAACAAGATTCTGGACGGTAAGGACCTGACCGACCACATCACCGAGGTCATGCACGACACCGTGTACCGCTGCGTGCAGGAGTTTTGCACTAAGGACAGCCACGACGGCGAGCGCGACCTCGATGGCCTGCGCAAGTGGGTCGTGGAGCTGACCGGCCATATCGATACGCCCAAGTTCCCCGACGAGGATTACGAGGCCCTTGCTGCCGATGTCCTAGCCTACGTCGAGAAGTGCTACAACATGAAGGCCGAGCGCCTGGGCGAGGACCTCATGCGCGAGCTCAATACTCAGGTCATGCTGCGCGTCATCGATACCCGCTGGATGAACTACCTGCAGGAGATGGACTATCTCAAGACCGGTATCGGACTGCGCGGCTTTGGTCAGCGCGACCCGCTGGTCGAGTACAAGACCGAGGCCTATGGTGCCTTCCAGATGCTCGTTGACACCATGTACGAGGATTACCTGCGCACCGTCCTGCGCATCGAGATCAAGGCCGCCCCGCAGGCTGTGGAGCGCAAGGAGGACCCCGCGCTCGAGGGTGCGCGCTTCTCCGGCCCCGCCGACGTCGATGGCGACAACGGCAACTCGGTCCTGCGCAAGGAGGCACGGGCACAGGCTCGCACGGCCGTCCAGGGCGGACCGGCAGCTGTCAACAACGGCGCTAAGGTGACCACCTACCGCAAGTCCGAGAGCGACGACCCGTATGTCAACGTGGGTCGCAACGAACCGTGCCCTTGCGGCAGCGGCAAGAAGTTCAAGTACTGCCACGGCAGGAATCGTTAATGGCCGAGGCTTTAGAGGTAACGCCCGCCGAGCTGGACAAGTTTGCGGACCGGCTCGGCGAGGTCGAGTCGTATCTTCATTTGGACGAGAAGCGCACCCACGTGACCGAGCTTGAGGCCAAGAGCGTCGCTCCCGGCTTTTGGGACGACGCCGATGCCGCTCGCGCCACGATGGAAGAGATTGCGCGCGCCAAGGAGGATATCGCCGCCGTGGATACCGCGCGCGGCGAGCTCTCCGATGCCCGCGCGGCGCTGGAACTTGCCGAGGAAATGGGCGATGACCCCGATGCCGCTGCACTGCGTGAGGAGGCTGCCGCCACGGCTGATCGTCTGGCGCGCGCCATCGATGAGCTCGAACTTTCGAGCTGGTTTACCGGCGAGTTCGATCACGGTGACGCGATTGTGACCATCAAGCCCGGACAGGGCGGCTTGGAGGCGCAGGACTGGACCTTCATGCTCTTTAAGATGTACATGAAGTACTGCCAACGCCGTGGCTGGAAGGTCACCATCAACGATTGCCCCGCTGCCGAGGTCATTGGCATTGATCGCGCAACCTTTACCGTTGAGGGCAAGGATGCCTTCGGTATGCTTCGTGCCGAGGCCGGCGTTCACCGTTTGGTGCGCATTAGCCCCACCGATGACAAGAAGCGTCGACAGACTACGTTTGCCGGCGTCGAGGTCATTCCGGTGCTGCCCGACGATATCGATATCGAGATCAACCCCGACGATATCCGCGTCGACGTGTACCACGCAAGCGGCCCGGGCGGCCAGGGCGTCAACACTACCGACTCCGCCGTGCGCGTGACGCATTTTCCCAGCGGCATTGTAGTGACCTGCCAAAATGAGCGCAGCCAGATTCAGAACAAGGCCGCGTGTATGCAGATTCTCAAGGCCCGCCTGTACGAGATTGAGCTCGAGAAGCGCGCCGAGGCGCTCGACGAGATCCGCGGTCCCAAGACCACGATTGGCTTTGGCAACCAGATCCGCAGCTACGTGCTCTATCCGTATCAGATGGTCAAGGACCTGCGCTCGGGCGTGGAGACCAGCAACGTCGACGCCGTTCTCGACGATGGCGACTTGGATCCGTTTGTGATCGGCTACCATCGCTGGGCTACCGGCAATGCTGACGCGGAGTCTCCGTCCGCTTAAGCCCCGGGTGAGTCACGGACCGACACTAAACTCTGGACAGGTGGTTTTATATCCAGAGCAAACCCGCCGCGGGGTGGTTTTTCCTCGGCGAATCGGTAGAATCGAATACGGTAAGAAGTTCAATGCGCACCCAATGGGGTGCGCTTTTTGAGGGGGGTAGCATGGCATATCGTCTGGATATTAAGCGCATTCTTTCAATGAACTTCTTCCACGATCTGCCCCAGATTATGCTTGGGTGCGCTTTGGCGGCCATCGCGACCGACCTGTTTTTGATTCCCAACGGTCTTGCCGCCGGTGGCGTTACGGGCCTTGCGACTATTATCCAGGCGGTCGGTGCCGCGCGGGGCGTGTCGCTGCCCGTCGGTATCCAAACCATCGTGATGAATGCCTTGCTGTTGCTGGTCGTCATGCGCGAGGGCGGCATGTTCTATGTGGTACAGACGGCGACAGGCTTTGTGCTACTGGGCTTCTTTACCGACCTGTTTGCCCCGTTTGTAGCGCCTCTGGCAGATGCAGACCTGATGCTTCCCGCTATGTGGGGCGGCATTATCACGGGCATTGGTTACGGCATGGTGTTACGCGCCGGCGCCAACACCGGCGGCTCCGACACCATCGGCCAGATTATCTCACGTAATACCTCGCTGCCAGTGGGTTCGACCGTCATGGCGATCGATGTCGCCGTATGCGCGGCATCGGCCCCCGTCTTCTCTCTGGAGAACGCGCTGTATGCAGGGCTTTCGATGGTAATGAGCGGCTATGTGATCGACGCTGTGGTCGATGGCGGCAACAAGCGCCGTATGGTGCTCATCATCTCGGAGAATTTCCCCGATATCGCGGCCGATATCATGTATGGCCTGGGTCGCGGCTGCACTAAATTAAAGGCGACCGGCATGTATTCGGGCGCTGAGAAGCCGGTGATTATGGTGATCGTTAGCCGCCGCGAGCTCAATACACTTAAGACCATCGTGCGTGAGCGCGATCCTCAAGCTATCGTGACGGTCGCCGACGTTACGGAAGCCTTCGGTGAGGGGTTCAAGGACATTAACGCGTAGGGCAGACGGCGCTCCATCCAAAAGACGTTCACATTGATAAACCGATTCATCAGCGGGTCTGCCAGCTAAATTATTCAAATAATGATAAAAACTCTGGTAAAGCCTTCAGTTTCCAGCATAATGAATGGCGCACGTGCATTGCGGCTGGGTTGGGATTACCTTCTGCGCCGTGCGCATCTTGTCTAAAGAGGATGAAAGGAAGGCACAATGAGCGACGAAGAGCTCAAAAAGGTTGCCAACGAGGTAAGGAAGGGCATCGTCACCGGCGTGCACGCTGCCAAGTCCGGCCATCCGGGCGGTTCGCTCGGCTCTGCCGACATCATGACTTATCTGTACTTTGAGGAAATGAATGTCGACCCGGCCGATCCTCGCAAGGCCGACCGCGACCGCTTTGTGCTCTCCAAGGGCCATTGCGCTCCGGGTCTGTACGCCGTGCTCGCCGAGCGCGGATTCTTCCCCAAGGAGGACCTCGAGACGCTGCGCCATATCGGCAGCCACCTGCAGGGCCACCCCAACATGAACGACACCCCGGGCGTCGACATGTCCACCGGCTCGCTGGGCCAGGGCATCTCCGCCGCCGTGGGCATGGCCGTCGCCGCCAAGCACTGGGGCGATACTTACCGCACGTACGCCCTGCTGGGCGACGGCGAGAGCGAGGAGGGCCAGGTCTGGGAGGCCGCCATGTTTGCCGGCAATCAGCAGCTCGACAACCTCTGCGTGATCGTTGACCACAACGGCCTGCAGATTGACGGTCCCGTCGAGGAGGTCAACGATCCCATGCCGCTCGCCGACAAGTTCCGCGCCTTTAAGTTCCACGTGGTGGAGCTCGCCGACGGCAACGACTTCGGTCAGATTCGCGCCGCCTTTGCCGAGGCTCGCGCCACCAAGGGTCAGCCTACCGCCATTATCGCCGAGACCATGAAGGGCAAGGGCGTTTCCTTTATGGAAAACCAGGTTGGTTGGCACGGCAAGGCCCCCAACGATGAACAGTTTGAGCAGGCCATGGCAGAGCTCACGGCCGCCGGAGAGGAGCTCTAGGATGGCAGACGTCAAGAAAATCGCCACGCGTGTAAGCTACGGCGAGGCCCTCGTTGAGCTCGCTGCCGAGCACGACGACTTTGTGGTCCTCGACGCCGACCTGGCTGCCGCCACGCAGACCGGTAAGTTTAAGGCCGCCTGCCCCGACCGCTTCTTCGATGTGGGCATTGCCGAGAGCAACCTGATGGGTGTCGCCGCCGGTATCGCGACCACCGGTCGTACTGCCTTCGCGAGCACCTTTGCCATGTTTGCCGCCGGCCGCGCTTTTGAGCAGGTCCGTAACTCCATCGGCTATCCGCACCTCAACGTCAAGATCGGCGCCACGCACGCCGGTATTTCGGTGGGCGAGGACGGTGCCACGCACCAGTGCTGCGAGGATATCGCCCTTATGCGTGTTATCCCTGGCATGACCGTGATTGTCCCGGCCGACGACGTGGAGGCCCGCGCCGTGGTCCGCGCCGCCTACGAGTGCGACGGCCCCGTGTACATGCGCTTTGCCCGTTTGGCCTCGCCGGTCATCAACGACCCCGAGACCTACAAGTTCGAGCTGGGCCGCGGCATCGTCATGCGTGAGGGCGCCGATGTGACCATCATCGCCTGCGGCCTGATGGTTGGCGAGGCTCTCGAGGCTGCCGAGCAGCTCGCTGCCGAGGGCATCGACGCCGAGGTCATCAACATGCACACCATTAAGCCCATCGACGCCGATCTGATCGTCAAGAGCGCCGCCAAGACCGGTCACGTCGTGACCGTCGAGGAGCACTCCGTGATCGGCGGCCTGGGCAGCGCCGTTGCCGACGTGCTCTGCGAGCAGTGCCCGACGCCGCTCAAGAAGATTGGCGTCAACGATACCTTTGGCGAGTCCGGCCCGGGCGCCGAGCTCCTGCACAAGTACGGCCTGGATGACGCCAACATCGTGGCAACCACCAAGGAGTTCTTGGCCTAGGGCAAGACGAGGCAAAGTATCGCTTCAGCAACCGTATGCAAGCCAGAACAGGGGCGCCCCCAAAGAGGGCGCCCCTGTTTTTTTGTCGGTAACAAACAAATCAGGCCCGCACCAAGCAAGGGCTTCCTCCGGGAAGCGGGCCCATATCAGCAAAGTGCAACTCAGCCCTTCCAACTTTGTATATGCAGCACCTCAAGAAAAACGCGGCGACTCCTTAGTAGCCGCAGGCCGCGCACAGGGCTACCTCCCAAATCTTTCCGCAGGACGGAGGAGTCCCCGCCCCGCGAAGCGCGCAGCGGGGACTCCGACATGTCCGAGGACGATTTGGGAGGTAGCCCTGTGCGCGGCCGGTGAGACCAAAACCTTGCCATGCTTCTTATGTGCAGCGAAGCTAATGCTGCTAAAATACAAAGCGCTCATGTAGTTTAAACGCACGATGATAAGGAGCACCAGTGGGTAACCACTTCCGTACCTCCGGTGCGGGCGATGAGGCCCCCAAGACGCAGCATGGCGTCCCGGGCACACGTTTCGCCACTCCGGATTCAGAGGGCCAGCATATTGCCCAGGCCCCCGCACAGCCGGCAGATCAGGCACGGCCGGCATCCGATCCCTTTGCCTACAATCCCCCCAGCGATGTCGAGCTTTCTGCCGCTGCGGGCTTTGAGCCCGTCCAAAAGGTGACTGCTCGCGTGAACCAGCCTCAGACGTCAGCCGAGCCTCAGCCGACCATGGCGGGCATTCCCGATCCCATGGTTCCTGCTACGCCCGCGCCGCAACCGGCGCAGTCCGGCCTCTTTGCCGGCATTCCCGATCCTACGCAGCCCGCTGCGCCCATGGTCGAGAATGATCAGGCTGCCGAGGTCGCAAGTCTTGACAATGCGCTCAACAACCCCGATTTTACGTCGGTGTTCGCGCCTATCGATCCGCAGGCAAGTCGCAAGAAGATGGCCAAGCAGGCCGGTGTCGAGCCCGTCATTCTGATGGAGCATGTCACCAAGATCTACCCGGCACAGCCCAACAAGCCCGCACTCGACGACATCAACATCGAGATCTATCCGGGTGAGTTCGTCTTCTTGGTCGGTCATTCCGGATCGGGTAAGACCACGCTGCTTTCCACGCTCAACCGTGATGTCAGGCCTACGAGCGGTCGCATTTTGGTCGCCGGTCAGGATCTCATGAAAATCAAGAACCGTAAGGTTCCCTTCCTGCGCCGCCAGATTGGCGCCGTGTTCCAGGACTTTAAGCTTCTGCCGCAAAAGACCGCCTATGAAAACGTGGCGTTTGCCCTGCAGTGCATAGGCAAGCCCAAGGGCGTCATTCGCAGCCAGGTGCCCGAGGTACTGCGTCTGGTCGGTTTGGCCGATCAGATGGACTCGCTGCCCGATCAGCTTTCCGGCGGCGAGCAACAGCGCGTGGCCGTCGCTCGCGCCATGGTCAACCGTCCGCCGTTGCTGATTTGTGACGAGCCAACGGGCAACCTCGACCCGGCAATTTCGCTCGGCATCATGAAGCTGCTCGAGCGCATTAACCGCACCGGCACGACCGTGATCGTGGCTACCCACGATCGCGAGATGGTCGATAGTATGCATCGTCGCGTGATCGCCCTCGAGGGCGGCCACGTAATCCGCGACCAGGAGAGGGGAGGTTACGGCAACTATGGCACCAACTAACGTGGGCTATTCGCTCAAAGAGGCAATGAGCCACTTCTTCCGTAACTGGACCACCTCGCTCGGCGCCGTCATCACGATTTTCCTTTCGCTGTTTATCATCGGCCTGTTCATCATGGGTTCCGCGATGCTGAACTCCGTGATCGGCACCGTTGAGGATCAGGTTGTTATCAACGCGTTTATTAGCGATGACGCCGACCAGGCCGACGTCCAGGCTTTCGAGAGTGAGCTCAAGACGTGGAACAACGTTAAGTCCGTGACCTATAAGGACAAGGACGACGCGCTGGCCGAGTACACGAGCAAGATGTCGGGTAACGCCGACGCCACTCTGAGTGCACTTGATGGCCAGAATCCGCTGCCTGCTTCGTTCGCGATCGAGATGGACGATCCGTCCCAGGTCGAGAGCACGGCCAAGAAGCTCAAGAAGAACTCCGATTTCCAGAAGATCGCGGATGACGGTGACGTCGATGCGAGCGTTCTGTACGGTCAGGAGGAAGTGAGCCGCCTGTTCCAGGTGACGAACTACATCCGCATCGCTGCCGTTGTGCTTGTTGGTTTGCTGACGTTTATCGCGTTCATCTTTATCAACAACACGATTCGCCTGTCGATTACGGCTCGCCGCCGCGAGATTGCTATCATGCGCCTGGTGGGCGCCAGCAATGGCTTTATTCGCGGTCCGTTTATCACCGAGGGCGTGCTGCAGGCCATTTTGGGCTCGCTGCTTTCCATCGGTGTTTTGGAGCTGCTTCGCAACCTGTTGGTTCCGCGTCTTCAGGAGAGCATTGGCTGGATGTCGTTTGCGCTGCCGATGCAATACTACCTGGTGACGTATGCCGCACTGATCCTGGTCGGCGTGATCATCGGTCTCTTTGGTTCCGCCATTGCCATGCGTCGCTACCTGCGCGTGTAGACACAGCTGGAATTAGTTTTGTTAACGGGCCGTCCCGCTCTGGGGCGGCCCGTTTTTTAATTCCCGTGCGACGGAGGAAAAGGGCTCACCGGTAGTTCGGCTTGTCTCGATAATTCGATTTTCTCCGTCACATAGGGATCATGACGCGAGGTGCGTGCCCTGTTGTTGATTGGGTAGACTCTTTGAAGCGTGCGGTTTAGGCCTGCACGGTGTTTTGACATGATGCGGCTGCGCCTGCGGGCCCCGCAACAGATAGTAAGGAGGCGCCATGGGGCGCAATAACAAACATAAGCGTAGCGCTCGCAACAAGCGCGCGCCGGTGCGCAGCGAGCGGCGTCCCAGCCTGACGGGCCGTGTGCAGCTCCATGAGCACAGCGCCTATGTTGTCACCGATAATGGCGACTATAAGGTTATGGGTCGCGGCAAGCGCGAGATTATGGACGGCGACATCGTGGCCGTGAGCATTAAGACCGGACCGCGCGGCGATCGCCGTGCCGTGATCGAGGGCGTTGTCGAGCGCGCGGCCATAAGCGTGGTGGGCACGTATCAGACGGCAGGCCCCCTCGGTGTGATCGAGCCGCTTGATTCGCGTCTCAAGGCCGATTTCTTTATTTTGCCCGAGGATACTTCGGCGGAGCGTTTGGGCGTGCATCCGGGCGATGCAGTCGTCGCACGCATCTTGACCTATCCGACACGCTTGGAATCGGGCACCGTGACTCTTGAGCGCCGCATTGGCGGCGACGATGCACCCGACTTGGGCGTTCAATATGTCATGGCTCGTTACGGCTATACCGATAGTTATCCCGAGACCGCCCTTGCCGAGGCCGAGGAGCTATCGCTCGACGTGGCGACAGCTCTTAAGGACCCACTTCGCCGTGATCTGCGCGACCGTTTTATCATCACGATCGATCCGGTCGACGCGCGCGACTTTGACGACGCCATCTCGTTGGAGCGCACGACGCAGGACGGCTACAAGCTGGGTGTCCATATCGCCGATGTATCGCATTATGTGGCCTGGGACGGACACATCGACCTAGAGGCTCGCCATCGCACGACGTCGGTGTACCTTGCCGATCGCGTGCTTCCCATGTTGACCGAGCGCCTGTCGAATGACCTGTGTTCCTTGCGCCCCGACGAGGATCGCCTGGCGTTTACCGTCGACATCGAGCTCGATGCGCAGGGGCACGTCCGCCACTACGATCCGTATCCCAGCGTGATTCGCTCGCGCGTGCGCATGGACTATGACGGTGCCGAGGCACTGCTGGTGCGTGCCGGTGCGGTGGAGTACTCCGTGTTGGAAGGTGCTGCCGAGGATGTTGCTGCAGCCGAGGCGTCGCGCGAGGAGGCGCTTGAGCGCGGTTTGACTTGCGAAGAGACTGCCCGCGACTACGACGTGGATCTGAGCGATTTCCTAGTCGCTGCCAACGAGCTTGCCGAGCGACGCCGTCGCATTCGCCGTGCGCGCGGCTCGGTCGACTTTGACACGGCGGAGATTCGCGCTTTGCTGGACGAGGACGGCATTCCCGTGCAGATCGTGGCCCGCGAGCGCTCGTGTGCCACGTCGCTCATCGAGGAAGCTATGCTGCTTGCCAACGAGTGCGTTGCCGAGTGGCTGGCAGACCGCGATATTGAGGCATGCTATCGCGTGCATGAGGATCCCAGCCCCGACAGCTTGCACGGGGCCGCTGTGGCGCTGGCGCAGCTGGGTATCATCGACGATCGCCGCGCGGCCGGCATTGCCCTGGGAAGTCCCGATGAGCTGCAGGCGGCGGTTGACGCTGCCGCTGGCACGGCAAATGCCCCGCTTGTCAACACGTTGCTATTGCGCAGTATGCAGCGCGCGCTGTACAAGCCGCGCAACGAGGGCCACTTTGCGCTCGCCGCGCCGTGCTACTGCCACTTTACGAGCCCTATCCGACGCTATCCGGACCTTGTTGTCCATCGCGTGCTCAAATTGCAACTGGCGTATGAGCAGCTGGGCGGCAAGGATGCCTTGGCGCGCACGCCGCGGCTGATCGGCAGGGGTCGCGAGTCGCTGCCGCGCATCTTGCCGCAGATTTGCCGTGCATGCAGCGATGCCGAGCGTGCGGCCGACGCCGCCAGCCATGCGACGCAAAAGATCAAGATCGCCCAGTATTACGAGGATCGTCTGGGCGAGCGCTATGCCGGAACCATTTCGTGGGTCAGCAGCATGGGCCTCTTTGTGCGCCTCGACCTGACACAGGCCGAGGGCTTGGTCTCGATTAAGAGTTTGGGAAGCGAGTGGTTCGAGTTTGACGAGGACGCGCTCACGCTCACGGGTGCCGACACGGGGCGCCGTTTTGAGTTGGGGCAACGCGTGATCATCGAGGTCTCGCGCGTCAACACGACTCGCGGGCACCTGGACTTTAAGCTCATCCATTAGTTTGGCCAGAAAAAACTTGGTTGGCGACCAGGTGCATAAGATTTTTGATCCCGGCAGGCTCTTCGACATTATTGACCTGGGTTTCGATGCTGCGGGCTATGTCGCCGCTATCGTGCTGGTGTTGCTGGTGGCCGCGTTGGTGCGTTATGACACCCGTCCCATCGGCGCCCATGCAAGACGTGTCTGGATACCCAAGATGCTACCGGCATCGTTGGATACTCTTTATGGCAACCGGTTACAATGTCAACTGCCGATACGCGCCATCGACGCATCGGCGCTTACCCAGACATGCGTCTTTACGAAGAGGAGATTCCTGTGGCAGTGCTATTTGTTGAGTATCCCAAGTGCTCTACCTGTAAAAAGGCTAAGGCATGGCTGGATGAGCACGGGATTGAGTATATCGATCGCGATATCGTAGCGGATAACCCAACAGCCGAGGAGCTTTCCGCGTGGGTTGCGCGGTCGGGATTGCCGGTGCGACGCTTTTTTAACTCGTCGGGCATGAAGTATCGCGAGCTGGGGCTCAAGGCTCGTCTGGACGCTGGCATGACGGACCAGGAGTGCTTTGAGCTACTCGCGACTGACGGCATGCTGGTTAAGCGCCCGCTGCTGGTGGGCGACGACTTTGCGATCCCCGGCTTTAGGGAAGCGGCTTGGACCGAGGCGTTGCTGTAGCGACTGCGGGGAAGCTGTATCCCGTTTTGGATGCCGATTTTGGGATACAGTTTTCGCTGACAGACTTGCTCCGGTCAGTTTTTGAACCGCGGCCACCCGAGCGGGCCGAAGAGCTATGCGTGCTTGTCGAAGTATCGCTTCGCCATCCTTTGTCCATAAGGGGCAGATGTGTCGCTTCACAGGTCCTTCACGGGTTGGCTAAAATCAGGCCAATTTTAAAAAAGTCAAAATTAAGACTTGCGTCATCGCGATGCTTCCCGTATATTTCTTTCTTGCGCAAAGGCACAGCCGAGCGCAGCGATGCAGTCATTGGGATGTCGTCTAATGGCAGGACAGCGGATTCTGGTTCCGTCAATGGGGGTTCGACTCCCTCCATCCCAGCCATTGCATTTGCTACATATGGCCCGTTCGTCTAGCGGTTTAGGACGCCGCCCTCTCAAGGCGGAGATCACCAGTTCGAATCTGGTACGGGCTACCACAAATTGAATGCCCGGGCCTCGCAAGAGACCCGGGTTTTGTGTATGCACCGCATGTGTGGAATGAGCCGCGTTTCACCTGGACCGAGGAGTTGCCATGGACCTGCCCATCAGCCTACAAGACATTACGTATGCCGAGAATTACCTGGCGCAGGGAGACCTGGCCACGGCGACGCCGCTGCTGGAGCGTTTGGTGGAGCTCGCCGAGGAGTATATCGATGCCGAGTGCAAAACGGAGGAGAACCGCCAGTACTTTAGCTTCGATAGCAAGTTTGAGCGCCTGGCCTACCGCCGCGTGGAAAAGGATCCACGCGAGCTGGTGCAGGTCGAGGTGCCCTTTGATCGCCTGTACTCCGACATGGCGTTTGCCTACATCCGTCAGCAGGATTATGTGAGCGCCCGCAATGCCTTGATGCAGGCCGTGCGCTGGGACCCCATGAACTGCAACTACCGACTGGATCTGGCCGAGCTGTTCCGTGCGCTCGAGGACAAGCAGGAGTGGGCTTCGCTTTCGTTTTCGGTGCTGGAGCGTGCGAGTGACGGCAGGTGCGCCGCCCGCGCCTACGCCAACTTGGGCCAGTACTTTTTGGAGCCAGAGACTGAGAACGTCTCGGCGGCCGTGGGTTGCGCACGTCTGGCGCTGCGCTTGGCCCCTGGCGATTCACATACGACGCGCTTGCTCAGCAAGATCCATGCCACCTATCCGGATGCCGCCGACGAGAGTGATGAGCATGTGATGGGCGAGCTGGCGTTACAGGGCGTACCGACCTCGCCTTCGGCCGAGATTGCCATTTGTCTGATTATGTGTGCGACCGACGCTGCGAGCGACGGCGACAAGCAGGAGGCTACGCGCCTGACGGTCCGTGCCCGCGACCTGGTGGGCGAGGAGGCATGCGCGGCGATCATTAAGCTGGTGCGCGAAAGCGATGCCGAGCTCAACGCCGAGCGCAAGGCCAAACGCGAGGCCGCGAGCGGGAAAGCCGATGACGCCGAGGAGGCCGGCGATGCCCAGTAAGCGCGAGCGCAAGCTCATCTCCAAGAATCGTTCGGCGCATCACGAATACTTTATCGACGAGACATTCGAATGCGGCATTGAGCTGAGCGGTACCGAGGTCAAGTCGATTCGCGAGCGCGCGTGCCAGATCACCGACACCTTTGCACTGATTCGCGGCGGCGAGTGCTGGCTGGTGGGTTTGCACATCCATCCCTATAGTCACGGTGGCGTGTGGAACCGTGATCCCGATCGCCGGCGCCGTCTGCTGCTGCATCGCAAGGAGATTGATTTTCTTGACGGCAAACTACGCAACCGCGGCTATGCACTGGTGCCGCTCGAGCTCTACTTTAATACCGATGGTCGCGTTAAGCTGCTGTTGGGCCTGGGCCGTGGCAAAAAGCTCTACGACAAACGCGAGGACATGGCCAAACGTGACGTTCAGCGCGAAATCGATCGCGCGCTTAAGGAGCGTAATCGCTAAGGGTTGATATCCGGGCGGGCGGGGATGTTCATCCATCACTGTTGTCGTACTCCCGGTCTGCTCCTCGCAAGTTGCGGTGGAATAGTTCCTGTTTGTTGGGTATCCAGGCTTAAACAGGGACTTTTTCACCGCAACTGCGTGTGGCTCATTTTTCTTACCGTTCTGACACATATGTTTCATTGTGGGTACATACATCTGGAAGGCTCAATTCCGAGTTAGGGGAGTGATCGTTTTGGATAAAACTGCGTTCTTTACGATGCCGTGCGGGCTGTATGTGGTGAGTGCCGCGGCAGATGGGTCGCGCGCCGGCTGCATTATCAACACCGCGGTGCAGGTGACGTCCACGCCGCCGCGCATTTCGGTTGCCGTGAACAAGGAAAATGTCACGTCTGGCGTTATCTCGTCTGCCAAGGCCTTTGCGCTGACCGTGATCGATCAGACGGCCGATATGCCCTACATTGGTAACTTTGGATTCCGTACCAGCAGCAACTATGACAAATTTGCCAAGTACGAGACGCGCGAGACCGCACTGGGCATGCCCTATGTTCCCGAGCATGCGGCGGCCTTGTTTAGCTGCCGTTTGATCGACACAGTGGATGTGGGCACGCATCTACTGTTTATCGGCGAGGTCGAGGATGCCGAGCGCCTGAGCGACGAGACGCCGCTCACCTACGATTACTACCATAAGGTCCTGAAGGGCAAGACGCCGCCCAAGGCGTCTTCGTACCAAGGGTAGAAATGCGGTAAAACCGCTTGCATTATATTATTAAGAATGTATACTAATAAGCAAAGTACACCAGCAGCCACGTTCGAGAGGAGAACATCATGGCCGAGGAAAAGAAGACGTACAAGTTCGTGTGCACCGTTTGCGGTTACGAGGTAGAGGTCGACACGCCCGAGCTGCCCGAGGATTACGTGTGCCCGGTGTGTGGCGTCGGTCCCGATCAGTTTGAGCTCGTCGAGGAGTAGCTCGTAGACACACGACTTGCAGCAACATATAGCTCTGTCCAAGGGCCCCGGTCGGATATCCCGGCCGGGGCCCTTTTCCTCCGTCCCCAAGGGATCACGGCTGCTATTAGCCGATCCTGTCTGTTGTGAGTCCGGCCGACCTTTTGTCTTAACCTGCAACATCTAACGGCTCAAAACGGGTCTTCCTGTTACAGAACGAGACAAACCAAAACCATCATTCTCAAAATCTCAATCTATAACATTTAGGCACGTAAACCCCCTCTACTTGTTACAGATCGAGACAAAAGGTTGGGGCTGAAGAAATATCTCGATCTGTAACATCTGGGCGCGGAAATTGGGTCCACTTGTTACAGATCGAGACAAACTGAAACTATCTCTCAGAAAATCTCAATCTGTAACATCTAAGGGCTCAAAAAGGCCTCACGTGTTACAGATTGAGACGTTATATCTGGACAGTCACGCCATCCCATTACATCCCCGTCAGCAGCACGATGTCGAGAATCGTCACGATGACGCCGATCCCTACGAGCAACGCGTTGAGCGGGCGCGAGTTGGCGTATTTGCCCATGACGCGGGGCGAGCTGGTGAGTCGTATGAGTACAAAGACCGTAATCGGCAGCTGAAGCGACAACAGTGCCTGACTCCAAATGAGACCCTCAAAAGGATTCGGGACGATCAGGCACGCCGCCACTGCGCCGACGAAACAGGCCGCCACTCCGATCGAGGAATGTCGGTCGTGGATGTCGTATTCCTCGTCGAATATGCCCGCGGTGATGGTGCCCGCCGCCATGCCCGCCGTCACGCTACTCGATATGCCCGCAAACAGCAGTGCCACCGCAAAGATGGTCGAGCTTGCCGGGCCCAGAATGGGGGAGAGCGTGGCCGCTGCGACGGCGAGGTCGTCTACGACAATGCCGTGCGCAAAGAAGGTCGTTGCGGCCAGGATGACCATGGCCGAGTTGATTGCCCAGCCCACACCCATCGAAAAGAGCGTGTCGAAGAGCTCGTAGTGCAGGCGTTCTTCGATAACCTGCTCGCCTTGGCCTTCAAAGTGCATGGATTGGATGACCTCGGAGTGCAGGAAGAGGTTGTGGGGCATAACGACCGCGCCTAGGACACTTACGATAATCGCGACTGAGCCGGTGGGCATACTGGGTGTGATCCAGCTTGTGGCGGCTTGCGGCCAGTCGACCTTGACCAGCAGAAGCTCGACTAAAAACGAAAGTCCCACCACGCCCACGAAGGCGATGATCCAGCGTTCGGCGCGTTTGTAGGAGCTTGTCATGAGCATGACAATCGATGCCGCCGCCACGATGATGCAGCCGGCACGTACGGGCAGGCCAAAGAGCATTTGAAGTGCGATCGCACCGCCCAGGACTTCGGCCATGGCGGTGGCGACCGTGGCTAGATATGCGCTGCCGAGTATCGCACGCCCGACGAGGCGGGGCAGGTGGCGCGTCGTGGCCTCGGCAAGACACATGCCCGTGGCGATGCCCAAGTGAGCCGCGTTGTGTTGCAGCACGATGAGCATGATCGTGGACAGCGTGACGATCCACAGCAGCGCGTAGCCAAACTGCGAGCCGGCGGCCATATTGGAGGCCCAATTGCCCGGGTCGATAAAGCCGACGGTCACGAGCAGCCCGGGGCCGATATGCCGTGCGATGTCGAGTCCGCCGTGGCCGCCGGTGCGCGGGGAGCCAAAGTGATGTTTGAGATGGTCGATCATGGTGCACTCCTGCGTGCCGTTTGTTTGACGCCGCAAAGGATACCCGTTTTAGGCTCGAAATCTGACCATGACTAACAAAATTGTTGTATTTGAATAGGATGGTAAAAGGGGGTTGCCGAAATGTCTTGATCTGTAACAACTAGGGATGGAAATTGGGCCTAGGTGTTACAGATCGAGACAGGAAGAAATGGTCCTATGGAAAATCTCGATCCGTAACAGCTGACCGCCAAAACCGGCCCCTCGTGTTACAGATTGAGACATTCGTAACCGTCTCTCGAGAACATCTCAATCTGTAACCGTTAGTCGTCGAAATTGGATCTTCCTGTTACAGATTGAGATGTTTGAAGCGGTGAGCTTACAGGCCGAACCTGGGGCCCTCGTTGTTGCCCTTGAGGTCGGCGGTGTCCACTCGTAGGGCGTGCGTTACGCAATTGTTTCGAAACGGGCGGGAAACACAATGGGCCGGCGATGCTTCTAGTATGCCTATTCAACTGACTGTCTAAATATCTAGGGGAGGATCGCGATGCAGGCAGATTCCGCTCAGCAGCAGGGCCTTTATCGCCCCGAATTCGACCACGATGCATGTGGCATCGGCGCGCTTGCCGATATCAACGGTGAGCGCCACCACCAGATTCTGGACGATGCACTGTCCATTCTGGTCAACCTGGAGCACCGCGGTGGCACGGGACTCGAGAAGAATACCGGCGACGGCGCCGGCATCCTGTTCCAGGTTCCGCATCACTTTTTCCGCAAAGAGGCTCAAAAGTGCGGCCAGATTCTGCCGGCAGAGGGCGACTATGGCGTGGCCATGCTGTTCTTCCCGCAAGACGACAAGGGCGTAGAGGATGCCCGCCGCGTGTTTGAGGAAGGCTGTGCCGAGGCCGGCGTGCCGCTGCTCTTTTGGCGCGAGGTGCCGGTCGACCCTCACGATCTGGGCGAGACGGCCCGCGCCTGCATGCCCACCATCCTGCAGGCCTTCCTGGGCCGTCCGGACGACACGCCCGCCGGCGATGCCTTTGAGCGTCGCCTGTACGTGTGCCGCCGTACCATCGAAAAGAAGGCCGACGCCGAGTTTGCCCTGCGTGACAAGATCTTCTATGTGTGCTCCATGAGCTCGCGCACCATCGTGTACAAGGGCATGCTGGTCGCCACGCAGATGCGCCGCTTCTTTATCGATCTCAACGACGCCGCCGTCAAGACGGCCGTGGCGCTCGTCCACTCGCGCTACTCCACCAACACCACGCCTAGCTGGGAGCGCGCACATCCCAACCGCTTTATTATCCACAACGGCGAGATCAACACCCTCAAGGGCAACGTCAACTGGATTCGCGCCCGCGAACCTAACCTGTACAGCCCCGTGCTGCAGCATGATCTTGAGCGTGTGATGCCCATCATCAACCGCGAGGGTTCCGACTCCGCGATTCTGGATAATGTACTCGAGTTTTTGGTCATGAACGGCCGTCCGCTCACGCGTGCCGCGTCCATGTTGCTGCCCGAGCCGTGGGACCACAACGACAACCTGAGCGAGGAGCGTCGCGCCTACGATGCCTACCAGTCCATGCTCATGGAGCCCTGGGACGGCCCGGCGGCCATCGCCTTTACCGACGGCCGTACGCTGGGTGCCGCCCTCGACCGCAACGGCCTGCGCCCGGCTCGCTACTACGTGACGCGCGACGGCCGCTTTATGCTGGCAAGCGAGGTGGGCACCATCGAGGTGCGCCCCGAGAATATCCTGACAAGCGGTTGTTTGGGACCGGGCCAGATGCTCGAGGTCGATTTTGCCCGCGGCCGTGTGATCTACAATGACGAGCTGCGCGCCCGCTATGCCAAGGAAAAGCCCTACCGCGACTGGATTGCCGAGGAGACGCTGACCGTTGACGCGCTCGACAAGCCCGCCGCGGCAACGCCCGCCGAGGATGCCGAGGTGCCTGCCGCCGTGCGTATGGCCAAGCTCGGCTACCACTGGGATGATGTTGACGAGGTCGTGCGCCCCATGGCCCAGCAGGGCAAGGCCCCGCTCGCCTCGATGGGTATCGATGCGCCGCTGGCCTGCCTGTCCAAGAAGACGCGCTCGTTCTTTGACTACTTCTATCAACTGTTCGCCCAGGTCACGAACCCGCCGATCGACGCCCTGCGCGAGCATATGGTCACCTCGACCACGCTCTACCTGGGCAACCACGGCAACCTGCTCGAGGACTCTCGTACGGCCTGCCAACTGGTGCGTCTGGAGCGCCCACTGCTGAGTGAGGAGGAGTTCGACCGCATTTGCGCGATTGACCGTGTTGGCTTTAAGACCCGCCGTTTCCGTGCCGTTTACCGCCGCGATGCCGGCGAGGGCGCGCTGCAGGCTGCGCTCAAGCAGCTTGCAGAGGACGTTGAGGCTGCGGTCCGCGACGGCGTGAACATCGTGGTGTTGAGCGATCGCGCCGGAGCGGACGAGGTACCCGTGCCGTCGCTGCTCGCCGTGGGCTGCGTGCACAACCACCTGATCCGCGCCGGCGTGCGTACCTTTGCCGACATTGTGGTGGAGTGTGGCGACGCCGTGTCTCCGCACGACTTTGCGGCGCTGGTGGGCTACTCCGCGAGCGGCATCTATCCGTACAACGCGCATGCGTGCATTCGCGACTTGGCGGCGCACGGCGATCTGGACGTGACAGCCGAGCAGGGCATCGCCAACTACAATAAGGCTGCGACCGCCGGCATCGTTTCCATCATGTCCAAGATGGGCATCTCCACGGTGCAGAGCTACCATTCGGCGCAGATCTTCGAGGCCGTGGGCTTTACGCCGGAGTTCGTCAACGCGTACTTCGCCGGCACGGTGAGCCGTGTGGGCGGTATGGGTGTCGAGGACGTTGAGCGCGAGCAAAACGAGCGCTACGACGCCGCGCTCGCTATCCTTAAGAGCCCGGCTCCCGATCAGCTGCCCACGCTGGGTCTGACCAAGTGGCGCCCGCTCGGCGGCGAGGATCACCTTATTGATCCGCAGACTGTCTACTTGCTGCAGACCGCCTGCCGTGAGGACAGCTACGACACCTTTAAGGAGTACAGCGCCCGCCTGCACCGCACCGGCCGTGCCGTGCGTCTGCGTGACTTGCTCGACTTTAATGCCAACGGCCGCACGCCGGTTTCGCTCGACGAGGTGGAGCCCGCGCGCAACATCGTCCGCCGCTTTAACACCGGTGCCATGTCGTACGGTTCTATCAGCAAAGAGGCGCACGAGTGCATGGCCATCGCCATGAACCGCCTGCACGGACGCTCTAACTCGGGCGAGGGCGGCGAGGATCCGCGTCGCGAGACCCCGCTGGCTAACGGTGACTCCAAGAACTCCGCCATCAAGCAGGTGGCAAGTGCGCGCTTTGGCGTAACGAGCCGCTACCTGTGCAGCGCCTTCGAGATTCAGATCAAGATGGCCCAGGGCGCCAAGCCCGGCGAGGGTGGCCACCTGCCCGGTAAGAAGGTCTACCCCTGGATCGCCGAGGTCCGTCAGTCCACGCCCGGCATCGGCCTGATCTCGCCTCCGCCGCACCACGACATCTACTCCATCGAGGACCTGGCAGAGCTGATCTTTGATCTTAAGAACGCCAACCCCGGTGCGCGCGTGTCGGTCAAGCTGGTCAGCGAGGCCGGCGTCGGCACCATCGCCACCGGTGTGGCCAAGGGTGCCGCCGACAAGATCTTGATCAGCGGCCACAATGGCGGCTCGGGTGCCGCGGCGCGCGATTCCATTTGGCACGCCGGCCTGCCGCTGGAGCTCGGCCTTGCCGAAGCTCAGCAGACGTTGCTGCAAAACGGCCTGCGCTCCCGCGTGGTGCTCGAGGCCGACGGCAAGCTCATGGACGGCACCGATGTTGCCGTCGCCTGCCTGCTGGGCGCCGAGGAGTTTGGCTTTGCGACCATGCCGCTCATCTCCATGGGCTGCCTCATGCAGCGCGACTGCCAGCAGGATACCTGCCCGGCCGGCATCGCCACGCAAAACTGTCGCCTGCGTCGCGGCTTCCGCGGCAAGCCCGAGCACGTTGAGCACTTTATGCTCTTTGTTGCCGAGCAGCTGCGTGAGGTCATGGCGAGCCTGGGCTTCCGCACCGTCGACGAGATGGTCGGCCATCCCGAGTGCCTGCGCCAGATCGAGGTACCGGGCAACCGCAAGGCCAACCTGCTTGATCTGTCGCCCGTGCTGGCGAGCGCGACCTGCGAGTTCGGTGCCCATATCCCGGGCGCCGACGGTCGCCACTTCCTGCCGCAGATGGCTGCGGACAGCGAGCTCGACAAGACGCTCGACTCCACGTTGTTCGTGCCCTATACGGCCGATGCCCGTGCGCACCTGCGTCCGATTCGGTTCCGCGCCGATATCGCCAACGTCAACCGCTGCGTGGGCACCATCTTGGGCAATGCGGTGACCAAGGCGCATCCCGAGGGCCTGCCCGCCGGCTCCATCACCATCGATTGCGACGGTTCGGCCGGTCAGAGCTTTGGCGCCTTTCTGCCGCGCGGCATTACGCTCAACGTGTGCGGCGACGCCAACGACTACTTTGGCAAGGGCCTTTCGGGCGGCGAGGTGTCGGTGCGCCCCAACCCGCATGCGACCTACAAGTTCGACGAGAACATCATCGTGGGCAACGTGGCGTTCTTTGGCGCCACGAGCGGCCGCGGCTTTATTAACGGCCTGGCAGGCCAGCGCTTTGCCGTGCGTAACTCCGGTGCCACTGTGGTGGTCGAGGGCTGCGGCAACCATGGCTGCGAGTACATGACGGGCGGCCTGGCGCTCATCTTGGGCGAGGTCGGGCAGAACTTCGCCGCCGGTATGACGGGTGGCGTGGCCTATGTCTTTGACCAGTACGGCACGCTCGAGGCCCGTGTGAACCACGAGAGCGTGGAACTCAAGGCCCCGACGGCTGGCGAGCTGGCGCAGATTCGCGCGCTCATCCAGGAGCACGTGGACGCGACGCAGAGCCCGCGCGGCATTAAGCTGCTCTACAGCTTCGACTCGATGAGCAAGCACTTTGTGAAGGTCATTCCGACCGAGTACGAGCGCGTGCTGGCGATTGTCGCTGCGGCCGAGGCCGTGGGCAAGACGCACGCGCAGGCCGAGGAGTTGGCGTTTGACATCGTGACCGGCCGCGCGAGCGCCGCGGATGTCGCTCGCTTTGATGTCGCGGGCACTGCGCCCGTGGCTGCCAGCCCTGTTGCTTCGACCAAGAAGGAGGGGTAAGTGCCATGGGTAAGCCCGGTGCTTTTCTTAATATCGATCGCGTGACCCACGAGCTGCGCCCCGTGGAGGAGCGCAGCCGCGATTTCGATCCGCTGTATGTGGAGCTCGACGACGATGCGCGCCGCGCCCAGGCGAGCCGCTGCATGATGTGCGGCGTGGCGTTTTGCCAGATGGGTGCGAGCTTTGGCAAGGCGCGTCCGAGTGGCTGTCCGCTGCACAACCTGATTCCCGAGTGGAACGAGCTGGTGTATCGCGGTCGCTGGGACGAGGCGGCCGAGCGCCTGTCGCTCACCTCGCCCATGCCCGAGTTTACGAGCCGCGTGTGCCCGGCACTGTGCGAGGCTGCGTGCAACCTGGGTTCGGTCGACGGCCAGCCCACAACGATTCACGATAACGAGCGCGCGATCAGCGACCACGAATGGGCAAACGGCGGCCCGCGTCGCTTTGAGCCGGCAGGGGAGGACGCGCCCTCGGTTGCCGTGGTGGGCTCCGGCCCGGCTGGCCTGGTGGCTGCATGGGAACTTGCGCGTCGCGGTGCCCGCGTGACGGTGTTTGAGCGCGACGACCGCCCAGGCGGTCTGCTCATGTACGGCATTCCCAACATGAAGCTCGAGAAGTCCGTGGTCGAGCGCCGCGTGGCGCTCATGCGCGAGCTGGGCATTGTCTTTGAGCTGGGTACTGACGTTACGAACCCTGCGGTGGCGGCTAAGCTCAATGGTTTTGACGCCGTTGTGGTGGCTGCCGGTGCTCGTACGCCCCGCGGTCTTTTGGCTACGAATGTGGATGCCCCGGGCGTGGTGTATGCCGTGGACTACCTGACGGCTTCGACCGTGTCGGTGCTCGATGGCGGTGAGCCCGCGGTGAACGCGCGCGGCCTGGACGTTGTAGTCATTGGCGGCGGCGATACCGGCAACGACTGCGTGGGTACCGCGGTGCGCCAGGGTGCACGCAGTGTGCGTCAGTTTGAGTTCTTGCCGGCTGCGCCCGATAAGCGTGCGGCGAGCAATCCCTGGCCGCAGTGGCCCAACGTTAAGAAGACCGACTACGGTCAGCAGGAGGCTATCGCTGCCATGGGCGGCGAGATGCGTGCTTGGGGCGTGGATACGCTCGAGGTATTGCTGGACAAGAAGGGCGCGGCCGCGGGCCTGCGCGTGGTCGATCTGGACTGGTCGGCCGGCAAGCCCGAACGCATTGCGGGCTCCGAGCACGAGGTGCCGGCCCAGCTGGTGCTGATCGCCTGTGGCTTTACGGGTCCGGAGCACGGCGTGTTCGATGCGGTGAGCGTGCCTGTTGCCACCTCTGGTCGTCCGCTGCCGGTGATGGCTGCCGAGGACTCGCATCTTGCGGCTCGCGTGGATGGCGTTGCCGCGGATGCCGCGCCGGTGTATGTGGCCGGCGATGCCCGCAACGGCAGCTCGCTCGTGGTGAGTGCCATGGCCGATGCCCTCGCCTGCGCAGCCGAGGTCGCCGAGGCGCTGGGGTTGTAAGACAATCACGGAGTTACTCAACAATCGAATCGGCAAGGGCTGTCCCCAACGGCCGGCATATAAGGAACGTCCCCAAGTGCCGGCAGCTGGGGACGTTCCTTACGTGCCGGCATCCGGGGACACTCCTTGCGGGTTTGCGAGCGTTTTGCTCGTTTGCCGACGTTTGGCTGCCTACCCGTTGGCGTTTGCGCTCGTTGCGCTCTGCTGTTTATGTGGCGGCTTTAGTTGTTTGCGGACAGCGGCGCGGGCAATTCGTCTAGTTCTACCCGCGATTTTGTGGCAATTTGTATAATCTGCAAGTATCCCGTCAAGTGCTTGGTCAGCATCTGGTTTGCAGCCCGATGCCCATTTCGCCCGTGATGGCGGCGACCACCCGCCCTCCTCGTAAGCTCAAATTGAAGTTTATCAGTTTGAGGAGGATGCCATGGCTGATCATGTTTTGGACCGGGGACGTCTGGCCGAGGCCATCGGTGACGATATTGCCGGCATGGCCCAGTTTTGGATGCTGCGCAAGTTTCAGTTTTTGGAGTCGGCGCGTACACAGTTCGAAGTGATAGTCGATCCATGGCTCAGCTATTGCGAGGAGCCCTCGCAAAATGAAATCATGGCCTATAACATGGCATTTACCGATTGGCTGCTGTTCGAGCGTCCCTATTACCATGGCAAGACGCTGCTTGAGCTGTATGTTGACGAGCCGCCGGCATCGCTTTCGCCTACTTCGCTCAGACGGCTCGAGCAGGTGCGCGACACGCACTATTTCTCGCGCTTTGGCATTTTGGATAAGGATCCCGCGACCGGTATGGTCGCGCTGCGTGACACGCGTACCGACCGTCGCTTTGACGTCTACGATCCGCATATCGTGCAAAAGGAACACTGGCGCGATGGCGCGATTGCGGTGCGCCTCGCGTGCGTCGACGATGTCTGGCTGACGGCGGGGCAGCTCTACCTCTACGACATTGCGCGCCTGAGCGATACGGCGGTCGACGGGCCTGGCGCGGTGCATCCTGAGGACCTAGAAGATGGCTTCGATACCTCGTGTATCAGCTTCTTCTTACGGCTGGTTCGCGACATCATGGGCGCCCAGGGGCGCTACGTAAAGTCACTCAACATCTACAAACAGGAATGGGAGTAGGGGATGGGCGGTCGCGCCGCCGCCGCCCGTCTATTTGTCTCGGTCTGTAACGTCAAGGGACAAAAAACCGGTCCACCCGTTACAGATCGAGACGAGTGCTTGGGCGTTGCTGGTTTGTCTAAATCTGTAACGTTTAGGGGTCTGGAGAACGTCTAACTGTTACAGATTGAGACGTTTGGAACCCGGCAGGGGGGATGTCTCGATCTGTAACATCTGCAGGTCAAAACTCGATCCAACTGTTACAGATCGAGACAAAGGTTGGCCGCGGTGCCGAACAATCTAAATCTGTAACAACTAGAGGCTCAAAGACTGTCTTCCTGTTACAGATCAAGACATTTTTCAGCGGAGGCAACGGTGACGATGGTCCATTTGTCTGACGTGGTGGTGATGAAAGTGTCTAATACCGTTTTCAAACACAAACATGCAACACGTAGCACCTTGGCGCGGAATAGGATGCTTGCCAGACTCACGGAGGTGGCTGAACAAGGCGTGCTGCTTGCGACGCACGATAATGCCGAGCTCATGTGGCTGCGGCGCCATGTGGGCACAGACGATATTGCGGAGCCCGAATCGCACCTATTCTGTTTTCAGCATGAATGGGATGCGTTGACGCCGCCGGAGCGGGCTCGGCGGACCATCAAGGGGCTTGCGGAGTTTCATCCCGATTGGGCGTTTTGGGGGTATGACGCCGCGCTGATATGGGGTCTGGAGGTGCCGAATGATCTGCTCGGGCCGCGTTACTTGGTCAAGACGGGTTGTTCGGTGGCGTTGAGTACGGGATATAGGCTGCTGCGTCCGCAGGCGGCGGGTGCGCTTGAGCGCGTCGACGGCGTGCGAGTGACGCCGTTTTGGCGCACGGTGGAGGATTGTCTGCTGCGTGCGCCGTTTTCATATGGTCTGGCGATTGCCGATTCTGCGCTGCGGGCGAAGGGCATATCGCGCGACGACCTCTGCGAACGGCTCCAGGCCGATTGCGAGGGCAGACGCGGGTATCGCAGAGCTCAGGTGATTGCGTCGCATGCGGACGGGCTGTCCGAAAATGGTGGCGAGTCTCGGTTCCGAGCGTTCTTTATTGCATACGGTTTTCCGGTGCCAGAGTTGCAGGTGGAGTTTCGCGATCCGCTCGATTCGAGCCAGGTGTTTCGGGTCGATTATTTCTGGAGGCTCGAGGACGGGACGTGCGTGATTGGCGAGCTCGACGGAAGAGGAAAGTATACCCTGCAGGATGGTGGGGATCGGGAGTCGGTCGACCCGTTCGTAGCAGAGCGTCAGCGGGAATCTCATCTGACAATGCTCGGGCACAAGGTGCTGAGGTTCACGTTTGATGAGCTCAAGAACCCGGGGAAGCTGGCTGAAAAGATGAGGCTGGCGGGTATTTCGCAGCGGGCCGATTTGGCTGAGGGATGGAAGCGTCAGTGGTATGGGCGCTGAGGGATACGACTAACGCGGATGTGGTTGTTCCTGTCGAGTTTGTCTCGATCTGTAACAACAAGGGGCCGTTTGGCCTCGTAACTGTTACAGACCGAGACAGAAGGTTGGCTGCCGCTAAAAGATCTAAATCTGTAACATCTAGAGGCCGAAAACCTGTCTACATGTTACAGATTTAGATGTTTGACGACAGGGCTGGAGAATATCTCGATCTGTAACATCTAGCGGCCAAAATTCGACCCAACTGTTACAGATTGAGACAAAGGTTGGCCGCGGTGCCGAAAGATCTTGATCTGTAACATCTGGCTGCTAAAACCTGGTCTACCTGTTACAAATCAAGACGTTTTGCTGGAACGGCCGGAGCATTGCCGTGCTGTCTCCGTTTGCCCTCACATCTCTCTCGTCCCTCCGCTAACCGATATGTTCGACTTTAGTTTGCCGCATTAGGTGATAATGGACAAATGTTCAAGTTAATCGTGAGGGAGGAGCTCGATATGGCGTCTGCCGATCGTTCCACATTGTTTATCAATGCGACCGTCCTGGATGGTTCGGAGCATATGGAGCCGCAGCCCGACATGGCCGTGGCCGTTGAGCGCGGTGTCATCACGTGGATGGGGCCGAGTGCTGTTGCGCAGGCGCCTGCAGGTGCCGAGGTCCTCGACCTAGCCGGGGCGTATCTCATGCCGGGCCTCATCAATATGCATGTGCATCTGTGCGGCTCGGGCAAGCCGGTTTCGGCGGGCGATGCGGGCGCGCTGATGAAGAAGCTCGATAATCCCGTGGGCCGCGCCATTGTCCGCAGCATCCTTAAGGGCAGCGCCCAACAGCAGCTGGCAAGCGGCGTGACCACGGTGCGCGGCGCGGGCGACCCGCTGTTTGCCGATCTGGCCGTGCGCGATGCTATCGACGCCGGCAAGTATCAGGGTCCGCGTTTGGTGGCGCCGGGAACGGGCGTCACGGTGCCGGGTGGCCACGGCGCGGGCTTGTTCGCCCAGGTGGCCAACAGTCCCTCCGAGGCGGCCGAACAGGTGCGCGACCTGTATGCGCGCGGTGCCGACGTCATTAAGCTGTTCGTAACGGGCGGTGTGTTCGATGCGACCGAGGTGGGCGAGCCGGGCGTGCTGCGTATGCCGGTGGAGGTTGCCGCGGCGGCGTGCAAGGCAGCGCACGATATGGGCCTTCCAGTTATGGCTCATGTCGAGAGCACCGAGGGCGTACGCGCCGCGCTCGAGGCCGGCGTCGATACGATCGAGCACGGCGCTCCGTTGACGCCCGAGATCCTGGAGCTGTACCGCGGCGCCGCGGGAACTCAGCTCGAGGGGCGTGCGCCGAGTGTGACCTGCACGATCAGCCCCGCACTGCCGTTTGTGCTGCTCGATCCGGAGAAGACTCATTCGACCGAAACGCAAAAGAAGAACGGCGATATCGTGTGCTCGGGCATTATCGAGAGCGCTCGTGCGGCGCTGGAAGCCGGTATCAAGGTAGGTTTGGGTACGGATTCGAGCTGCCCGTTCGTGACCCAGTACGACATGTGGCGCGAGGTGGCCTATTTTGCCAAGTACGTGGGCGTGAGCAATGCGTTTGCGCTGCATACGGCTACGCAGGTCAATGCTGAGCTGCTGGGGCTGGGCGGCGAGACCGGTGCGATCGAGTGCGGCAAGGCTGCCGATATCCTGGTGACGCGCGAGAACCCGCTCGATGACCTGTGCGCTCTGCGCGAGCCGATACACGTGATGTGTCGTGGCGATCTGGTGCGCAAACTCAAGGTGAAGCGTATTCCCGAGGTGGACGCCGAGCTCGACACGATTATGGCCATGCCAGCCGAGGCGCTTGCCGAGGAGCTTGCCCGCGACGGCGTGGCGTAGGTGTGACGGGGGCGGGCCCTTTGTCGCATTCAAAAAAGCCGAGGTCCCAGTGCGAGGCCTCGGCTTTTATTTTGTCCTGCGGTATGGCGGCTACGAGCGCGTCTCCATCTTGGCGTGGCACTTGGGGCAGGTGACGCGGATCTTGCCTTTGCCCTTGGGAACGGAGAGCATCTGGCCGCAGTTGGGGCACTTGAGGTATGCCGTGGTCTTGCGACCTTTCCACATCTTCTTGGCCGTGCGCTTGGCACGCTCAAAGTCTTCCTTACTGGTGCCGGCCGCGCGTGAGGTGCTGGCCGCTGCAGCGCCGCCACCCAAGCTGGCGACAAACTTGCCCAAGCCGGGGACCTTAGCCGAGCCGGCGACAAAGGCCTCGTTCTCCTTGCGACGTGCGTCGATGTTTTTGGACAGGCCGCGCAGCACGCCGATCACGATGACGGCGATGGCGATCCAACTGAGCCACTGGATGCGGGCCATCGATCCGATCATCGCGATGACGATGCCCGCAAAACCCATCACAATGGTGAGCTCGTCGGCGCCATTGCGGCCCTTCATAAAGTCATTCATGCAAATTGCCTTTCATTCGATATGCCGCACGCCTTTATACCCGATTTAGAGCAAGGGGGACAGGTTAATCTGCACCAATGTGGTGCAAACATACCTGTCCTCGGAACATCAAGACGGTGCAAAGTGGTCTGTCCCCAATGCGCCGATTACTTAGAGAGCTTGTCGACGACGCGTTCGATCTCGGCGAGCTTCGCGGCTTTGAGGTCTTCGTCGCCCGATTCGATTGCCGAAGTCACGCAGCCCTCGATATGCGCCTTGAGTACGTCGGCGTTAATGCGCGCGAGGAGTGCCTGTGTGGCCATGAGCTGCGTGGAAATATCGACGCAGTAGCGGTCCTCCTCGACCATCCGCAGGATGCCGTCGATCTGGCCGCGCGCCGTCTTGAGCATACGGTTCACCGATTTGTGGTCTGCCATCATGGCGGGTCCTCGTTTCTGGTCGATGGGGTCGAATGCTTCTGGTAGCAGCTAGGCTGCGGTCACGGACAGGGCGTGGAACTTCTCGCCGGCGCTCTCGACGGCGGCAGCGAGCTGCTCAGCGGCCACGGTGTCGGCGCACTCCACCTGTACCGTCTGAGTCTCGTGATCGGCATCGGCGTCGGTCACGCCGGCAACGTTGAGCAGTGCCGTCTCGACAGTAGCGTCGCAGTGGCCACACATAAGGCCGGAAGTCTTAATTGTGTAACGCATGGGTATTCCTCTCTGTTATGTCGGCTTTCCCTGGCACCCGACCTTGACCTTCAAGCCGTCGCTCGCGTACCAAAGTACGCGTCGTTCCTCTTTCAGGTCAATCTCGGGCACCTGGAAAACCCGTTCTAAATGGACGTAATGGTGAGCCTATTTTGCCACTTTAGGCTTAAAGGATTTCAGGCGCAGCGCGTTGCTTACGACGCACACGCTCGACAGGCTCATCGCCGCGGCGCCAAACATCGGCGAGAGCTGCCAGCCGGTGAGGGGGAAGAACACGCCCGCAGCGAGCGGAATGCCGATGCCGTTGTAGAACAGCGCCCAGAACAGGTCTTGCTTGATGTTGCGAATCGTGGCGCGCGAAAGCTCGATAGCGCGGGCGACGTCCATGAGGTCGCTGCGCATGAGTACCACATCTGCCCCTTCCTTGGCGATGTCGGCGCCGGTGCCGATAGCAAGGCCCACGTCGGCGCGCGCCAGGGCAGGGGAGTCGTTGATGCCGTCGCCCACCATGGCGACCTTGCCGCCCGCATCCTGCAGTTCGCGCACGTGGCGTTCCTTGTCGGCGGGAAGCACGTCGGCAATGACCTGCTTGCTGCTCAGTCCTACGCGGCGGGCGATTGCTTCGGCCGTCACACGGTTGTCGCCGGTGAGCATGTGCACGTCGACGCCGAGTGAACGCATCGCAGCGATGGCCTCGGCGCTCGTCTCCTTGACCTCGTCAGCTACGGCAATGGTGCCGACAAGCTCGCCGTTCTTGGCAAAGAACAACGGTGTCTTGCCCTCGGCGGCAAATCGCTCCGCAAGTCCTGAGGGCACGGTGATACCCAGCTCGTCCATTAAGCGCATGTTACCGGCAGCGATGGCGTTTTGTCCCTCGCGTGCCGTAACGCCGTGACCGGGCACGGCGGCAAAGTCCTCGACCATGCGCGCCACGATTCCGCGTGTCTCGCACTCGGTCATAATCGCCTCGGCCAGCGGATGCTCGCTCGAGCGCTCCAGCGCGGCAGCGAGCTTCAGTAACGCCTTTTCACTCATGGCGGGCGAGCCGTCGGCGCGCGTGGCTACCGCGATATCGGTCACGGCAGGTTTGCCGCGGGTGACCGTACCCGTCTTATCGAGCACCACGGTACCCACGCCGCGCAGGTTCTCCAGCGCCTCGGCGCTCTTAAACAGAATGCCCATCTCGGCGCCCTTGCCGGTGCCTACCATAATGGCGACGGGCGTGGCTAGGCCGAGCGCGCACGGACAGCTGATCACCAGCACGGCCACGGCGGAGGTGAGTGCCTCGTTTATGCTGCCGGTCAGTGCCATCCACACCGCAAAGGTCACGGCCGAGATCACGAACACCACGGGCACGAACACGCCGGCGACCTTGTCGGCCATGCGGGCGATGGGCGCCTTGGTGGCGTTGGCATCCTCGACGAGCTGGATGATCTTGGCCAGCGACGTGTCGGCACCAACCCGCGTGGCGCGGAAGGTAAACGAGCCGGTGCGGTTGACGGTGGCGGCGTTGACGGTGTCGCCGGCGGTCTTTTCCACGGGGATTGACTCGCCGGTGAGCGCACTCTCGTCCACGGCCGAGCTACCCTCGAGCACCACGCCATCGACGGGGATTGACTCGCCGGGGTGCACGCGCAGGACCTGGCCGGGAAGGATGCTATCGACGTCGACGGTGGTTTCGCTGCCGTCGTCGGCAACGATGGTCGCGGTTTTAGGCGCCAGATCGATGAGCGCCTCGATGGCGCCGCCGGTTTTGGACTTACTGCGCGTCTCGAGGTATTTGCCCACGGTGACGAGCGACAGGATCGTGCCCGCGCTCTCAAAATACAGATTGTCCATGCCTGTCATCATGGCCTCGTGCACCTGCCCCGTGGCCAGCTGGTCGGCCATGATGAACATGGCATAGAGCGACCAGGCGATGGAAGCGGTGGCGCCCACGGCGATGAGGGCATCCATGGTGGGTGCGCCGTGCGCGAGCGATTTAAACCCGTTGATAAAGTACGCGTCGTTGACGTAGACGATGGGGATGAGCAGGACAAGCTCGGTGAGGGCGAGCGTCATGCTGTGGATATGGTCGGTGAAGATGCCGGGCAGCGGCCAGCCGAGCATGTGTCCCATGCCTATGTAGAACAGTGGGATGAGGAAGACGATCGAGACGATGAGGCGGGTGCGCATGGCAGAGGCGGCGGCCTCCAGCTTTTTGGTGGGCGACTCCATATGGGCGGCGCCGGACCTGGCTTGCGCGCTGCCGTTTGAGCCGGCGGCACCGGTGCCCGTGCTGACGGGTGAGGCCGAGTAGCCCGCGCGGTCGACGGCGGTGCAGATATCGTCGGGTGAGACCTGCGCGGGGTCGTAGTCGACCATCATGGAACCGGCGAGTAGGTTGACCGCGACGTTCTCGACGCCGTCGAGCTTGCTCACGGCGCGGTCCACGTGCGCCTGGCAGGCGGCGCATGTCATGCCGCCCACGTCGAACTTATCTTGAGCCATGGCTTCTCCTTTCTGTGGTTCGGTGTTGGAATTGTTAACCTCTCGATACTATACACCCATACCCCCTGGGGGTGTATAGCAAAAAGTTGAAATGTATGACATTCCGATACGGGGGTCGACAGCCAAGTTAGTGCACCATCCTCGCCCTTCGTCTCAATCTGTAACATCTAGTTCCGTTTTTGCCGAGTTACTGTTACAGATTGAGACAAACAATTCGGCGGTTGCTTAACATCTCGATCTGTAACATCTGGCAGGGAAAATGACCTCTATCTGTTACAGATCGAGATGTTGTTTTGCGAGGTTTTGGTTTGTCTCGATTCGTAACGTGTAGACCTGGTTTTGCCTCGTAACTGTTACAGATTGAGACAATTGGCCCAGACCCACCCCGTCCGCCCCGTCATCTGTGGTTTACGTGGGGGCATACGGAGTGCAGGTATACTAACCGGCGGCGAATCTGCTCCATCGCTTAGAGCTGCTGCGTCTGGACGGCGCGTGATATGGCTGCCAAAGCGATCGCCAGCGTGCTGAGCAACGTCCTCTCTGTGCGCACCCGTTTTTGTATGTACTAGCGCACTACCAAGCACGCCCGCGCGGCCGCATGCCGTGCCCCTTGCGCGTGCAGATAAGGAACAACAACATATGCGTAATTCTGTATCCGACGTCACTGACGCCGAGATCCTGGACGAGACCCGCGAGGCCATGGCCCAGGCTGCCTTCGATGCGGCCGACGAGGCCAGCGCCGCCGAGACCGTCGAGTCCGCTACCGAGAACCTGCCCGCCTTTGACGAGCTGGGTCTTTCGGACGAGATACTTCGTGCCATCGAGAACCTGGGTTACACGGCGCCGACGCCCGTGCAAGCCGGCTCGATCCCCGTGGTGCTCGAGGGCCGCGACCTGCTTGCCGCCGCTCAGACCGGCACCGGCAAGACGGCCGCCTTTTTGTTGCCGACCATGAACAATCTGGAGCACATCGCTCCTCCCAAACCTGTGCGCGAGCGCGGCGGCCGTAACCGTCGTCGCGGTGCTAAAAAGCCCGAGGGCAACGGCCGCGGCCCCGTGATGCTCGTCATCACCCCTACGCGCGAGCTCGCCCAGCAAATCGACGAGGTCGCGAGCAAGATCGCCGACGTCACCGGCCATGTTGCCGTGACCGTTGTGGGCGGCGTGAGCTACAAGCCGCAGACCGCTGCCCTCAAGTACGGCTGCGACATCCTGGTCGCAACGCCGGGCCGTCTGGTCGATCTGATCGAGCAGGGCGCTTGCCACCTGGACGAGGTCAAGGTGCTGGTGCTCGACGAAGCCGACCGCATGCTCGACATGGGCTTTTTGCCCGCCGTTCGCCGTATTGTGCGCGAGACGCCGGCCGAGCGCCAGACGCTGCTGTTCTCGGCGACCCTCGACGAGGAGGCCGTGGGCGAGATCACCGACCTAGTGAGCGACCCGGCCCGCGTGGAGATCGCGCCCGCCACATCGACCGCCGACACCGTCGACCAGTTTGTGTTCCCGGTGTCCATCGAGGCCAAGAACAACCTGCTGCCCGAGTTCCTCAAGAAGGAAGGCCCGGAGCGCACCATCGTCTTTATGCGCACCAAGCACCGTGCCGACAGCTGCTGCCGTCGTCTGGAGCGCAAGGGCATCAAGGCTGCCGCGATTCATGGCAACCGCAGCCAGGCCCAGCGCGAGCGCGCACTTTCGGCCTTCCGCGACGGTACCGTCGACGTGCTGGTGGCAACCGACGTGCTCGCCCGCGGCATCGACATCAGCGACGTGCGCTACGTCGTGAACTTTGACGTGCCGGCCGAGCCGACCGACTACATCCACCGTATTGGCCGTACGGGCCGCGCCGGCGAGCTGGGCTGGGCCATCACGTTTGTGACCGAGCAGGACGTGGATGAGTTCTACGAGATCGAGAAGCTCATGGACAAGACTGCCGACATCTACGAGGCCGGCGACTTGCACGTGGGCCCCAATCCGCCCGCGGTTGATCCCGAGCGCGACCCTGCGGCCTTTAAGGTGAAGAAGAAGACCAAGCGCGGTAAGTCCAAGAGCAAGAAGAAGCTTGAGCAGGCGCGTCGCGACGGCAAGCGCAACGGCGACGATTACGGCGATGTGGCCGGTCGTTCCAACCGTGGTCGCGATGAGCGTCGCGGCGACAGCGAGCGCCCGAGCCGTCCCAAGCGCGGCGGCAAGACCCGCGTGCGCGAGGGCGTTCAGGCTCGCGTGGACGAGGCCGTGGAGAGCGTGGCCCGCGAGGTGGCTGCCGAGGAGCGTGCCGGTGCTGGTGCCGTCGAGCCGGCCCCGCGCGGCAACCGTGCCGAGCGCCGTGCCAAGCAGTTCCAGGGCGAGGCACATCGCCGTCGCCGCGAGGACGAGGACCGCGGCGGTCGTCGCCGTGTTGAGCGCGAGGACGAGGGCCGTGGCTCGCGCGGCGGCGAGTCCCGTGGCAGCAAGCGCTTTGAAGAGCGCGGCGGCCGCGGCGGTGAGCGTCGCGAGGATGCTCGCGGCAATGGCGGCCGCAGTGGCGCCGGCCGTTCTGGCGAGTCGCGCGATCGTCGCGATCCGCGTGCCAGTCGAGATCGTCGCGATGACTGGCGCAACTACGACGATACCCGCGAAGAGCGCCGCGGCGGCCACCGTGGCGGACGTGGCAGCAACCAGGCCGGCTCCCGTGGTGGCCGTGCCGGCGGTCGCGATAACCGTGGCAGCTATGGCAACAGCCGTGGCGGCAAGCGCGGCGGCAGCTCCCGTCGCCCCGGTGACGGCGGCGGCAAGCGCAAGTAACATACGCGTCGCGCGGTAAGGCGACACGAGTTTGGGCCTCGAGCAGACTATGCTCGGGGCCCTTTTTAGTGCAAGGGGGACGGGTTCATATGCACCAACGTCTTGAAGTTGCGGTGGAGTACGGACTGTTTTGGCCTTTTGAGCGGCTTTTCAGTCCCTATTTCACCGCAACTCATGATTGGTGCAAAGTAACCTGTCCCCAATGCACCAAACAAGGAGTGTCCCCAAGTGTCGCCTAAATACCGTTTATCGAAGAAAAAATACCGTTCATCGGTCATAATGGTTGTTCCGGCTTTGGGCTTGTCTACAATAGCTCCCGTAAAAGAAATGCGGAAGGTTACCGAGTCCCTCGGACGTGGGCCTAACCAAAGTCTTTGAACGGGTGTGTCTCTATGGATGCATTCGCTTGATTTTGGTTGGGCTATATTTATGAAGGGACATGCCACCGTGGGTTTCTTTTCTCGCCTGATGGGCGGTTCGGATGAGCAGAAGACTGCAGCTTCCGAGTTCGAAATCCTCGCTCCCGTTTCCGGCGAGCTTGTTCATCTAGAAAATACCAATGACCCTGCTTTTAGCAGCCGTGCGGTGGGCGATGGCGTTGCCGTGGTTCCCCAAGAGGGAACGGTGTGCGCTCCTGTTTCAGGCACCGTCGCGGCGCTGTTTCCGACTGAGCACGCGCTGGGCATCATGTCCGACGACAGCTCTGCTCAGGTGATGCTGCATATCGGAATCGATACTGTTAAGCTTGAAGGCAAGGGTTTCCATGCGCTTGTTGCCCAGGGTGACCATGTCGACGCGGGCCAGCCCCTCGTCGAGGTCGATTTCGACGCGGTCCGCGCCGCCGGCTTCGATCCCACAGTCTTCGTTATCGTGTGCGAGCGCTCAGAGAACTCGACTCTTCGTGAGCATGCTTCCGGCCCTGTTGTTGTTAAAGAGTCTGTCGTCTGGCTTTCTGAGTAAGTTCTTGTGGTGGGTACCGTGGTTATCAAGCGAGTTTTTAACAACAACGTCGCAATGGTCACTTCGGACGATGGCTCCGAGCTCATCGTCATCGGTCGAGGCCTCTGCTTTGGCCGTCATGCCGGCGATGCCATCGATGAGGCGTCGATCGAAAAGACCTACGCGTTGCAGGAGGGAACTTCTCAGGATTTGCGTACGATTGACCGCTTGGCGCATCTTTTGGAGTCCATCCCCACCGTCAACCTCGTGATTGCCGAGGACATTGTTCAGATGCTCCGTCGAGAGCTCAATGTTGATATCAACGACAAGATTCTCATTGCTCTCGCAGACCATATCAGCCTTGCTTTGGAGCGCGAGCGCAAGGGCGTCTCCTGTGAGAATCCGTTGCTGCTCGAGATCCAGCAGTTCTATCGCAAGGAGTATGCGCTTGCGGGCCGTGCGTTGCAGATTGTCAAGGAGTATATGGGCATCCAGATGAGCGAAGAAGAGCAGGGTTTCATTACGCTGCACATCGTCAACGCCACCATGCCGCAACGCTCCGATCGTTTGATTGTTTCGGTCCAGCTTGTTCGTGACGTGCTCGCGATTGTTTCCAAGCGCTATGCTACGACCCTCGATGACACCTCGTTGCCTTACGAACGTTTCGTTCGTCACCTTCAGTTTTTCGCACAGCGAGCGCTCGATCCTACGGCCGGGCAAATCAACGGAGACGCGCTGTTCCGAATCGATGAAACGGCGTATCCGTGTGCATTCTCGTGCGCGGACGCCATAGCCGCCCACTTGTCGTCTACCTATAACGTTGTCGTTACCGATGCCGAGAAGAGTTATCTCGCATATCACATTGTTAACCTGCTTGGAGAACCTGGTCTCTAGGCATAACGTGCCCACACATCGATTGATATAAGGCAAGGCTCACGGTCTTGTCTAGGGCACATCTGTCTTAATTTGCGGAAAAGGAAGGGGAGTACCGCTATGACCGCAAAAAAGAAGTTCAATTTCAAAGCGTCGTTGGAGGTGTTCGCGAAATCGATCGTCCAGCCGATGATGTATCTCTCGGTTGCCGGCATCCTGCTCATCGTGGGCATTATTCTGACCAACAAGACCATCTGCGCCATGGTCCCTGTGCTGGGCTTCGGTCTGTTCCAGCTCGTGGGCGCCGTTGTCTATCAGTCGCTGATGTTTATCATCAACAACCTCTCGATTCTGTTCTGCGTGGGCATCGCCGGCGCCATGGCAAAGAAGAACAAGGGCCATGCTTCGCTGATCGCCCTGATGTCGTTCTTCCTGTTCCTGCAGGCTAACAACATCGTGCTCAACGCCACCGGCTCTCTTGCCGAGGCGAGCGGCATGCTCGGCCTTACCGGAACTGGCCAGAGCACCGTTATGGGCATCCAAGTGCTCGATACCGGCGTGTTTGGCGGCATCATTCTTGGTTGCATCACCGGTGCCGTATTCAACAAGTACTCGAACAAGCAGTTCCCCATTGCCCTGTCGATGTTCTCGGGCGTTCGCTTTCCGTTCCTGATCATGATCATCATCTCCTGGATTATGGGCGCTGGCTTTTGCATCGTTTGGCCTCCGGTTCAGGGTGCTATCTCCTCCGTTGCCGGCATCATTAAGGAGTCGGGCAACATCGGTCTGTTTATCTACGGCATGCTCAACAAGCTGCTCGTTCCCACCGGTCTGCACCACCTCATCTCCATCCCGTTCCAGTTCTCCGATGTGGGTGGCACCCTGACGCTGGGCGATCAGGTTATCGCCGGCGCCTATCCCATCCGTGTCGCCGAGATGGCAATGACGGGCCAGCCCTTCTCCGATAGCACCTACTTCAACAGCTATGCCTTCAACAACCTGTGGCCCTACATCGGTATCGGTCTCGCCTTTATCTTCACTGCTTACAAGGGGAACAAGGACAAGACCAAGGCTGTTATCATCCCGCTGATCATCACCGTCGTGCTCTCCTGCGTGACCGAGCCCATGGACTTCCTCTTTGTCTTTGCCGCTCCCGTGCTCTTTGTCGTTCACTCGGTTCTTTCCGGCATCTTCCTGGTCCTGCTCAAGGTCCTCTCCGTGCCCGCCTCGACTGCAGGCGGCATCATCAACGTCGTGGTTTCCAACCTGGTCCTGGGTGTCGACAAGACCAACTGGCCGGTTATGCTGGTGCTCGGAGTCGTCAACGCCGCTCTGTACTTCTTCCTCTTCACCTTCCTTATCAAGAAGCTCAACCTCCACACGCCTGGTCGCGAGGAGGAGTCCGAGCTCGCCGAGCCCGTTGCCGAGGGCGAGGCCGCTGCATCTGTCGCGGTGAAGCAGGATGCTGTTGCCGCGGCTCCCGCAGAGGGCGTCGATGCAGGCATTGCCGACCTGGTCGCAGGTCTTGGCGGCAAGGACAACATCGAGGAGCTCGAGAACTGCTTTACGCGTCTCCGCGTGAACGTTAAGAACCCGGACCTCATCGATGAGAACCTCATCAACCACGTGCCCAACAGCGGCATCAACCGCAATGGCAATAATATCCAGATCATCTTCGGCATGAAGGTCGCCGAGATGCGCGACAAAGTCGAGAACGCAATTGAGAAGGAGCAGTAAACAATGATCATTACTCTGTGTGGTGGCGGATCCACCTTTACCCCGGGCATCGTAAAGTCCATCGCCCTGCGCAAGGACGAGCTCGACGTTGACGAGATTCGTCTGTACGACATCAACGAGGAGCGTCAGCGCAAGATCGGCGTTCTCGTGGACTGGATTTTGCACGAGGACCTTGGCCTGGACATCAAGCTTACGGTGACCACCGACAAAAAGACGGCTTTTACCGACGCGAGCTTCGTGTTTGCCCAGATGCGCGTGGGCGGCTATGCCATGCGCGAGCAGGACGAGAAGATTCCGCTGCGTCACGGCTGCGTGGGTCAGGAGACTTGCGGTTGCGGCGGCCTTGCCTATGGCATGCGTACCATCTTCCCCATGGTCGAGCTGATCGATGACGTTGAGAAGTACGCCAAGAAGGACTACTGGATTCTCAACTACTCCAACCCTGCCGCCATCGTCTCCGAGGCCTGCCGCGTTCTGCGTCCCAATGCTCGCATCATCAACATCTGCGACATGCCGATCGCGATTATCGACGTGGTTTGCGCCGCGCTCGATATCGACAAGAAGGATGTCGAGTACGATTACTTTGGCCTCAACCACTTTGGTTGGTTCACCTCGATCCGCCACAAGGGCGAGGAGGTGCTCCCGCAGCTGCGCGAGTACATCAAGGAGCATGAGATTCTGCTGGCCGATTCGTATCTCAAGGGCATGAGCTCGCTGATGTCCAAGAAGCCCGAGGAGGCCACCGACGAGCATCCCGAGCAGAACCGTCACACCAAGGGCAGCTGGTACTACGTCTGGAAGGGCGTGTACGAGATCATGGAGTGCTTCCCGGAGTATCTGCCCAACACGTATCTGAACTACTACCTGCAGCAGAAGGAGTTCGTCGAGCACTCCAACCCCGAGCGCACCCGTGCGAATGAGGTCGAGGAGACGCGCGAGAAGAACCTTTTTGATGGTATCGATCACTACGAGAAGACGGGCGAGATCGACGAGAGCACGTTCTATGCGGGCAGCCACGGCGACTGGATTGCCGACCTGGCTATCGCTCTGAAGAACGACACCAAGCAGCGCTTCCTGGTCATTTGCGAGAACAAGGGCGCTATCCCCAACATGCCCTACGACGCCATGGTCGAGCTGCCTGCCTACATTGGCAAGAACGGCCCCGAAGTCATCAGCCGCGACAACATTCCGCTGTTCCAGCAGGGCCTCATGATGCAGCAGCTGAACTCCGAGAAGCTCCTGGTCGAGGCTACGATCGAGGGTTCGTACGAGAAGGCGCTCAAGGCCTTTACGCTGAACAAGACCGTGCCGTCGATGAAGGTCGCCAAGGAGGTTCTCGACGACATGATCGAGGCCAACAAGGGTTACTGGCCCGAGCTTAGCTAAAGGCAGAAGACGCTGGCGCAAAAGAGTCGCTGACCGCAAAACTTGATTAATGCCTCGTTCGCGTGCTTGCGCGGACGGGGCATTTCCGTTTTGCGCAAAGGATTGATACGGGGGATGGGCTCTCTGACATCAACGCAGGGCATGAGGTTTTCTGCTGACGCGCGGCGGCCGCGGTGCCCGGGCGGACACGCCGGGGATTTCGCCCGCTGCCTGGCGCCCTTGCCGCCATCCGGCTTTCGCGCTCGCATTCTTTTGGATGCGGGCGTGTTTTTCGTGGCGCGCACGGGTCCCCCGGGGCGCGCCGTGCATTTTCGGGAGTTTTCAGCAAGCCGGGGTGACTGCATACGCGCCGGAATCGTCTTTTTGAGCCAGCGGGATCCTTCGGCAGGCGATTTGGGTTGGCTGACGGCGTCCGGCGCGGCGATAACGCGCGTTTCGCGTCGCGCCGTGCCCCAAAACGACGCCAATCGCGCGGCGTCCACGATTTGCGGCACCGCCTGCGGGGGCCGCGATGCTGAAAACTCCGGTTTTTGCACGGTACAAGCGGGGGTACGTTGGGACGAGAAGGAGTGCCCCCGTCTTTTTATGCATGGCATAAGCGAAATTATGCAAGACAATAGGGCGCCATGCGCCGGATACCCAGCCTGGGCGCGCCATACGCCGACGCTTAGGCCCTCGATATCTCGGACATCATCACGCTCTAAATACTAACCCAGCAACAAAATAATCCGTCTTTTCTCCGTCCCCATGGGACCGGGTGTGGTATTCTATCTGCCGGGTATAACTTAGGAATACCAAGTAATACCAACGCCGCAGAAACAAACTCCAGATGCGGGCCAATCGGGTTGCCTTCACAGCCCGTCGCCCAGCCGCGTGGCCCGCATCTATCCGCACTACCGTTGTTTCAAAAAGGAAGCGCCATGGCAGAACACATGACCCCGGTTGTCGCGAAGGTCTTGCCCGAGGAAAAGGCGGCCTTCGCGGCGGCAACCCAGCTCGTGGGCACCACGCCGTCCAATGCCATCCGCATGTTTATCGCCGCGTTCAATCGCTGCGGCACCTTCCCGTTCGACATTTCGCCCAGCGGGGCCTTTGGCACTGCACCCGATTCTCATCAACAATGACTGTCCCAAACTGCCGGTACTTGGGGACGTTCATTTTCTGCCGGCAGTTAAGGAACGTTCCCAAGTACCGGGTTTTGAGGAGGCTGGCATGCTCAATGCGATAGCGTGGGCGCTTGCCTGTTTTGGCGTTGTCGCTGCCGATATTGCCCTGAGCGTCGTTTTGTTCTCCGCCCTTGGCGTCGCATCGGTGTTCATGGGTTTTTCGATCGATGACCTCGACATTCAATTGCTTCAGGCCGCCGCTCAGACGGCGTCGTTTTTGATGGCGCTGCTGTGGTGGCGTTATCTGTGGCCGCGCTCGTTTATGGCGCGTTCGCAAAGCGAGCATCCGCTCGGCGGGGGAGCGCGTGGGGCGTGGAAACGCATCGCCTGCGTTATCGTGATCGGTCTTGCCCTGCAGGTGGTCGTTAGCTACGTGACCGACGCCGTGCTGTCGCTGTTGCCCGATGCCGCGGCCGACTACAGCGAGCTTGTCGAGGAAACGGGCATGGGCGATACCAGTCCTCTTGCCGTCCTGACCACGGTGCTCGGCGCGCCGTTTTGCGAAGAGCTCCTGGTGCGCGGTGTTATCTTTGAGTTTTCGCTGCGTGCGTTTAATCCCCAGTGCCGTCCGCTCTGGAAGCGCCGGCGTCGTGCGAGTGCGCAAGACGGCGCCATAGTGTCCTGGGCGGCCCCAAGCACGTGGGGTGTCGCCGCGGCGATTATGCTGCAGGCGGCAATCTTCGGTTTTATGCACATGAATTGGGTGCAGGGTTGCTACGCGGGTGCCGCCGCCCTCATCTTTGGTTGGGTGCTCGTGACGACCGGAAAGCTCCGCTACACGATCCTGCTGCACTTTGCTTTTAATGCCGGGTCGTATCTCATGGGCCTGCTGTGGTTTGTGAACACGCCGGTCGACGTGGCAATTACGGTCGCTATCGCCGGCGTCATCCTCGTTGAGGCAATGCGCTCGTTGCGCCACGCGTGTGGGATGGACGCAGCGAGCGCATTGCTGCCTTAGTTGCGGCGACCGCCTCCGTTGGCACCCTGACGCCCCTGAGCCGCACGGTTGCGCCCGGCGGTGTTCTGCGCGCGCGACATGCCGCCGTGGCCCTTGCCGCCCTTGGGCCCCTTGGCTCCAGCGCCGCCAGCGCCACCGTGGCCCTTGCCGCCCTTCTTGCCGGTGCCATGTCCGCCGCCGGCAGATGTCTCGCCCGGGCGTGGCGGCACGGGGCGGATCAGGCAATGCTTGGTGTAGCCGATCAAATCGCGACGCCCGGCTTTCTCTAGCGCCTCGCGCACGAGCTTGTAGTTCTCGGGCTTGCGATACTGGATGAGCGCGCGCTGCATGGCCTTCTCGTGCGGGTCGCGCGCCACATAGATCGGCTCCATGGTGCGCGGGTCCACGCCGGTGTAGTACATGCACGTCGACATGGTGGACGGCGTGGGGTAGAAGTCCTGCACCTGCTCGGGCATGTAGCCCATGTCTCGCACGGCCTCGGCAAGGTCCACGGCTTCCTTCATCGTCGATCCGGGGTGGCTCGAGATCAGATACGGCACCACGTACTGCTTGAGTCCGTACTCGCGGTTCAAGCGTTCAAATTTACGGCAGAATGCGTCGTAGACGGCTCGGCTCGGTTTGCCCATCACGGAGAGCACCGCGTCGCTCACGTGCTCGGGTGCTACGCGCAGCTGGCCCGAGACGTGGTGCTCCAGCAGCTCGCGCAAAAACTCGTCCGAGGCATCGGCCATGGTGTAGTCGAAGCGGATGCCGCTGCGGACAAAGACCTTCTTGACGCCCGGTAGTTGGCGCAGGTCGCGCAGCAGCTGGGTGTAGCCGCTCTCGTCGACCACCATGTTCTTGCACACGCTCGGCCACAGGCATCGCTTGTTCTTGCATACGCCGTGCTTGAGCTGCTTGTCGCAGGCGGGACGGCTAAAGTTGGCCGTCGGCCCTCCCACGTCGTTGATATAGCCCTTAAACTCGGGATCGCGCGTGAGCAGCTCGGCCTCGCGCATGATCGAGTCGTGGCTGCGCATCTGCAGCACGCGACCCTGGTGGAAGGTGAGCGCGCAAAACGAGCACTCGCCAAAACAGCCGCGGTTGGAGCTAATGGAAAACTTGATCTCGGCAAAGGCCGGCACGCCGCCCGCCGCGTCGTAATCGGGATGCCAATCGCGTGCGTAGGGGAGTTCGGCCACCTCGTCCATCTCGTCGGTGGTGAGCGTCGCCGACGGCGGGTTCTGCACCACATAGACGCTGTTGGGGTAGGGCTCTACCAGGCGATGTCCGGTGATGGGGTCCATATTCTGCTGCTGCACGTTAAAGCTGCGCGCGTAGTTGAGCTTGTCGGCGGTAAGGTCGTCCCAACTGGGCAGCAGGTCGTAGTCGTAGACCTCGTCGAGCGAACCCGTGCGGTAGACGGTGCCGTTGATATAGGTAATCTGATCGACGGGCAGTCCCGCGTCGAGCGCGTCGGCGATCTCGACAATCGCGTGCTCGCCCATGCCGTAGATGAGGATGTCGGCGCCCGAGTCGAGCAGTACCGAGCGCTTGAGCTTGTCCTGCCAGTAGTCGTAGTGGGCCAAGCGACGCAGGCTTGCCTCGATGCCGCCGATGATGATGGGGGCGTCCTTGAATGTCTGGCGGATGAGGTTGCCGTAGACCGTGACGGCACGGTTGGGGCGGTGCCCCTCCTCGCCACCGGGGGTATAGGCGTCGGTGTGGCGGCGGTGCTTGGTCACCGAATAGTGGTTGACCATGGAGTCCATGTTGCCGGCGCTGACGAGAAAGCCCAGGCGCGGCTCGCCGAGCACGGTGATGCTGGCGGGGTCGGTCCAGTCGGGTTGGCAGATGATGCCCACCTTGTAGCCGTGCGCGTCGAGGACGCGGCTGATGATGGCCATGCCAAAGCTGGGATGGTCCACGTAGGCGTCGCCGCAGATGTAGACAAAGTCGCACTGGTCCCAGCCGCGCGCATCCATGTCGGCGCGGCTGACGGGGAGGAACTTATCGCGGCCCGGGCGCCAGGGGCGGACAGGCGCTGCCGGGACATGCGCGGGGCGCGAGCCCTGGGCTTTGCTTCCACGCTTTTGCTGCTGGCCGCGTTGGGCATGCTTGCCGTGCTGGTTGTGCTGAGCGTCCTGGGGCTTTTTTGCCACGATTCCTCCCGGTGTTTGTATGCTGCACGTAATTGTAACCAGTCTTTTTGGGACGGGGCTAAAAAGACTGGTGGAGTACACGAGGTGTCGTGTGTCGATGCCGCGCCCGCCGTTTGTTTCCAGACGGTGTATCTGCGCGTTGGGGAAGCCGTCTCGCGGGCGCGCCATGTTGTCAATGGGTTACAGTATGAACGGCGGCTATGTTTCCGCCAACGCACGAGAGGGTCGTCAACAAGGAGGGCGCACGACGATGCAGCGTGCCAAACAGATATCGGAGTCTATTGAGCTGGGCATCATCTTGGCGCTCGCCGGTGGCTTTATGGACGTTTATTCGTACATTGGACGCGACCATGTTTTCGCCAACGCGCAGACGGGCAACATCTTGCTGGTGGGCGTGAGCATCTCGGAGGGCAATTGGGCGCTCGCGGGGCGCTATTTCTTCCCTGTGGTGTCGTTTGCTGTGGGCATTATGCTTGCCGACCTGGTACACGAACGGTTTGGCAGCGTGATTCACTGGCGCCAGGTGACGGTGTTCTTTGAAGCCGTCATCTTGCTGGGCGTGAGCTTTATCCCCGGTGGCGGCTACAACTTGCTCGCCAACTGCCTCATCTCGTTTGCCTGCGGTATGCAGGTCGAGAGCTTTCGCAAGATCCACGGTCACGGTATTGCCACGACCATGTGCATCGGTAACCTGCGCAATGCGCTGCAAAACGTGGACGACTACATCATCACCCACAAGCGCGGCTTTTTGGAAAACGGCCTGCTGTACTTTGGCGTGATCTTTACCTTTGTGTTTGGCGCTGTGCTGGGAAACTGGTGTATTGAGCGCATGGGGCTGCACGCTATTGCGGTGGCGAGCGTGCTGCTGTTCGTGGCGTTTGCCATCATGTTTATCGACCGCGAGCGCGACCTGCGTTTTCGCTGGAAGCGCGCCTGCGAAGATTGGAAAGAGGCCTGCCAAAAATAGCGGCAGGATGTGGCAAGGGGCTGACCCCTTGCCACACTGATCAATAATGGGGAGGGGACGGTCATCTCGGCCGCCCCTTTTTTGTTTAGTGGTCAGGCGGTGACGATACCAGTTGTTGAAACGCTTTAAATAATCTGACGTTCTCACGCGTTTTTCGCTTCAAAAGCGTTAGGATGGGAGCCATAGCGTGGGGCGTAATGGGTGCCCCGCACACGATGGGAGGCTATCAATGGCTAATCGTTTCGTTCTCAACACCATTTCTTATCATGGTTCCGGCGCCATCAAGGAGATCCCCGGCGAGCTCCAGCGTCGCGGCTACAAGAAGATCTTCGTCTGCTCCGACCCCGATCTGGTCAAGTTTGGCGTTACCGCTAAGGTGACCGACGAGCTCGATGCCGCCGGCATCGCTTGGAGCCTCTACTCCGAGATCAAGCCCAACCCCACTATCCAGAACGTCAAGGACGGCGTCGAGGCCTTCAAGGCCGCCGAGGCTGATGCTATCGTGACCGTCGGTGGCGGCTCCTCTATGGACACTGCCAAGGCCATCGGCATCATCATCAACAACCCCGAGTTCGCCGATGTCCGCAGCCTCGAGGGCGTTGCTCCCACTAAGAACCACGCCGTGTTCACCATCGCCGTGCCGACGACCGCCGGTACTGCTGCTGAGGTGACCATCAACTACGTCATCACCGACCCCGAGAAGGTCCGCAAGTTCGTGTGCGTCGACACCAACGACGCCCCCGAGGTCGCCGTCGTCGACCCCGACATGATGGCTTCCATGCCCGCCGGCCTGACCGCTTCCACCGGCATGGACGCTCTGACCCACGCCATCGAGGGCTACACCACCAAGGGCGCTTGGGAGCTCTCCGACATGTTCCACTTTGAGGCCATCAAGCTGATCAGCGAGAACCTGCGCGACTCCGTTGCCGAGGCCAAGTCCGGCCAGCCCGGCTCCGGCCGCGAGGGCATGGCTCTTGGCCAGTATGTTGCCGGCATGGGCTTCTCTAACGTTGGCCTGGGCATCGATCACGCCATGGCTCACACCCTGTCCGCTCACTACGACACCCCGCACGGCGTCGCTTGCGCCATGCTGCTGCCGATTGCCATGGAGTTCAACAAGCCGGTTTGCGCCGAGCGCCTGGCCAAGGTCGCCGTCGCCATGGGCGTTGACACCACGGGCATGAGCACCGATGAGGCTGCCGACGCCGCTATCGCCGCCGTTAAGCAGCTCTCCGCTGACGTGAACATCCCGCACGTCTGCGAGGCCATGAAGGCTGACGAGATCGAGGTCCTGGCCAAGGACGCCATGGCCGATGCCTGCTTCCCGGGCAACCCGCGTGAGGCGACGCTCGACGACGTCATCGAGCTCTTCAAGAAGATCTGCCCGGCTGCCTAACATGGTTCGGCGGGCCCCTGCCCGTTAGCCCCACAATCGTCCTCGGACATGTCGGAGGCCCCGCTGCACACTACGTGCGGCGGGGCCTCCTTCTGTCCTGCGGAAAGATTGTGGGGCTAACGGGCGGGGCCCGCCGGCTCGTTATCGTGGCGGGCGCTGCTCTGAGAAGCCCGATGGGTTGTCTCGCTAGGTAAAAAGATGGTTCGCGGTGGTATCGTTGCTGTGGGTTTAATTCGATATGAAAGGGTGACTTTGGTGTCCAAGATGGATTCTACGCTCTCCTATATTACTGACCAGTTGAAGACGCTGACTTCTATTGCTTCGCCTACGGGCTATACCCGTGCGGCGACTGATTATCTAATGGAAACGTTGCGCGATATGGGCTTTGGCCCCGAGCGTTCCAATAAGGGCAACGTGCTGGTTGAGCTTGGCGGCGAGGGCGAGCCGCTTGTGTTGGCGAGCCATGTCGATACCCTGGGCGCCATGGTGCGCTCCATTAAGGACAATGGTCGCCTGCGTCCCACGACGCTCGGCGGGCATCAGTGGTCTACGGCCGATGGCGAGAACTGCACCGTCTACACGCGCGATGGCAATGTGTACACGGGTGTGGTCCTCAATACCGAGCCTTCGGCGCACGTGGCCGACGAGCCGGTCAAGACCATCGAGAAGAACATGGAAATCCTGCTCGATGAGAATGTCGACAGCAAGGATGACGTGCTTGAGCTGGGCATTCAGACGGGCGACATCATCGCTATGGATCCGCGCACCACGGTGACGGAGAGCGGCTACATTAAGAGCCGCTTCTTGGACGACAAGCTGTCGGCCTCCATTTTGCTGGGCTTGGCGCGTGCCGTCGCCGCTGGCGAGGTGACGCTTTCGCGCAAGGTTTCACTGCTCTTTACGGTGTACGAGGAGGTCGGCCACGGTGGCGCTTTCGTGCCGGCCGACACGCGCGAGATGATCAGCGTTGACATGGGTTGCGTGGGTGACGATCTGGGCTGCACCGAGCGCATGGTGTCGATTTGCGCCAAGGATTCGGGCGGCCCCTACAACTACGATCTGGTGACCACGCTGTCCAATATCGCGCGCGAGCTGGAGCTCGATTACGCTATCGACGTGTACCCGCATTACGGCTCGGACGTTGAGGCCACGCTTTCTGCCGGCTACGACATCCGTCACGGCCTGATCGGCCCTGGCGTGTACGCGAGCCACAACTACGAGCGCAGCCACATCGACGGCGTGCGCAATACCTATGAGCTGGTTCGCGCCTACGTTCAGCGCTAGGGGAGCAGCTTGCGACTCGGCTGACCAATCGCTAAGGCCCGATTTCTCGGGCCTTTTTTTCGCTTTGGGTCGTTTAGTATTATGATGTATATAATCTATTAACTAAACGTTTAAATTACTTAACGAGGTGATGCGGTGTATGGATACGTCTGAGTACTTGTCTATGGGTGATGCTGCCCGCCTGCTGGGCGTTACGAAAGCCCGCATATCTCAACTTGCCGCATCGGGAACGCTCGCGTGCGATATTGTGGGCGAACGGAAGATGGTCGAGTACAATTCCGCGGTCGCTTATCAAAAGGTCCGCAAACGTGGACGCCGTCCTGCGGCCGATGTGGGGCGCAAGTTTACGCTGATGTCGGCCGACCATGAGGTCGCGCATGTCTCATTTGATCCGTCGCGCGAATTTCCCTTCGAAATCGCGGAGGTCCTCGATGCACAACGAATGCCGTTTGGCACGTGCTCGAGCTCTTCTCCTACGGTGAATAAACGGGAGCTCAACGTGTGGTGGAGCCATCGGTCGGTGCCCGATGTTCGCCCCGGACTCGTCTCGCGCTATCGTGAACTGGGAATTGCCAGTGGCATCGAGGTCCCGGTTCAGTGCCTGGGCCTCTCGCTTTCGGATTGCTATTGGCTGCTGCCGGCAGAATGCGACGGGCTCAAATGGCGAAACCTCAATTACTTCGAGAATGATTTTGAGCGATCGGCGCCCGAGGGACGTTCGGGTTGGCTGGAGGGCATCGGTCTTAAAAATCCCGACAACACATCCGAGGGCGAGCTTCCTAAATCGTGGATGATTCGCAACGCTGTTCGCGTTCTGGTCAAGGGGTGCGGCATGGACGATCAGCGTCCCTTTAACGAGGCGGTTGCAACGGCTCTACATCGTCGCTTGTTGTCGGAGGGCGAGTTTGTTCCTTATACGGTTGAGCGAATGTTCGATGGCCCTGTGTGTCTGTGCGACGACTTTCTTGACGGCCGCGAGGAATACGTTCCGGCTGTTTACGTTAAGGGCGCACTTGGTAGCCAGCGGGGAAACTCGACATACGACCGGTACTGCCGCTTCCTTGGTAAGCATGGAGCAGGCGAGGCTGCCGTGAGAAGGTCTATGTCTCAGATGATTGTCTGCGATGCCCTTTTGGCCAACAGCGATCGCCATTGGCGAAACTTCGGCATCATCCGCAATGTCGACACCCTGGAGATAAGGCCTGCTCCGCTGTTCGATAGCGGCAACTGCCTGTGGTACAACGTACCAACTGCCGTGCTCGCAGCTGGGGAGTTTGGGTTTTCTGCTAAGCCGTTTGGGCCCGACCCTTCCGTCCAGCTGGCGCTTGCGGACTCACTCGATTGGTTCGATTCATCGCGGCTCAACGGATTTGTTGATGAGGCGATCGAGATTCTTTCGCAGAGCGAATGGGCCACAGCGGAGGGCCGGCTCGAGTCCATTTGCCGCGGCCTCGAGCGTCGCGTTATCGAGGTGAATGCTGCTGTTGGGGTGCTTCGACACGTGCGGCGATAATCCTGCGGCTACTTGATGGCGGCGGTTACGGTGCCGCCGCCCAGGACGACGTCGCCGCGATAGATAACGACGGCCTGGCCGGGGGCGATGGCTCGCTGCGGCTCGTCAAAGGTCAGAAGCATCTGTCCGTCGGCGCCACGTGTAAGGGTCGCTGCCTGGTCCTTTTGACGGTAGCGGTACTTGGTGCCCACGCGAATGTCGCCGGACGTGAGCTCTGCCTCCATGCGGTCGGCAGGGGCACTCCAGATCCAGTCGTTGGCCGTGAGTGCTGTCGCCGTCAGGTCCTCAGCCTCGCCCAGATGCACAATGTTGTTGGCGGCATCGACGCCCGTTACATACACGGGGCGCGCCATCGCGACGCCCAGGCCCTTGCGCTGGCCGACGGTATAGCGCAGTGCGCCGTTGTGGCGTCCGACCACGCTGCCGTCGCGCCATACAATATCGCCTGGCTCGGCGGCATGCCCACAGCGGCGCTCGATATAGCCCGCGTAGTCGCCGTCCGCGATAAAACAGATATCCTCGCTCTCGGCCTTCTTGGCGTTGATGAAGCCCTGCTCGGCGGCAATGCGGCGCACGTCGCGCTCTTTGTCCAACCCTGCCAGCGGAAAGATTGTGCGTGCCAGGCGCTCTTGCGTGAGCGAATACAAAAAGTAACTCTGGTCCTTCTTGGAGTCTTCGCCGCGGTGCAGTTGCCAGGTGCCATCGGGCGCTTGGCTCGTTTTGGCGTAGTGACCCGTGGCAATGTAGTCACAGCCCATATCGAGTGCCGCGTCGAGCAGCGCGCCAAACTTAATATGTCGGTTGCAGATGATGCACGGGTTGGGCGTCAGCCCCTCCTGATAGGCAGTCACGAAGCGCTCGATAACGTTGCGGTCGAAGGCCTGCTGCAGGTCGAGCACATGGTGAGGTATCCCCAGGCGATCGGCGACGGCCTTTGCATCGGCGATGTCACGGTCGACCTTGCTCATGCCCGTGACGGGATCGGGCGCAGGGCAGGTGAGGCGCATAGTGGCTCCGACGCATTCGTAGCCTTGGCACTTGAGCAGATAGGCAGTCACGCTGGAATCGACGCCGCCGCTCATGGCGACGAGCACGCGCTTGTTGTGCATGGGGAGGTTCTCCTTGGTGGCATGTGGCCAAAAAAGAAAAGCGGCGCGGGAGGCTGGTTCCGCGCCGCAGACATTGTAGCAAGTTCGGACGTCTCGTGGGACACCCTGACGGGATGGGCTCAGACCGCCGGGAGAGAGGAGGCAGGTTCGTCCTTGAGCTCAACCTATGGGAAAAAAGGCTCTAGTCCTGGAACAGTGCCGTGGACAGGTAGCGCTCACCGGTATCGGCGAGCAGTGCCACGATGGTCTTGCCCTCGTTCTCGGGGCGCTTGGCTAGCTGCAGCGCGGCCCACACGGCGGCACCGGACGAAATGCCCACGAGCACGCCCTCCTTGTGGCCCACGGCGCGGCCGGTGGCAAAGGCGTCGTCGTTCTCGACGGGGATGATCTCGTCATAGACCTGGGTGTCGAGGACGTCGGGCACAAAGCCGGCACCGATGCCCTGGATCTTGTGCGGACCGGCCTGGCCCTTGGAGAGTACCGGGGAGGTGGCGGGCTCGACGGCGACAACCTGAATCTCGGGGTTCTGCTCCTTGAGGAACTCGCCCACACCGGTCACGGTGCCGCCGGTGCCAACGCCGGCGACGAAGATGTCGACCTTGCCGTCGGTGTCGTCCCAGATCTCTGGGCCGGTCGTGGCCTTATGGATGGCGGGGTTGGCGGGGTTCACAAACTGGCCGGCGATGATGCTGTTGGGGGTCTCCTTCTGCAGCTCCTCGGCCCTGGCGATGGCGCCCTTCATGCCCTTGGAGCCGTCGGTGAGCACGAGCTGTGCGCCGTATGCCTGCATAAGCTTGCGGCGCTCGACGGACATGGTTTCGGGCATGGTGATGATCACCTTGTAGCCGCGAGCCGCCGCCACCGAGGCGATGCCGACGCCGGTGTTGCCGCTCGTGGGCTCGATGATGGTATAGTCGCCGCCGCGCACGAGCTTGCCGGCCTTCTCGGCCTCGTCAATCATGTTCTTGGCGACGCGGTCTTTGACGGACCCGGCGGGGTTGAAGTATTCCAATTTGACGAGCACGCGGGCCTTGAGGTCCTCATCGGCCTCAAAGTGAGTGAGCTCCAAAAGCGGGGTGTGGCCGATAAGCTGATCGATGGACGTATAAACCTTGCTCATGGTGAACCTCCAAGTGTTCAAACGACTGGATACCGTGTGGTTTTACGGTGGCCTAGTAGCTAAACCCATAAACCTTATAGGTTGTTTGTTTAGCTGTTGGCAAGCATAGTAGACACTAAAGCCTAGTAATGCAATAGGAAATAGGAGATTATTACGAGCTGATTAACCACCTTGACTGGAATGGGTATTTTCAAAGCCAATTTTTCGGCTAGAATTTCAACGGATTAAAAGACCGAAAGGCAGCACTATATATGTTGGTTTCTACTAAGGGCAGGTACGCCCTGCGCGTTATGGTCGACCTGGCCGAGCACCAGGCGGCCGGTCGCATCCCGCTCAAAGAGATCGCGGCGCGACAGGGGATTTCCGAGAAATATCTCGAGAACATCTTGGCTACGCTCGTGCGCGCCAACATGCTTTCGGGCATGCGCGGCAAGGGCGGCGGCTACGTGCTCACGCGCCCGCCCGAGCAGTACACGGTGGGAGAGATCTTGCGCCTGACCGAGGGCAGCCTGGCGCCGGTCGCCTGCCTGGATGGCGACTGCAAGGGCTGCTCGCGATCTGACGAGTGCCCCACGCTCGACGTGTGGAAGAACCTGGACAAGCTCATCAACGACTACCTCGACGGTGTGACGCTCGATGCGCTCGTCGCCCCCAACGGGGGCTACGACTACGTCATCTAGCCCCACCAGCCATTTGGGGACGGGGTAGAAATGGTAGATTTTCTTGTCCTCTGAGGCTTGACAAAGGCGAAGGCCGTCCATCGTTGCGATGGACGGCCTTCGTTTTGGCGTGCTGTGGCGGTCCGTATCCGGTTGCTTTAGTTCCTGGCGATGCTGTCGAAGATGCTTCGAGTGATGGACACCAAAATACTACCCATAAAGGCCGACCCAAAGCTGGCAATGGAGATGCCCGCGCCCAGTAGATTTACCGATAGGTAGCTGGCAAGCTCGAGCATAAAGCTGTTGACTACAAGCTGAAAAATACCCAGCGTGATAATGGTGAGCGGCAGCGAGATGACCGTCAGGAGCGGCTTGACGAGCGAGTCGACGACGTTGAGGAACAGTCCCACAAAGGCAAAGCAGACCCAGGCGTCGGCCATGCCGAAGGGCTGAATGCCGGGGACGAGGAACGTGGCGATCGCGATAGCGATTGAGGTCAAAAGCCAGTTGAGCAAGAAGCGCATGGTGGGTTCCTTTCCGGTGCGCGTGACGTGTTGGTGGCGCGTAAGCTCGTTTGCCGCGGCGAATCCGATGGTTGCCTTGGCGTGCGCCTCTGCGTTGGGCGCCCATTGTCTCAGATATTCGTGGAGCTTGCGTGCGCATTCGGTTTCAAAACGGCGTTCGTCCTAAAAAACGCGCCGCTGACAGAGAGTCTTGTCACTTTAGTTTGGTGGTGTGCTAAACTGCTACGGGCAAAAGCCACATGCGTTGCCCTATTGCATAGAATGGGCGAACGATGCCCGGTGCCAGTATCAACTTCGATGCCTTTTGGCGGGTTTGGCGGTGATCGATGAATATCGAGAACATGTTTGACAAGCCTGATGTCAAGCAGCTAGTCCACGCATTTAGTCTTTTGGACGACGAGAAAGATATCCAAGCGTTTTTGACCGATATCTGCACACCGCGCGAGATTTGCGATCTATCGCAGCGTCTGCAGGTCGCGCGCTACCTGGACGAGGGCGAGCCCTATGTCGAGGTTCAGGTCCGTACCGGCGCTTCGTCCACCACGGTGAGCCGTGTATCCAAGGCGCTCAACGGCGAGTACGGTGGCTACCGCAAGATCCTCATTAAGCTGGAGGATGGCGAATAGGCCGCGGCAAAACGAATTGTGAAAAACCGCTCCTCCGGGGGCGGTTTTTATATGCCGAATAATTGGTGCAAGCGAGCCTGTCCCCTTTGCACCAACGGACGAGTCTGACCCCTTGGCACCAATGCGGTGCAAAGCGACTTGTCTCCAAAGCGCCAAAAGATGAAGCTGCGGTGGCAATGTGTCCGCTTGGGCGGGTAGGATGGATGCATTGATTATTGCGAACAGTTTGAGTGGAGGACCATGCCTGTTCGAATCTATACCACTAATGCCGGCACGGATTTGAGCGATGCCGAGTCGGCGCTGCTTGCCGACCTTATTGCCCGCCACGGGCGTGCCGTGCTGCTGGCGCCAACGTTTGCCGAGCTCGACCTGTGCCGTCATGATGCGGCGGAAGCCGGCGTTTCGCTGGGCATCGATTACAAGACGCCCGCGTCGTGGCTTCGCTTGCTTTGGGAGCTTTTGGGCGACGGGCGCGGTTTCGTCGACAACCTGCAGCGCCAGATGCTGTTTTCGGACATGGTCACGCGTCTCGATGATGTCGACCTGCAGCCGCTTTCGCGCAGCCAGGGCACGGTGCGCATGCTTGCGCGCATGGCCCGCGATGTGCTGCCAGGTGTGGCGGGGACAGCTGCCGAGCGATGCCGTGGCAACAATTGCCGGCCTGAGCCAAAAAGCGATGCCGAGGCTCGTGTGTTCGAGCTTTTGCGTGCCTACGCGGGCGGTTTGGACCGTCGAGATATGGTCGAGCCCTGCGAGGCGGCTGACATTATGGCCAGCGCCCTGGCCGATAATCTGCCGGCGTGCGCCCGTGCCGTCTGTGTACGCGGCGTCACGTCGTTTACGCACGGTCTGCTCGAGCTGCTGTCTGCTGTGGCGAACAGTGGGGGAGAGGTCGTCGTGCTGCTTGCTCGCGAGCAGGCGGCGATGCGCGAGGAACTTGCCGCGGCATTTGATGCCAGCGGTGTGCTGTTTGAGGTCGCGCCGCTGGGGGAGGACGCCGTCGCGTCTGATGCCGCTTGTGGAGCTACCGCTCAGCCTGCCTTTATTGAGGTCTCCGGCCCCCACGCCCGTGCTCATGCTTATGCGGACGCAATTGATGGTCTGGTAAAAGCGCGCCAGGGTTTCGGGGCCGACGATACCGCCGGCCTCTCCGCCGACCCCGTACGCGTGCTCGTTGTTTCTGCCCGGGCACCCCAGCTGTTCGGTGAGCTTGCCTCTCGTCTGGCGGCTCGTCATATCGCTGCCGAGACAACTGAATTCACGGCGTTTTCCCAATCCATTGCGGGCAGGCAGTTTGCGGCGCTTGCCAGCTTGATCGAGCGCATGAAGGCGGCCGATGAGGGTGTGGCGTCAAAGACCGAGTGGTGGCCCGCGCCTGAGCTTGCCGACTGGATCTACAGTCCGCTTTCGGGCGCTGATGCCGCCAATGCCCGTATCTTCGATCGGAATATGCGTCTCTCGCGTAGCAAGACTACCGCGGGCGTTAAGAGCCTGCTGCAGAGCGTGCAAGGCCAGGTGAGGGGCGCACGCAAGGCGGCGAGCGACGAAAACTGGTTTAAGAACGTACCGTGTGTGGTCTCGGACGTGTTCCAGGCACTGTGGCGCGACAAGCCCGTGACGGCGCTCAAGGCCATGCTTGCCGTTGCCGAGGCGTTGCCCGATCGCTCGCTGGGCAGCCTGGATGGCCAAGCTCGTCGCCAAGCGGAGACGGCCCTGCTGCGCCACGCCATCGACATCCTTATGAATGGCGCCCGCGCGCTCGACGTGTCACAGGCCGCGACCGTGCCCGTGCTCGATGGCATTCGCACCAAGGTGGACAAGCGTAGCACCGCCTACGATTACGAGACCTACGAGGTTGACGGTGCGCCACGTGCCCAGGTTCGCTTTGCCTCGCTTGCCGATGCGGCGGCTCTGCGCCCCGGCAGCTACGATGCCGTGCTGTTTGCCGATGTCGATCTGGACAGCTATCCGCTCTCACACGAGGAAGGACCGCTGGCCACGTTGGCTGCGAGCCTTGGTCGCGAGGGCGTGACGCTTGAGCCTGCGGCCTTGTTGCGCGTGCGCTTTGGCCACGCGATGCGGGCGGCACGTGGCCCGGTTGCGCTTGCGCGCGTGACGCACGATCGCCAGGCGCGCGAGTGCTATCCGGCTGCCGTGTGGACCGAGTTGCGGGCGCATGCCGAGGCCACCGGTGCCGCTCAGGTGACATGCGTGGGCGAGGGCGATATCGTAGGTGATTTTGACCCTGCAGCCGGCAAGGGCCTCAAGCGCGAGCGCGTGGCATGCGAGGCTCCTCAGCATTTGAGCGAGGCGGCCGTGCCATATCTGGTCTTGCGCCATCGGGACGGTGAGGGCGAGGACGCGCCGCTTGTACCGCGTCTGACGTCTGCCTCGCAGATCGAGGCCTATTCCACCTGCCCGCTGTGCTGGTTCGTCTCGTATCGCGTTAAGCCCCAGTCTATCGACGCGGGTTTTGGCAACATGGAGAAGGGCAACTTTGTCCACGACGTGCTGGAACATCTGCATGCCCGTTTGCCCCAAGAGGGCATGGAGCGTGTGACGCCCGAAAACCTGCCGCGTGCGCAGGAGCTGCTGCACGAGGTCTTTGCCGAGACCTTGGCCGAGCACGCCGGCAAACGTGGCAACGAGGGCCCGCTGGTGCCGCTCTCGCCGGTGGAGGAGCGTCAGGTGGCCGAGATCTTGCCGCAGCTGGAGGGCGTGCTTGCCTACGAGTCCGAGGCGCTTGCCCCCTTCGCTCCGCGCTACCTGGAGTTTGCGTTCAACGAGCTCCAGGTCGAGTATGCCGGCTGGCCGCTCGGCGGGCGCATCGACCGTGTGGATGTGGATGCCGAGAATCGCGCTGTGGTGATTGACTACAAGCATCGCACGGGCGTTGAGGAGTTTAAGCTCGCCGACCCTACGGTGCGCGACGAGGAATCGGGCACGGCGCCCATCGACGATCCGCGCTGGTTGCCGCCACATACCCAAACGCTCATCTACGCCCAGGCCATGCGCCGGGCGCTGGATTTGGATACCCGTGCGGCACTCTATTTTTCGACCAAGGGCGGCAAGCCCGCGTTGCGCGGTGCCGCGAGCGCCGAGCTGCTCGAGGAAGAGCGTGGCGACGGTCGCATCCCGGGCCTTAAGAAAGGTTTTCCCGGCGAGGGTGGCAGCATGGACTTCGACGCCCTGCTCGATCGCGTGGAGGCCGGCATCGCCGAGCGCTTGCGCGAACTCGAGGCGGGCAACGTCACTGCTGTCGACCCGGCGTCGACACAGGCCGCGCATGCCCGCTGCTCGTATAACCACGAAGGAACGTTTGTAAGGAGGGACGTGTAGACCATGGATCTTTCGACCTTGATGCCGCAACAGCTGCAGATCGTCAAGACGCTCGACCGTCCGCTGTTTGTCTCGGCGGGCGCCGGTTCGGGCAAGACCTTTACCCTCACGCGCCGCATCGTCTACGCGCTCTCGCCCGAATCCGGTCCGTTCGTCGAGCATCTGGACCAGGTGCTCGCCATTACCTTTACCAAGGATGCCGCGGCCGAGATTCGCGATCGCGTGCGCCGTGCGCTTATCGACGAGGGCATGGACGAGGAAGCGCTGACCGTCGACGACGCGTGGATCTCGACCATTCACGGCATGTGCTCGCGTATCCTGCGCGCACACGCGCTGGAGTTGGGCATCGACCCCGAGTTCACGGTGCTCACCGATACCGACGAGCTCATGGACCAGGCTGTTGAGCATGTGCTGGCCCGCGCGACGGCACCCGATGCCGCCCCCGAGCTCGCGGCATCGCTCAAGGCCCTCTACGCCTGGTATCCCATGGCGGGCGAGGGCGGCCCCTTTGGCGCCGGCACGACCATCAAGGGCCTGGTACGCGACCTGCTGGAGCTCTCGAGCCAGCTGCCGGGCGGCATGGACGACGTGCGCGTGGCGCGCGGCCAGGCCGATACCTCGGCGCTCGCCGATGCCTATCGATCGGCGCTGGGCGCAAGCAAGGCCGCGACCGAGAAGGCGCAGACGGCGCTCGACGCCATCGACGCGTTCGAGGCGAGCGGCAAGACCATGGCCGATGCGGCGCGACTCATGATGTCGTGCACCATGCCGCGCGCGAGCAAGGCCTTCCCCAAGGAGCAGGTCGAGCTGCTCAAGGCCGAGGCCGCCGATGCATTTATCAATATCGTGCTTGCCTGCGGTGCCCCCGCGCTCGATGCACTGGTGGGCTTGGCCCGCTCTGTAGAGGCCGAGTATCGCGCACTGAAGGCTGCCCAGTCCGCCCTCGATAATAACGACCTGCTGCGCATGGCCTACGAGGCCCTGCGCGATTACCCTGCCATTCGTGCTGCGTACGAGGGCCGCTTTAAGATGGTCATGATCGATGAGTTCCAGGATACCGACCAGATGCAGGTCGACCTGATACGCTACCTGACGGGTGCGGGGGAGCGCGCGCTGTGCACCGTGGGCGATGCGCAGCAGTCGATCTATCGCTTCCGCGGCGCCGAGGTCGAGGTGTTCCGTCGCCAGGAGCGCAAAGTGGAATCGACGGCGGCGTCGGAGACGGTTGCCACGTCCGACGCCCCCGCCGGCGAGCTCGTCAAGCTCGTGCGCAACTTCCGCAGCCACGACGAGGTGCTGCGCTATGTGGCCCGCGTCTTCGACGGCGATGACGGCGGCCTGATGCGGGGCTTTTTGGATCTTGAGGCGAGCGACGGCCGCAAGGACACGCTGGTGGCGGATGCCTCGCGCCGCCAGGCCCTCTTTGTTGCCGGCGGCAGTACGCAGGAGCGCACACAGGCCAAGGCCCGCGCGATCGCGGAGCGATTCCGCGCGCTTGCCGATGCCGGCCAGCCCCAGGGCGGCATGGTGCTGCTGCTGGGCCGCATGACCAACGCAGACGTCTACGCACAGGCCTTCCGTGACCAGGGGCTCGACTGCGTCATCGCGGGCGGCTCGGTCTTTGCCCAAGCTGCCGAGGTGCAGACGGTGCGCGCCCTGGTTTGTGCCCTCGCCAATCCGGCCGATACGGCGCAGGGTCTTATGCCACTGCTGGCCTCGCCGATGTTTGCACTCGGCGCCCAGGAGTTCCTGGCGCTGGCGACCAAACTCGACGATCAGACGGGCGAGACGTCGCGCCGCAACATCGATGCGGGCATCATGAGCGATTCCGATGTGCCGGGCTTGCAGGGCTTGCCGCTCGTGACGCGTGCCCGCGAGGTGCTGCGCTACGCACTGCGTCGCGTGGGGCGTGATTCGTTTGCCGCCATCGCGCGCGACGCGGTCAATGCCTCCGGCTGGTTCGTGCGCCTGGCACAGCGCGGCCCCGAGGGCAAGGCCATCGCCGCCAACGTGCTCAAGGCGCTCGATGCCGTGGCCGAGGCGGAGGCCGAGTTCGGTAACTCGCCGCGCTCCATTGCGCTTGCCTTCGATCGCTTCCTGGCGGGCAAGGAGGCCCCGGGCGCCCTCAACGAGGAGGGCGACGGCGCGGTGCGCATCATGACGGTTCATGCCTCCAAGGGTTTGGAATATCCGGTCGTGGCGGTCGCCGAGTGCTTTGGCGTGCGTAAGTCCTCGGGTGCGGCACAGATGGGTCGCGTCGAGGGCGGAGCGCGGGTCGTGGCGCTGCCGGCACGCTTCGACGGCGTTAAACTCGCGGACGGCACGTTCGTAAAGGGCGATGACGTCAAAAAGCAGTTTGAGCATGCGTTTAAGGGCAAGGGCACGTCGCTGTGGCTACCGCCGGAGCTCATGGAGGACGTCTGTGCGACGGGTTCTCCCGCCGAGGCATTTGCCCGCCTGCGCAACGACGACCTGCAGCTTTCGCTCGAGGAGCGGGCCCGTTTGCTCTATGTTGCCATGACCCGTGCGCGCGAGCTGGTGATCTTGGCGATGGATGCGGGCGTGAGCCGTGGCAAGGTGACGGCGCCGACCTTCGATGTCGAGACCGATCTGACCTACGACGTGCTGCGCCGCATTCTGCCGACCGACGCTCTGGACATGCCGCAGCTCGATGCCGACCGCCTGGTATTCGACAACTCCCAGCCGGGCGACTACGAGCTCATTTCGCTTTCGGACTTTACCTTTGGCGAGCAAGCGTTTGAGGCCAACGCTTCGCTGGATGCCGAGGGCAGGCTCGTTCGTGGCGATACCGATGTCGCCGATAATGCTGTGCACTCAACCGTGCCCGGTCCTGCCGACCCCAAGCCCGATTCGTTTGAACTCGTATATCCCCAGGCGGCGGGCGTGCGCATGGGCACGTGTCCGTTCCCGGTGCGTGATTCGTACAGCTATTCGTCGATCGCCGCGGCGCTCCATGCCGAGACGGAAGACCGTGCCGCCGAGGCGCGTGTTCCCATGGACGAGGCAGGCGACGATGCCGAGTCGGATGGCTCGGAGATGGCCGATGCAGGCGTGGCTGCTGTCGAGCCCGCCGGCAACCCCATGGCGCTGGGCTCGGCGTTCCATGCCGCCTGCCAGTGGCTCATCGAGATGGGTGCCGATGCGCTGCCCGCTGAGCGTGCCGATGCGCTGACGCGCCTGTGGTGCCTGACGCCGGAGCAGCGCGAGCGTTTTGACGTTGCCCTGAATCGCTGGCTCAGGTCGTCGGTCCGTGCCGAGCTTCTTGCCTGGCCGTGCGTCCGTGCCGAAGTGCCGTTCTTCTCGCTGGGCTGCGAGGACAAGGACATTGCCCGCTACGGTGCATATGCCGAGGGCGCCATCGATGCGCTGGCGACCGACCCGGCCGATCCGTCACGCGCGCTGGTCATCGATTACAAGACGGGTGGCACGCCGGATGAGACACCCGACCAGCTGCTCGAGAAGCACGCCCTGCAGGCGCGCGTCTATTCGGATGTTCTGCATAAGGCGGGCTTTAAGACGGTGACCGTCAAGTTCGTCCGCGTGGAGCAGACGGCCCCAGCTGTCTTAGTCGAGCTCGCCGAGCCCCAGGTGGTCACCTACAACCTCTAACCCTCAGATAACGTGCGGTGGAATCCTTTTCGATTCCACTGCAGCTCAGGGGTAGCTAATTTGGGACGGGGCTCTTTTAGCTACCCCCATACATCGGTTGAGATGTATTCCGACCCCGACTCGTTCGCCGTCAGTCAAAGGGTAGCTAAAAAAGCCCCGTCCCAAATTAGCTACCCGTGTGGGTTTGGCTAGGTTCGGGCGCTGTCCGTGCCGTGGGGTAAAATCGTTCAGTCAGAACACGAACCCGCATCGGAGCTCATCACATGGCATTCGTCCATCTGCACAACCACACTGTTTTCTCCATGCTCGACGGCGCAACCCGTATCCAGGATATGGTCAACCGTGCCGTAGAGCTGGGCATGCCCGCCGTGGCCATTACCGACCACGGCTACATGTATGGCGTGCCCGATCTGGCGCTGGCCTGCGACGCCGTCAACCACAATACGCCCGAGTACAAAACGTGGAGCCACGACAAGGCCTTCTTGGAAAAGGACCGCCGCGACGAGCTGGTGGAGCCCGATCCCGAGGCAAACCCGCGCGAGCATGCCCAGTATGTGAAGGACATGGCCATGTGGGACGAGAAGGGCAATATCGACGAGCTCAAGCCGCCTTTGGTCATCAAGCCCATCTTTGGCTGCGAGGTCTACTTTACGCCGGACGAGACGCTCGCCCGCGACCACAAGCCCGAGCTCTACCATATGATCCTTCTGGCCAAGGACCAGGAGGGCTACGTCAACCTGATGCAAACGGTCTCCGAGGCCGCCGTGCAGGGCTTTTACTACAAGCCGCGCGTGACGCTCGACAACCTGCGCCGCCACGCCAAGGGCATGATCTGCACCAGCGCCTGCATCGCGGGCATCATCCCCAAATACATCGACCGCGGTGACATGGAAGGCGCCATCAAGTGGGCCGAGACCTTCCGTGATACCTTCGAGCCTGGTGACTTCTACATCGAGATCCAGGAACACGGCATTACCACCGATAACGGCCTGACCGACGAGCAGATGGACCGCACGCTCATTGATATCGCCAAACAGGTGGGCGTCAAGGTCATCGCCACCAACGACTTCCACTACCTGCGCCGCGAGGACGCGCCCGTGCAGGACGTCATCATGTGCATCGGCATGAACGCCAAGGTCGACGATCCCAACCGCATGCGCATGACCGGCTCGGAGTTTTACATGAAGACCGAGGAGGAGATGCGGGCGATGTTCCCGTATTGCCCCGAGGCCTGCGACAACACGCTCGAGATCGCCGACAAGTGCTACGTTGAGCTGGACTGGGACTCCATCATCCTGCCGCGCTTTCCGCTGCTCGATCCCGGCGAGACGCACGAGAGCCAGTTCCGCCGCGAGTGCGAGAAGGGCCTGCGCCAGCACTACGGTGACGACTGGGCCACGCGCGAGATCGGTGGCGTCAACATCAAAGAGCGCTTTGAGTACGAATACAAGGTCATTTGCGACAAGGGCTTTGCCGCCTACTTTTTGATCGTCGCCGAGTACGTGCAATGGGCCAAGGACAACGGCATCGGCGTCGGCCCCGGCCGTGGCTCGGCCGCCGGCGCTATCGTCGCCTACGCCATGAACATCACCGCGTTCGACCCGCTCGAGAACGGTCTGATGTTCGAGAGGTTCCTGTCCCCGCAGCGTACCGAGATGCCCGATATCGATATGGACTTCGACGATGAGCGGCGTCTCGAGGTCGTGGAGCACGTTCGCCAGCTCTACGGTCCCGAGAAGGTCACCCACGTCATCACCTACTCGACCATTAAGGCCAAGCAGGCCATCAACGATGCCGCGCGCGTCCTGGACTACCCGGTCTACATGGGCCAGCGCCTGTCCAAGATGGTCTCGAGCGACCCCAAGGTCAAGCTCAAGCAGGTGCTCGAAAAACAACCCGGCAAAGAGGATCTGTTTAACCCCGACTTTGCCGAGGCCTATAAAAAGGACGACGACGCCCGCCGCATCATCGACACGGCGCTCTCGATCGAGGGCCTCACCCGTGGCGAGGGCGTGCATGCGTGCGCCGTTCTGATCTGCCGCGACCCCGTCAACGAGCACGTGCCCACCAAGCTCGACACCAAGGGCGGCGTCGAGATTACCCAGTACGAGGGCCATACCGTTGCCGACATGGGCCTGCTCAAGATGGACTTCTTGGGCCTGCGTACGCTGACGGTTATCTCCAAGGCCAAGGCAAACATCAAAAAGAACTTCGGCATCGACATCAAAGAGGAAGAGATTCCCTTTGACGATCCCGAGATCTTTAAGCTCATGGGCTCCGGCCACACCGCCGGCGTCTTCCAGGTCGAGTCCGCCGGCATGACGGCCACGATCAAGAACATGAAGCCCACCGAGTACAAGCACGTCGTGGCATTGATCGCCCTGTACCGCCCGGGCCCGCTGGGCGCCGGCATGGTTTCGTCCTACATCAACCGTATGAACGGCAAGGAGCCGGCCGTCTCCTACGACGACCGTCTGGACGACATCTTGGGCGAAACCTACGGCACCATGGTCTACCAGGAGCAGGTTATGCTCATCTCCGTCGAGATGTGCGGCTTCTCCAAGGGCGAATCGGACTCGCGTATCCGTAAGCCCGTGGCTAAGAAGAAGATCAAGCTGCTCACGTCGACGGTGCTCCACTGGGAGGATGGCTCGGACGAGACCACCTACGACCACTGGATGAACGGCGCTATCAAGAACAACTACACGCGCGAGGTCGCCCAGAAGATTTGGGACGATGTTCTCGAGTTCGCGTCCTACGCCTTTAACAAGTCGCACTCCGCCGGCTACGCCATCTTGGTTATGCAGACGGCGTGGCTCAAGGCGCACTATCCGCACGAGTACATGGCGGCCGTCCTGACGTCCTATACGGGCAAGACCGACAAGATCGTGCACTACGTCTCGGCATGCCGTCACGACGGCATCCCCGTGCTTTCGCCAGATGTCAACGAGTCCGGTACCGAGTTCACGGCTACCAAGGAAGGTGTGCGCTTTGGTCTGGCCGGCATCCGCGGCGTGGGCACCGGCGTGGCGCAGGCGATTATCGCCGAGCGCGAGGCGGGCGGTCCGTTTAAGACGCTGCATGATTTTGTCGAGCGCGTGGACTCGAGCCAGGCCAACCGTCGCGTGATCGAATCGCTCATCAAGGCAGGTGCCTTCGACTCCACGGGGTATCCGCGTCGTCAGATGATGCACTTTGTGGACAAGAACAACCCCGAGAACATCATCGATGCCGCGGCAAAGCGCCAGAAGGATCGCGCGAGCGGCCAGACGTCGTTCTTCGACATGTTTGGCGACGTTGAGGGCTCGGGCTTTGAGGTGAGCGTACCCGATCCGGATGGCCAGGAGTGGGACCGCCACCTTAAGCTGAGCCAGGAGAAGGAGGTTCTGGGCATCTATGTCTCGGACCACCCGCTGCGCCCGTTTGAGTATGCGCTCAGCAAAGCGCGCGACTTCTCGTTCTCGCAGATCGACACCGGCTACGAGGTGCAAAACCCCACGGGCGGCACCATCAACCAGGAAATTCCCGAGGGCAAGGCGCTGTGGTGGGCCGGTATGGTCTCGAGCGTGTCCAAGCGCGTGACCAAAAACGGCGACCCCATGGGCATCGTGCAGCTCGAGGACATGGAAGGCGAGGCCACGGTCGTGGTGTTCCCCAAGACCTTCAAGGAGGCCGAGGGGTATCTGTACGGCGAGGTCGATCCCGAGACCGGCGCGCAGCTGTCCGATGCGTTTGTGCGCATTAAGGGCAAGCTCGAGCGCTCGGACCGCGGCGACCAGATCATCGCGCAGGAGATTGTGCCGCTTGAGCTCAACGAGGAGAACAACAAGCCCAAGGTGTTTGAGGTCATGGTGCCCAACAGCCGCTTTAGCCAGGGCAACATGGCGCGTCTTGCCACGGTGCTCACCGCCAACCCGGGCGGCGACCGCGTAGAGATCTTTATCGAGCAGGCGGACGGGCGCGTGCTGCGTGCCGAGGTACCTGCTAAGGTCAACGCACGCTCGATTCCGCTGTTGGCCGAGGCCAAGGCCATCGTGGGTAACCAAGGCAGAGTGACGGTGATCTAAGGACGCCGTTGGCGGGGTAGCTAATTTGGGACGGGGCTTTTTTAGCTACCCTTTGGCTGACGGCGAATGAGTCGGGGTCGGAACACATCTCAACCGACATATGGGGGTAGCTAAAATAGCCCCGTCCCAAATTAGCTACCCCGGGTGAGATTGGAGGAAGCGATGGCGCAGGGGACGTTTGTGCAGGCGCTTCGTAAGGAGGCGGCGCTCAGCAGTACCTTTATGAAGGGGCGTTCGCTCATGCTCAACGGCGCCGTGCTGTCGTTTGAGGACTCCGGCTCGCGTTTCTCCAAAAACGTGAATATCGAGGGTACGGTGCGTGGTTCGCGCGGCGACCTGTATAAGACGCACGTGGCGCTCGATATGGACGAGCACGAGGTTGTCGATTACGACTGCGATTGCCCCGCCGCCTTCCGCTATTCCGGCATGTGCAAGCACGCCATCGCCACGGCGTTGGCGTATCTGGATGCCAGCGGCGCCGAGCCCGTCGAGGGTTTGCGCACGCCGGTCCGCACGTTTACGGTGTCGCCCGCACAGTCCAAGCAGCCCACACGCTCCGCGCCCAGCGCATCTGCGGTCAACCCCAACTTTCCCTTCCCGGCGCCCGTGCCCACGAGCCCGAGCCTTGTGGCAGCGCTTTCCGATCTTTCGGACGCGCGCATGGATAAACTCGTGGCCATGCGCCGCAAGCTCGCCGGCACCATTGACCCCGATGCGCCCAAAGCAGTGCTGGAGCCCTCGCTGGTGCCGTACTACAATCCGCTGTTTGCCGATCGCTTTAGCTGGGCGCTTGAGTTTCGCATCCGCTGTGGCTCGGTGTCCTACGTGGTTAAGGATATCGACGGCATGGCCGATGCCTATGTGCGCGGCGGTACGTTCTCCTATGGCAAGAAGCTTACGTTTGCCCATGTGCCCGAGGCTTTCGATGACGTGTCGGCAAAGCTGCTCGACTTTGTTGCAATGACGGTCGCCTACCTAGGCGATATTACGAGCTCGCGCTCGGCATCGTACGACTTTGCCCGCAGCGGTTTTGTCGCCGAGCGTCAGTTGCCGGTATCCGAGTATTCCATCGTGTCCGTGCTGGACCTGCTGCGTGGCAGGACCATGTCCTTTGAACCTGCTTGGTCGCGGGGGACGACGACGCACCGCGCCTACGAGGTGACGGTCGAGTCGTTGCCGGAAGGGGAGAACGAAGTCCCGGCTAAGCGCCCGCCGCTGATTGCTGCCAAGATTGTGCCGGCAGCCGGGGGCAGCTACGACTTGCGCCTTCCGGCCGATACGTACTGCTTTGCCTCGGGCGACGTCGCCTATCTGGTCGATACGCGCCGCGCGCGCCGTACCGACACGGCGTTTGCCCAACATGCCGCGCCGTTCCTATCGCACTTGTTGCCCTGCCGCACACCGGTCCATATCGCCGCCGACCAGGTGGGTGAGTTTTGCCGCATGGCGCTGCCTATCTTGCGCGACTACACCGACCTTACCGCGCCCGCTGTGCTCGATACCGTGGCGCCCGAGCCAAGCTTTGCCATGGCGATCGGCGTCGACGATGGCCTCGTGACCTGCAAAATTACGGTTACCTACGGCGACTGGTCGGCAGATCTCTTTAGCATGGGCGCTCCGGGCAGTCCCTTCGAAGAGCAGCGCCCGGGCGTGCCGCCGCGCGACGAGGTGGCAGAGTTTCGCGTTATGGATACGGCGGCTCTGTATTTCGACTTTTACGAGGGTGGCCTGGCGTTTGAGGAACGCGATGACGAGAGCCTGTTCCACTTGCTGACTGAGGGCCTGTCTGCCCTGTCCGAGCTGGGCGAGGTCATGCTCAGCGACCGCCTGCGCCAGATCTCGGTCCGCCCTGCGCCCAAGCTTTCGGTGCGCGCCACCGTCAAGAGCAACCTGCTCGACGTCGAACTGGGCGCGAGCGGCCTTTCGGCGGCAGACCTTGCCATCTACCTCGATTCCTACAAGCGTCACCAGACGTTTGCTCGTCTCACGTCGGGCGACATCATTCGCCTGGACGAGGGAGCGCGCGCCGCGTTTGGCCTTGCCGAGGATCTGGGGGTCGATGCTGTCGACCTGCTCGACGGCGTGTCGCTTCCCGCGTCGAGTACCCTGTTCGTCGACAGCATGCTTGCGCGCACGTCCGCGCTCGAAGCCGATCGCGACGCTGCATTCCGTCGCACCGTCGAGCGCCTGGACACGCTCGGCAAGATGGACTTTACGGTGCCGGCCTCGCTCAAGGCCACGCTGCGTGGCTACCAGGTCGACGGCTACCAGTGGCTCGGTTCGCTCGAGCATCTGGGCCTTGGCGGCATCTTGGCCGACGACATGGGCCTGGGCAAAACGCTCCAGATGATCGCGCATATCCTGGCGCGCGTGGAGGCGGGGGACGCTAAGCCCACGCTTGTGGTGTGCCCTGCGTCGCTCGTGTACAACTGGACTGCCGAGCTGGAGCGCTTTGCCCCGTCGATTGATGTGTGCGCCATTTTGGGCACCAAGGCCCAGCGTCGCGTGCAAATTGCCGGCGTGGCCGAGCACAACGTGGTCGTAACGTCGTATGACCTCATGCGCCGCGATATCGACGAGTACGTCGAGCAGGACTTTGCCCGCGTGGTGCTGGATGAAGCCCAGTACATTAAAAACCCACTCACGCAGGTGGCACGTGCCGCCAAGCGTCTGCCGGCCGGTGTGCGCTTTGCCTTGACGGGCACGCCCATCGAAAACCGCCTGTCCGAGCTCTGGAGCATCTTCGACTTTTTGATGCCGGGCCTGCTCGGCACGCGCGAGTCGTTTGCCAAGCGCTTCGAAAGCCCGGTCGAGCACGCCGAGGGTGACAGCGCCGCTCGCCTGCAGGCGCTCGTGTCGCCGTTTGTGCTGCGCCGCGTCAAGGAAGACGTGGTGGCCGACCTGCCCGAGAAGATCGAGGATACGGTGATGGCGCAGCTCACCGGCGAGCAGCGCAAGCTCTACCTGGCCAACCAGGACCGCATTGCCCAGCAAGTGCAGCACCGCGAGGCCGGGGAGTTCAAAAAAGATAAGCTCAAGGTACTTGCCGAGCTCACCAAGCTGCGCCAGATCTGCTGTGATCCTCATCTGCATTACGCGGACTACAAGGCGGGAAGCGCCAAGCTCGATACGTGTATGGAGCTCGTCCACGGCGCGCTCGACGGCGGTCATCGCATCTTGCTGTTCAGCCAGTTTACGGGCATGCTCGATATCATCGGCAAGCGCCTGGCCAAGGAGGATATCACCTTCCTTAAGCTTACGGGCGCATCGTCTAAAGAGAGCCGCGCCAAGATGGTTACGCAGTTCCAAGCGGGCGAGGTGCCGGTGTTCTTGATTTCGCTCAAGGCGGGCGGCGTGGGCCTTAATTTGACGGCTGCCGACGTGGTCATCCACTACGACCCGTGGTGGAACGTGGCGGCGCAAGACCAGGCGACCGACCGCGCCCACCGCATTGGCCAGCAGCACACCGTGACCGTGTACAAGCTCATCGCCAAGGACACGATCGAGGAACGTATCATGCAGATGCAGGAGTCCAAGCGCGACCTGGTCAACAGTGTGCTCGGCGGTGATGGCATTTCGTCGGCGCTGTTCACGCGCGAGGACGTTCTGGCGCTGCTCGGTGGCGACGGTCGCTAGCTGCGCGCGGGATGGGGCTGCCGGGCTGGGCCAGGTCGCCGGTTCGTCTTAGCCCGACCGTTTATCCCACCCGTTATGTGTTCATTTGAAATGCCATGGATGGTTCGGCGCTCTTTGGGCATAAGAACTAACGAGAACATTGGCACATCAGCAAAGGAGAACATCATGGCGAAATTCTTTAAAGACTCCGACGGCAAGCTCGTTGCCGCTCTTGGCGACGACGTTGCGACCCCTGCCGGCTGCACGGAGCTGACGGCAAACACCGAGGATGCGGCGCACGAGAAGCACGTGCCTGTTGTCGAGACCGAGCGCGACGGCCACGTCATTCGTGCGCGCGTGGGCTCGACGGAGCACCCCATGCTGCCCGAGCACTACATCGAGTGGATCGCGCTTGAGGCCGAGGGCCGCCTGGAGGTCCATTACCTTGAGCCCGGCATGAAGCCCGCGACGTTTTTCGCTGGCGGCTCCAAGACCGGTACCGTCTATGCCTACTGCAACCTGCATGGGCTGTGGTCCGCGACGTTCTAGGAGCGCGCCCCCGCTCGGGGTATCATAGCTAGCATATGCACATGCAAGCGCCGGCTGCATTATGCGGCCGGCGCTTTTACTACGGTTTCGATGGTTTACGACGGAAAGGGCTGGGCCATGAAGCTCGCACTTGCACAGATCGATATGCGCCTGGGTGATATTGAGGGCATTTGCGGTCGCATCGAGGACCAGGCTCGTCTGGCCCACGAGCGCGGGGCGCGCGTGCTGTGCGTCCCGGCTCCGCTCTTTATGGGTGCTCTGCCCGGCGGCCTGATGGGTACTGCCGACTTTGAGCACGACATGCTGACAGGCCTGACCGGTGTTGCCGAGCGTATCCAAGAGCTCGATATGATCTGCATCGTGCCCGCGGCGGTTTCGTTTGAGGGCCAGCCGCTGCTTGACTACATGATGCTCAAGGACGGTCATGTGGTGCCGGCTCGATCGAGCATTGCCCTGCAGCGTGGCGAGAACAACGATACGCGTTGGGCGCCGCCGGTGTTCGACGTGGACGGCGTGCGCATCGCCGTGATTTTTGACTTGGACCGCGAACTCGAGATGTTGCCGACCGGTGTTGACCTCATTGCGTATTTCCAATTCAGCGCGTTTGACATGACCGACCGCGAGACTGCCGCCATCGCCGCCGTTCGCAGCGGTGCCTACCGCAAGATCGCATCTAAGCGCAGCGTGTGGTTTGCCTGCATGGCGCCGGTCGGTGCGTACGACGAGTCGGTGTATACCGGCGGTTCGTTTGTGCTCGACGACTGCGGTCGCGTGGTGGCCCAGGCGCCGTGTTTTGAGGAGAGCCTGCTGGTTCAGGAGATTCAGCGCGGCGTGATGCTCGATGCCCTGGAAGATCACGAACTGCCCGAGTTTCGTTCCGAGGCGTGGCTGTGGCAGGCGCTGGTGCTCGCCGTGCGCGACAATGCCCGCGCTCGCGGCGCGTCGCGTGCTGTGGTGGCACTCGAGGGTGACTTGCCGTCGTCCCTGCTGGCGGCACTTGCCGTTGACGCTCTGGGCCCGCGTAATGTGATTGGCCTTGTGCTGGGGCGCAACCGTATCTTTACGCCGGCTCAGGAAGAGGCCGAGGCTGCCCGCTGTGCCGCCGTCCGCGCGATTGCCGAGCGCCTGCACATTCGCACCGTCGAGCGCGACGCACCGGATGCGGCGCGTGTGCTCGATCGCGACGTGTCGGCGGGCGATGCCGAGCGTCTGCGCTCGCGTGCGCTGGGGCTGATGCTCGAGGATACGGCGCTCGAGCTGGGCGCCATGGCGTTGAGCCCGCTCTCCAAGACCGAGTACGCGCTGGCGGCGCCCGCACTGTCCGGTGGCTACCAGGGCGACTTTGCGCCCTTTGGCGATGTGTACCTGTCGACGCTTGAGTTTGTGGCGCGCGTGCGCAACCGCACGTCTGCCGTGGTGCCCCAAGAGCTCGTGACGCTCAACGCGGTGGAAGATTGTATGGAGCGAGTGCTGGCGCAGGCGCTCTCGACGCTCGACGGTCCGGTCGATATGCTCGACCGCGCGGCACAGCTGCTCGGCGGGCTTGAGCCGGGTGAGGTCGATGGCGCGCTCGAGGCGCACGTGGATCGCAATCGATCTTTCGACGACATCCCGATGGCCGCTGGCAAGCCTGAGGCCTGCTCGCTGCTGCTGATGCTCGTTCGACAGGGTGAGGCTGCCCGTCGCATGTTGCCGACGGCGCCGATCGTTTCGGCCCGTTCGTTTGCCGAGCGCGCTTGGCCGTACATGCTTGCGTGGTCCGATTTGGGGCTCAACGGCAAGGAGCGCATGACGGTTGATTCACTGGCGCGCGCCGAAGTGCGCCGCTTTGCCGATAGCGATACGGGCGATCGCATGCGCGGTGAGATGATGGGTCTGTTGGGTGAGCTGTTGGGTATTTCGCCCGAGCAGATGGAGGAGCTGCGCTCTGAGGACGGTCAGCGTCGTTTGCACGAGGGAATGAAAAAGTTCGAGGGCGAGGTCCAGGACGCCATCGAAAGGATGATGGGCGGCCAGGGCGGACCGCAGGGCGGGCCCCAGGGCACGCCGATGCCACATCCGCCGGTGGATCCCCGTCAGTTTCCTTTTTTCTCGCAGAACTAAACTGGGGATGGGGCAAAGGTTACGCGGTTTTGCCAAACCGCGTAACGAGTCGACGCTACGCGAGCCCCTGCCGGGCCATCTGCCGCTCAAACCGTCGCTTGCGTACAGAAGTACGCGGCGCTCCTCTTTCGCGACACCTTGCCACGGCAGGGACTCGCTCGCTGACTTATGCTCAACCTATGGTTCGACCTTGCTTGCCAGATACGGTCGCTGTTGTGTTATTCTAGAACAGACGTTCGTGAATAGTGCGTGGGGCCTTGCCTTGCGCTGCGCTTGTGACGAGGGGAGGTTGGCTTGGTTATCTTGGGTATCGACCCTGGTTTGGCCCATACGGGGTGGGGGATTATCGAGGAGCGACGTGGCGAGGTTCGCTGTCGTGCCTATGGCTGCATCGAGACCAGTGCTGGAAGTCCGCTCGCGGTGCGCCTGTCGCATATCGCCCGCGACCTCAAGGGCGTTGTCGAACGCTATCGTCCCGATACCGCTGCTATCGAGAGCATCTACTTTGGCGCTAACGTTCGTTCGGCCATCCCCACGGCGCATGCCCGCGGCGCTGCGCTTGTGGCGCTTTCGGAGTGCGCGCTCGAGATTGGCGAATACACGCCCATGCAGATTAAGCAGGCTGTTGTGGGCACCGGCGCCGCAGATAAGCGACAGGTCGCCTACATGGTGCGTACGCTTACGCAGCTCGATCACGACCCGCACCCCGACCATGCCGCCGATGCCCTGGCCTGCGCCATCTGCCACGTTAACCTCAGCCGCACCCGAGCGCTTACCGGCGGCGAGTTCTATCAACAGAGAGGAACCGGATACTGATGATCTCCCAGCTCCACGGAACGCTTGTCGAGGCCACGATGAGCTCTGCTGTCGTCGATGTGTCGGGCGTGGGCTTTGAGCTCGGCATCTCGGGCAGCACTGCGGCCACGTTGCCGACGCCCGGCGGCGAGGTTCGCCTCTACACGCGTATGCAGGTGCGCGAGGACGCCATGACGCTCTTTGGATTTGCCTCCAAGGACGAGCGCACGATGTTCGACCGGCTCGTGTCCGTCTCGGGCGTTGGCCCGCGCTTGGCGCTCGCCGTGCTTTCCACCTATACCGTGGGGCAGCTGTATTCGCTGGTGATGGCCGAGGACGACAAGGGCATGGCCAAGGTACCCGGTGTGGGTAAAAAGACAGCTCAGCGCCTCATCCTGGAGCTCAAGAGTACCTTTGCCAAGGATAAGGGCTTTGTGCCGGTCGACGTGATTCCCGGACAGGTTGCGATGCCCGTGCCCACTGCCGCTCCCTCGGCCATCGATGATGCCCGCGCGGCACTCCTTTCCATGGGCTTTAGCCCGCAGGAGGCCGATGTTGCTCTGAGCGGGTATGATGGGCAGGATATGCGTGTCGAGGATCTGCTCGGCGCGGCGCTTAAGCGACTCGGAATGGATGCGTGATGTGGGAAGCCGATGACTCTCAGGACCTGTGGGCGACGCCCGGCAGCTCGCCGGCGGCATCCATGGCGCATGGCGAGCGCATGGTGGGCTCGGAGCTGACGCCCGAGGACCTCGATGTCGACCGTACCCTGCGCCCCCAGCGTCTGGACGACTACTGCGGTCAGGAGCATATCAAGCAGAGCCTTCGCGTGCTGATCGAGGCGGCGCAGAGCCGTGGCGAGACGCTCGACCACGTGATCTTCTCGGGCCCTCCGGGTCTGGGCAAGACCACGCTGGCTACCGTTATCGCCAACGAGCTGGGCGCTCAGATTAAGACGACGAGTGGCCCGGCCATCGCGCGCACCGGCGACCTGGCGGCCATCCTTACCAACTTACAGCCGGGTGACGTGCTGTTTATCGACGAGATCCACCGCCTCAACCGTTCGGTCGAGGAAGTCCTGTATCCCGCGATGGAGGACTTTGCGCTCGATATCGTGATTGGCAAAGGTCCGGCGGCGCGCTCGATTCGCCTGGATATCCCCAAGTTTACGCTGGTGGCGGCAACGACCCGCTCGGGTATGCTGACCGGCCCGCTGCGCGACCGTTTTGGTATTTCGTATCGCCTGGACTACTACACGGTCGAGGAGCTTGCCCAGATTGTGACGCGCTCGGCAACCATTTTGGGCGTGACAATAGACCATCTGAGCGCGCTCGAGATCGGCTCGCGCTCGCGCGGTACGCCGCGTCTTGCCAACCGCTTGCTCAAGCGCGTGCGCGATTACGCCCAGGTGCGCGGCAACGGTCCTATTGAGCTTGATATCTGCCGTCAGGCGCTCGAGTTCTTTGAGATCGATGAGCTTGGTCTGGACTGGATGGACATTCGCATCTTGGAGACGCTCGCCAAGACGTTCTCCGGCCGTGCCGTGGGCCTGACGACCCTTGCCAGCGCGGTGGGCGAGGACCCGGGTACGCTCGAAGATGTCTACGAACCCTACCTGTTGCAGTGCGGGTTGATGATTCGTACGCCGCAGGGCCGTCAGGCAACCCTGCGCACATTCGAGCATTTGGGTATCGAGCCGACCCTGTAGGAATGGGCTTGTTTTAGCGCATCTGTAGGCTATCGCTGGGCATTGGATAAACATATCGCCGTTCATCGGTTATGGGCGTTTTACTATTGCGCGCCCGTGCTATGCTGAATTGGTCTTTTTCTCATCCGGTAACGAAAGGACCGCCCATGCCTACTGACATCGAAATCGCACGTTCCGTCACGCCGCTGCCTATTACCGAGGTGGCCAAGAACGCCGGCGTCGACGTTAAGCACCTGATTCCGTACGGCTTCGACAAGGCAAAGGTCGACTATTCACTGCTCAACGAGCCGACCGATCACCAGGCCAAGCTTGTCCTCGTGACCGCTATCAATCCCACGCCTGCAGGCGAGGGCAAGACCACCACGACCATCGGTCTGGCCGACGGTCTGCGTCGTCGCGGCGTCAAGAGCGCCGTTGCCCTGCGCGAGCCTTCGCTCGGCCCCGTCTTTGGCGTCAAGGGCGGTGCCGCCGGCGGCGGCTGGGCCCAGGTCATCCCCATGGAGGACATCAACCTGCACTTTACCGGAGACTTCCACGCTATCGGTGCCGCCAACAACCTGCTGGCCGCCATGCTCGACAACCATATTCAGCAGGGCAACCAGCTCGGCATCGATGTTAAGCGCATCACCTGGAAGCGCGTCGTCGACATGAACGACCGTCAACTGCGCCATGTTATCGATGGCATTGGCGGCAAGGCCCAGGGTGTGCCGCGCGAGGACGGCTTCGATATCACCGTTGCCTCCGAGGTCATGGCAATCCTGTGCCTGTCCACGAGCATCAACGACCTCAAAGAGCGCTTGGGCGAGATCGTCGTCGGCTACAGCTATGCCGGCGAGCCCGTCCGCGCCCGCGACCTCAAGGCTCAGGGCGCCATGGCTGCGCTGCTTAAGGACGCGCTCAAGCCCAACCTGGTGCAGACGCTCGAGGGCACGCCCGCGTTTGTCCACGGCGGTCCCTTCGCCAATATCGCCCACGGCTGCAACTCCATCATGGCCACCCGCATGGCCATGCGTTTTGGTGACGTCGCGATTACCGAGGCCGGCTTTGGCGCCGACCTTGGTGCCGAGAAGTTCCTGGACATCAAGTGCCGCATGACGGGCGTTCGCCCCAGTGCTGTCGTGGTCGTCGCCACCGCCCGCGCGCTTAAGTACAACGGCGGTGTCGCCAAGGCCGACCTCAACGACGAGAACCTCGAGGCCCTTAAGGCCGGCATGCCCAACCTGCTGCGCCACGTCGACAACATCCAGAACGTCTATGGTCTTCCCTGCGTGGTCGCCATCAACCGCTTCCCGACGGACACCGAGGCCGAACTTGCGCTCATCGAGTCCGAGTGCCAGAAGCTCGGCGTCAACGTTAAGCTGTCCGAGGTTTGGGCTAAGGGCGGCGAGGGTGCGCTCGACCTGGCCGATGAGGTCATGCGCCTGATCGAGCAGCCGAGCGAGCTCAAGTTTGCCTACGAGGACGGTGCCGATGTGGCCGACGCCCTGGAGGCCGTTGCCACCAAGGTCTACCGCGCCGATGGCGTCGACTTTACGCCGGCTGCCAAGCGCCAGCTCGCCGAGCTGCGCGAGAACGGCTTTGGTAACCTGCCGGTGTGCGTCGCCAAGACCCAGTACAGCTTCAGCGATAACGCCAAGGCTCTGGGCGCGCCCGAGGGCTTCCGCATCACCGTGCGCGAGCTCAAGGTTTCCGCCGGTGCCCACTTTGTGGTCGCGCTGACCGGCAGCGTTCTGACCATGCCGGGCCTACCCAAGGTTCCCGCGGCCGAGAACATCGACGTCGACAACGACGGCAACATCACCGGTCTGTTCTAAGCCTGTTGCTCATAGCCGCTAGCCCGCCCCGCCGTGCTCCTAAAGCCCGGCGGGGCTTTTTTGATCCTTAGGCCCGCACACGTCTTGTAGATACCGACGGGCTTAGCCTGTCATAGGCTTGTACGCGGGTAGAATGCATGGATAACTTGATGCTTACGGGCGACGGAAAGGAATCGTTGCATGGACCAGGATAAGACGACCGTGATGGGCGGATATGGCTCCGCACAGGCCGGCGGTAGCGCCGACACGACCCGTATCGTGCCGAATCCCGGCTACGCTGCCCCCGATACGACGCAGGTGCCGGCCGATCCCACGCGCGTTGTGAATTACGGAAACGCGGCGCAGGACCCGCATGGTGTCTCATCGCAGAACCCCTACGGCAACGCGGCGGTAGACCCTTATGATGACCTGTTGCAAAATCCCATTCCACAACCTCAGCAGACGACATATATGCCGCGCACGGCACAGCCGCGCTACGAGTCGCACGACCGATACGCGCGCGAGCCGTATCGTGAGTATCCCAAGTCCATCCCCCAGTATGGCGAGGACGAGGAGAAGAAGCCTTCGCGTTCGTCGAGCGTGATTAAGAAGATCCTCATCGTGCTGGCGATCTTCTTTGCCTTGTCGGTTGTGTTTGCCATCGTGTCGGGCATGCTCAACAAGCGGGGCGCCACGACTGATACCACGGCCGAGCAGACCGAGACTGCCCAGTCCGGCACCGTCGACCTGAGCGATATCCCGGGGCAATATTGGTCTAACGCCAAAAAGATTCTCAAGTCGCGCGGGGCCGATCTTTCGAATGCCGTGATTCTGACCGACGACGGCTCGACGCCCGTCGTCGATGCCAACTGGGTCGTCACATCTGCCTACTACAACGCTGACGGCAACCTTGAGGTCCAGCTTACGCGCAAGGACGGCTCGTCGGGCAATGCGTCCGGCGACCAGGGCACCACGGACAGCTCGAGCTCTAACACGCTGGAGGACCTGAGCAACAAGGCACAGGAGCTTGGGGATAAGGCGCAAGAGCTGGGCGACACAGCCCAGAACCTCGGTGATACTGCTCAGAATCTGGGTGATATGGCAACGAACGCCTGGGATGCCCTGCAAAATGGCATTTCGGGCGCGCAGGGAAACTAGCGGCCGAGCGGCTAGAGCCTTAGCGGTGCAAACAAAAACGGGACGTAGGATCGCGTGACCGGGCGCATATGCGCGTTGGTCGGCGGTCCTGCGTCCCGTTTTGCTGTCGATTACAGCTGTTCGGCCGGACGGTCGGGCGAGCTAAAGCCCGAGTCAAACGTGACAACGCATGATGCATCGGGCCTGCGCTCGTGCACGATATGCGTTACGCGCTCCAACAGCTCGTCGTCGGAGATGCGAAAGCCGTCGGGACGCACCAGGTCAAACGAAACGAACCCGTCGTGTTCGTGCAGGTCGTGGATGGAGAGCGCGGGATCGATTTGCATGACGCCACGCTTGACCCAGCCGCGCAGGTCGTCGCCGGTGGTGGCGATGGGGTCGCAGTGCAGCGTGATGTCGATGCCCATCTGGCGTTTGATGTCGTGTTCGATGGCGTCCAGGATCTCGTGGTGCTCAAAGGCATCGCCCTCGCCGGGCATTTCTACGTGTGCGCTGGCAAACTGACGGCCGGGGCCGTAGTCGTGCACCATGAGGTCGTGTGTGCCCAAGACCTGGGGGTACGACATGATCCTGTCGCGGATTTCCTGGACGAGCTTGGGGTCGGGCGCTTGTCCCAACAGCGGGCTGATGGCGTCGCGCACCAGGCCCATGCCGCTGATGCAAATGAAGATGCCCACACCCAGGCCTGCCCAGCCATCGAGGTCAAAGCCGGTCGTCTGCGAAATAAGCGCCGCCGCCAAGACCGAGCCCGAGGTGATAACGTCGTTTTTGGAGTCCTGCGCTGTGGCGATGAGCGTCTCCGAGTCGATGCGGTCGCCCAGCGCGCGGTTGAATGCGGCCATCCATAATTTGACGAGCATGGATAAGACGAGGGCTGCTAGGGAGACCAGCGTGTAGGCGGTGGGGGAGGGCTTGATGATCTTGGAGATCGATTCGAGCACCAGGTTGATGCCGACGGCACAAACGAGGACGGCGACAAACAAGCCGGCGAGGTATTCGTAACGGCCGTGGCCATAGGGGTGGCCTTCGTCTGCCGGGCGGCTGGCAAGGCGGAACCCGAGCAAGCTCACAATGTTGCTCGAGGCGTCGGAGAGGTTGTTAAAGGCGTCGGCGACAAGCGAGACAGAGCCGGCGAGCAGACCCGCGATGCCCTTGGCCAGGCACAAGGTAATGTTGAGGCCAATGCAAATGAGGCTTGCGGCAAAGCCCGCGTTGGTGCGACAAGATGCATCGACCGGCTCGCCCTCGCTGCCAGGAACAAGTGTATGTACCAGCCGATTTACAAATAGCATGGCGTACCTCCTCGCATCCTCGTTTAAGGGGATAGTGTAGCTCGCATGGGCGCGCCGTGCGCCGATGCTCAGAAAATGCAGTAATGGTCTGCGGGAGCTAACGAGCGGGGCTTTTTGTCCGACCGGGTGCTCCATTTTGGGCCACATGGGTATGGGCATGTGCCTGCCTGCTCGACATACTTAATGTCGACAGCCCCTGCGTAAAGGAGGACGTATCCATGGACGAGATGTTTGCCATTAAATGCCAAAACTGCGGCGGCCCCATGTACTCGCACCAGGCTAAACGCAGCTTTGAGTGCGCCTATTGCGGCACGGTCGTTCCGTGGCAGGCCGATGCGGGGGAGCCCAAGAGCGCCCTGGGCATTCGCCATGCGCCGCTGACGGTTGTCGATGGGCTGCTTAAGCTCACCCATGTGTCGCAGCTCGAGCGCCCGGTGGACCCCGACTGGTATTTCTTTAATACGCACTGGCGCAACCAGTCGGTTCTGGAGCATCTACTGTGGGAGGACCGCGGCACGGCGCAGGAGTTCCAGGAGGCCACGCACGTGAGCATCCCGTGCCCCTTCTGTGGCGCATCCTTTGAAGGCGAGTCCACTCAGCGCGTGTTTGAGTGCCCGTCCTGCGGCAATAAGATCGGCGTTGCAGACCTACTCAAGCCCGGTACCTTTAGCAAGCGCCTGACCATGGGCGTTGGCGCGGAGTATGTACCCGAGCAGGGTATTCCATGCGAAATCTCGCCGCAGCAGGCACGTGCCAACGCGCTGCAGCTGGTGCACCAGTATGCGGAAGCCTTTGCCGGTCACGATGTAGAAGACGCGATCCAAAACGATATGATGCTCTTCTACTTTCCCATGGCGCTCGCGGATTTGCGCATGATGGCGTCCTTCCCGGGCAAGGGGCTGAGCAAGGAGACCTTGGTGTACTACGAGGTGCTCGACTGGGCATATCCGCGGGCAAACTACCTGGACGTTCGTCTTATGGGCATTTTGGAGCCGTGGGACTTTGCCAAGGTGGGGCCGTTCGATCCCGCCATGCAGGAAGGCGACTTCCGCGTCGTTTCCGTCGATGCATCTACCAAGGACCAGGTGGTCATTGATAAGCTGGCGCTCGACATTGCCGGCAACGATGCCGAGGCGGTGCTGGGGCTCAATAAAAAGAGTATCCGCACGTGGGCGCGCAAGGCCCGCAAGCATAAGGACGGCCTGGTGATGGTGCCGGTCTACTTTGTCGACCGTCCCGCGTCGGACAGCCGCGATGGCGAGCAGGTGCGCATTGCCGTAAACGGCCAGACGGGCCGCGCGGCCGCGGTGGTGTTTAGCAACAAGCGCGAGACGCATGTGGTGGCACCGCTCAACCCGAGCCTGCATCTATCGAACGAAAGTACAGTGCACGCCACACCCATCGAGGTCAAATACGTTAAATCGCCCTTCCTGTACCAGATCGTGCGCCGCGGAGGCGGCGAGCAACCGCGCCAGGTGGCAGCGGCAGTCGAGGGCTCCTACCGAGAGGAGAAGCCCAAACGCAAGGGTTTGTTTGGCGCGATATTTGGTAAGTAGGGGGGCGGTACGGGACAGTGCGCAGTAGTGCGAGCTGTCCGTCGTAGTAGATCTAAATAAACGGTGGGACGGCTGCAAAAGAGCCGCCCCACCGTGTAAAATCAAGGTGTGCCGCGGAACCCGCTCCTCAGCGCTTAAACTTCGGAGACGCGGGCAACGCAGGAGCTAATGTCTAAAGGGCCGGCTGCAACCGGCCCTTTTCTATGACCCCCTTCTCCACCCATCCCCTGGTTTGGAACAGTGTCGATCTAACGGGCAATCAAGCCTTTAGCTCTCTTTGAATTGGGTAGTCATCTGCCCGAAGAAACTAAGTTCGGATGGCTCATAGAGGAGCAAGTCGCCGTCCGCGGTCTTGTAGACTCCGCAGGGAAGATAACGCCCGTCGGGGAGGACATAGAGGTCTCCTTCCTCCTTCAGCCCTGCTGGGAGTAGCGGAATCTCGTGCTCGTCCACTTGGAACTCATCTATGTGTACAGTCTTCCTCTCCATGATGCCTCCTGGCTTGTTTCTGTTGCCGCCGCGATCTAAAACAAGCAGCTCTCAATCAGCTCTTTGCCGCGCAGGGTGTCGATCCACTCCTGCGGAATTGCGTCCATGCCGTAGGCTGTGCCGGCGAGGGCGCCTGCGACGGCTGCGGTGGTGTCGGTGTCGTCGCCCAGGTTGACGGCGGCAAGGACGCAATCTTCGTAACTGTTAGTGTTGACAAAGCACCAGCTGGCGGCCTTAAGGGTGTCGCGCACGAAGCCGCCAGACCTGATTTCACGCTCGGGCACGTCTTTCAGCTGGAGCACCCATGAGGGAAGCGCGCCGTCCATCGCGGACCTCATCAGCTCGATGAACGTGACGCATGACTCGGTCGACGTTCTGTGAGCGTGCGTGATCGCGGAGACCTTGCTGATCTCTTCGTCTGTCGCATCGGTGAACGCCAAGGGCGCGATGCGCATGAGCGATCCGTTGCCGTTGTCGCGCTCGCCAGAGCCTCCTTTGCCGGCGTGCAGGGCGCGGGCGGTCGTGCCGCCATAATCGAAAACACCGTCAATCGTATACTCGCCACGGGCAATCCAGCCTACGAACTTGTCGCGCATGTCCGCGGTGTCGATATGCCCGAGCTCCCTAATCGAGTCGCAGGTGGCAAGCGTCATAGATGTGTCGTCGCTCCAGGTACCGGCGGGCTGCCCATGCGTGCCGTAGCCGATCATGTCCGTGCATTCGAACGTGTCGCGGGGCCTGAACTCGTAAGGAACGCCCAGCGCGTCGCCGACGGCAAGCCCGTAAATACAGTCGCGTAGCGTTGTTTTCGGTCTGTCTGTCATGGGAACACCTCTCGTACTTTGGATTGAGGATGCGCGGCTACCTGCGGCAGTGTGTCCAGCTCAATTCGGGACGCAGCGAGTCCCGAATTGAGAGAGCTTGTCAGCTAATCTGACAAATGAAAAAACCCGCAACGCTATTGCTTTATACAGCAATAGGGACCTCTTTTGGGCGCCCTGCCTTTGGTGCGTCGGCGAGTCGTGCCTCGATGGAAGCTTTGGACACCATGCGCTTGGTGCCATCCTTCCATGAATCCAACAGTCCTGCATTTATCAGTTGCGATACCCGTGCTGAGCTAACACCGAGCATACGCGCGGCATCCGCTGCGGTGACGGCGGGGATGTCGCCGAGTTCGCGACTGACGGCCACGGCGATAATCTTGCCACCGTGCTGCGGCTCGTGGCCAAAGTCCGGCGCAGGCAGGTCGACGCCGCCCATTAGGTGGTCATCGACCATGCATGCGAGAAAATCAGCGGCGCTTTCGACAGCGTCGTTTAGGTCGGATCCGAACGTTCCACCTCCGCCCAGCGAGCCACATGGCACAGCGTCGACAACGCCGTCCGAATCAAAGAACTCGAATTCCCATATGTAAACCATGTAAGACCTCCTCTAAAACTCGATGCGAAATGTGATGAGGATGAGCTATCGAAGTCCTGCCTGCCTTAAGATTCTTTTGGTAATTTGATCCTCAATCTCTCGGTGGCGTTTCACGAGCACGAGTTTATCTCCTTTGACGAACTTCTCGTGATTAGTGCCTCCTTTCGAGATGAAGCCGGCTTCTTCGAGGATGCGAATCAATTCGCGTCTCTGCATCTTAGCCTCTTTCAATAACTATATATTAGCACTTCCTAAGGGTTTTAGACTTAAATCTTCGCTATTGCTAACCCTTTGTCTCACTTCGCCATCCTTGGATGGCGGCTTATATTCCTTGTGGTATTAGTTTATTTGCTCGTGCGGACACGATTTGGTGTTCTGCGCGCGACCGCGAAAAGGGTCAACAGGATCAAGGACCGCGACGTTTTTCTACGTAACCGGCTGTTGACTGCCTGTGTCTTTAGCCTGAGCAGCCGCTCCCAGGCGCAGGAATTCGTCAACGTGCTCAATATGGTGATGTGACCGGGCGCTTTCGAACACAAAAAACCGGGATGCAAGGAGTCACACCTTGCATCCCGGCTGAGCTAAAACGGCGCTGCTGCATGCCGTTGGAGCTTTAGCGCTTGATCTCGATATCGTCGAGCTTGACGTCCATGGCCTCGGTCTTGGCCTTGGCGATGTCATCGGCAAACTCCAGGGACTTCATCATGGTCTCGACAGCGTCCTTGTGCTCTTCTACGTTGTCGATGCGCACATACACGCTGCCACCGTCAACGTCGGTGAAGTACTCGGTCGTCACGCCGCCCGAGTGCGTGAAGTAGGCGCTGCGCCAGGTCTTGCCGTTGTACTTAACGGGATCGCTCTCGGTCCATCCGGAGTTGGCCTTCCACTTTGCCTCGTAGTCGAACAGCTCGTCGGCGTTCTTGTCAGAGTCGAAGACGGGGATGAAGCGGTCGCTGGCGTGCTCGCTCTCGGTGAACTTAAACTGGGCCCTATCGGCGGTGTCGCCTGCGACGTCGGTGATCTCGACGCCCTCGGGGACCTCGACCTTAAACCAGATGAAGTCGGTCCTCATATCCACGGCCGGCTTTTCCGCGCCGCTGCCATCGTCACTGCCGGTAGCGCCACCGCTTCCGCCGCAACCTACCAGGGCAACTGCAGCAAAGAGACTGATGCAGAGGGTGAGAATCGCAAAGGCCTTCTTTTTCATGGTCGTGTCTCCTCATCTGTAACCGCCCATGGATTACCTGCCTTTACTGTACGCGTGGACGGCTCGCTAGGGTGGGCCATGTGTCCCTTTCTGATGGCCGGATTTGCGCCGTTAAGTGGCAATATGTCTGGGCGCAAAAGAGGGGAGGGCCGGTGCTGCTGTCCTTCCACTGGTCCCATGTTTGGTGCGGTGGGGCGGAGCGTAGCCGGGGCTGCGGATCTTGACGACGGACGCATCCGGTTGGTCATCGTGGGCGCCTCGCCACAGCTTTTTGTGTAAAAAGGGGTCCGCACCTTTTGCGGTGCGGACCCCTTTGCGTTGCAACAAGTTGCTGCGGCGTGTTTCGAAGTTGAAATTACTTGCGAACCTTAGACACGACAGCGCTGGCGACAAAGCAGGCGATTGCCATGATGCCCATAGCAGCGACGATGTTGGCTGAGGCGTCACCCGTGTTGGGCAGATCCTGCTTGTTTGCCTTGGTCTTATTTGCAGGCTTGCCGGCAGGCTTGTTGTCGGAAGGCTTGGGCGCGGGCTCGTCCTTCTTCCACTGGGCGAACAGCGTCACAGGAGCGGAAAGCTCGACCTTGTCGCCCGCGGCATAGCTTGTGCCGGAGCCGTCCTTTGCGGTGTTCCAGCCCACGAAGGAGTGGCCCTTGCGCACCGGCTGCTCGGCCGTAACCTCGGCCTCGATTTTGCACTCAGCGGGTGCGAAATCGGCAGTCTGCTTATCCTCGGAACCGTTCAGGTCGTAGGAGAGATCGTAGGCCTTCTCCACGAAATCAGGCTTGACGAAGCCGCAGTACTCGCACTTAGGGGTTCCCGTGCGAGTCCAAGTGCCGGCATTGTCAGAGGCCCACTCGGTGTAGGTGACATTGAATTTGTTGTCGTGCTCGCCGTCGGTGTAACTGTGGGTGAGCATCGTCTTGTTGGACCACACCTTCGTGCCGTCGATGGTGACATCGGTACGGCCGGTGTTGTTGCCCGGCTTGCCACCAAAGCCAAAGAGCTGCGAGCAGGTGGTGTTGTCGCGCTCGGCCGTGACCTTATTGCTTCCGGTCACGTAAATATCGTACTTATAGTTCCCCATGTTCGAATCGTTGATATTGAGCGCCTGCTTATAAATGCCCATAAGCGCCTTCGAGTTGAACGTGCAGCTATTCACGTTAACGGTAATGTCATGGCTGCCCGCGCTGTGATCGGTATAGACATTGATGACTTTGCCACTGGCATTAAAGGTGCAGCTGTCAAACGTCATGGTCGGCGAGCTGTACGTCCAGATGGCGTAATCGCCATTCGGGGCGTTGAACGTCGTGTTCCTGAACTCGGCGGAAGAATAACCCCAGTAGAACGTCTTGCCATTAACAATGCAGCTGTCTACCACGGTTTTGTCGGCACGAATGAAGCCAAGATAGTTCGCAGAGCCCGAACGCAGCTTCATGTTCTTGAACGTAACGGTGCCGGCACCGTCAAAGGAATAGTCGCCGTTGTACTCGGTACCATAGTTTGCAGGATCGGGAACCTCCGCACCGATGTTCCATGCGGTTTTGTCCGTACCCAGACCCTCAAAGGTAAGATCCTTGCCCTTGGTGTGACCCTCGGAGTTCACCTTGTAAAGGGTGTAGTTGCCCTCACCGAGCAGGATGGTGTCGCCGGTCTGCGCATCGGCGGTAGCGTCGGCAAGTTTATCGTAGGTTTTACCGGTGCGGGCATTGGTAATCGTGCTGGTGACGTCGTCTGCGAAAGCAGGCGATGCTACGCCCATCGTGACGAGCGCAACGGCAAACAGCGCTGCGACCGCACGAGAGGCCGTTTTCAAAAACGACTTCATGCTGAGACTCCTTCGACTCTAAAAGTATTAAATCAGCATTAATATTATAGAACTTCTGACATTTTACTAAACCTCTATTTCGCACCTTTATCGGTACGCCAATCTTTCTCGCGCTTCTTACATATTTATTCCGCATACCTGCGTCTTTGTTGCATCGGATTGTGCAACAAAGATACATTCGTTTTGCCGGTGTGGTTTGCGCGATGGCACTTGGCGTGTCTATGGCTCAATGGACTGGGCGCAAGACTGACCTTGACAGGGGGTCGGGATTAATTGCTTGGCGATAAGCGCAGCGATGTTGCGCCTATCGCCCGCCATAGAAAAGTGCGATAACTGGGCGCACTGACGCGAATGCTCTTATGGGCTAGACTAGGCACCACGAAATACACGATGCGTTCGGGCGGAGCCGACTGTCCGATTAGCTTGGCAAGCATTGAGGGTGCATGCACATGAGCCAAGAGATGATGGATAAAACCTGTCGCGGATTTGCCGAGGCGCTTGCCGCGCGCGAGCCGGTTCCCGGCGGCGGCAGCGCGAGCGCCTTTGTGGGCGCGCTGGGAGCCTCACTTTGCGGGATGGTTGCCCGCTACGGTGCGACCAATCCCGCGCTTGCCGATCGAGCGGACGATTTGGCGCACGCGTTTGCCCAGGCGGATGAGTTGGCGCAGGAACTTGTGGGTCTGGTCGCCGAGGATGTTCGCGCGTACGGCCAGGTGTCTGCGGCGTACGGTATTTCGCGCGAGGATCCGGCTCGACCCACGGCGATTCAGGACGCGTTGCGCGTGGCGGCCATGCCGCCGTATCGGATCATGGATGCCTGCGGGCGCGCGCTGGCGCTGCTCGAGGACATGGCGGACAAGGGGTCGCGCCAGCTGCTGTCCGACGTGGCGTGCGGTGCCGTGTTCTGCCGCGCCGCCATGCAGGGCGCGAGTCTGACGCTCTTTGCCAACACTACGTCTATGAAAGACCGGGCACGCGCCGAGGAGCTCGAGGCGGCGTGCGATGAACTGCTGGATACGTGGCTGCCGCGTGCCGATGCGCTGGCGCGCCGTGCCGCCGACGCAGCCAGGAAGAGGGGATAGCCATGGCAGAGCTGCTCAAAGGGGCCCCTGTTGCCCGTGCTTTGACCGAGAAGCTCGCTGCTCGCTGCGCCGTCCTGCGCGAACGCGGCATTGTGCCGACGCTGGCCATCGTTCGTGTGGGCGAGCGCGAGGACGATCTGTCGTACGAGCGCGGCGCCCTCAAGCGCTGTGAAAAGGCTGGCATCGATGCTCGCCGCGTTTTGCTTCCTGCCGATGCTTCGCAGGATGAGCTGCTGGCGGCTATTAAGGACATCAATGCCGACCCCGCCGTTCATGGCTGCCTAGTGTTTCGCCCGCTGCCCGCTGGGCTTGACGAGGATGCGGTTGCCGCGGCACTCGATCCCGCCAAGGATGTCGACTCCATGACGCCGGCCTCGCTACTTACCACGCTTTCGGGGCGAGGCGAGGGCTTTGCTCCTTGCACGGCTGAGGCCGTGTTGGCGTTGCTGGACCATTACGGTGTTGAGCTGGATGGGGCCAAGGTCGCGGTCGTCGGTCGGTCTCTGGTGATTGGCCGTCCCGTTGCCGCCATGCTTACGGCTCGCAATGCCACGGTGACGACGTGCCATACGCATACGCGCGACCTTGCTGCCGAGTGTCGTGCGGCTGATGTTGTGGTTGCGGCCGTTGGGCGCGCGCGCACGATTGGCGCGGATGCGGTTCGCGAGGGCCAGACGATCATCGATGTGGGCATTAACTGGGACGAGGCCGCCGGCAAGCTGGTCGGCGACGTCGATTTTGATGCTGCGGAGCCAATCGTTGGCGCCATCACGCCCGTGCCGGGCGGCGTGGGGGCTGTGACCACCGCGATTCTCGCCAAACACGTGATCGAAGCGGTCGAGCGCACATCGAAATAGGCTTTTGACCACGGGGGCTGCCGAGGCTGTGGTTTCGCCCTTTTTGCACCGAAGCGATACACTGTTGCCGTTTGATTTCTTCGCTCAAGGAGGATGCGCATGCCGTGCACAACGATTTTGGTCGGTAAGAACGCGAGCTACGACGGGTCGACGCTGGTTGCCCGCAACGAGGACTCGTCCAATGGGGTGTTTGAGCCCAAGCGCATGCGCGTAGTGCATCCCGACGAGCAGCCGCGTGTCTACACGAGTGTCCTGAGCCACCTGACCGTTGAGCTGCCCGACAATCCCATGCGCTACACAAGCGTCCCCGACGTTGTCCCGGGTCATGGCATTTGGGCCGAGGCCGGTTTCAACGAGCTCAATGTTGGCATGTCCGCAACCGAGACGCTCACCACCAACGAGCGCGTCCGCGGCGCCGATCCGCTCGTGGATTTCGTGCCCGCCAAGGGTAACGAGGGCGAGGACGGCTATGCGCCGGCGCAGCCCGGTGGTCTGGGCGAGGAGGATATGGTGACCCTGGTGCTGCCGTATGCCAAGTCTGCCCGCGACGGCGTGCGTATTCTGGGTGAGCTGCTCGAGCGCTACGGCACCTACGAGAACAACGGCATCGCCTTTAGTGACGTTGACGAGATCTGGTGGCTCGAGACCATCGGCGGCCACCACTGGATCGCCAAGCGCGTACCCGACGACGCCTATGTGACCATGCCCAACCAGCTGGGTATCGACAGCTTTGACTTGGACGACGCCGAGGGCGCGCAGGTCGACCACATGTGCTCGGCCGACCTACGCACCTGGATGGCCGAGTGGCATCTGGACCTGACGTTGGGTGTCGAGGGCGACGGTCCGGCGACGGTCTTTAACCCGCGCGAGGCCTTTGGCTCGCACAGCGACAGCGATCACGTCTACAACACGCCGCGCGCCTGGTACATGCAGCGCTGCCTCAACCCCAGCGATGTGTGGGACGGTCCCGACGCCGACTACACGCCCGAGAGCGACGACATTCCCTGGAGTCGCGTGCCCGAGCGCAAGGTGACCCTCGAGGACATCAAGTACGTGCTTTCGAGCCACTACCAGGGCACGGAGTACGACTGCTACGGCAGCAAGGGCACGCCCGCCACGCGCGGCGCCTATCGTCCCATCGGCATCAACCGCAACAGCCAGCTCGCCGTGCTGCAGCTGCGCCCCTATGCGCAGCCGGCGTATCGCGCCGTGCAGTGGATGGCGTTTGGCTCCAACTCGTTTAACGCGCTTGTGCCGCTGTACGCCAATGTCGAGACCATGCCCGAGTACTATGCCGACACGCAGGCTCGCGTGACGTCCGAGAATTTCTATTGGGCAAATCGCCTGATTGGCGCCTTGGCCGATGTTCGCTTCCATGAGTGCGGTCGCGCGGTCGAGGATTATCAGGAGAAGGTCGGCGGCATGGGCCACAAGCAGATTCACGACGTTGACGCTGCCGTATCCGTACTGCCCGAGGCCGAGGTGCCCGCCGAGCTCGCCCGTGCCAACGAGGCCTTTGCCGAGCTTGTGCGCGTGGAGACCGATGCCCTGTTGGGCAAGGTGCTCTACACCACGAGCTGTGCCATGAAGAATTCCTTCGCGATGAACGATAACATTAGGTAAAAGCCACATTGCAGCGAACGAGCGGGGCAAACGCCGTCAAAGGCTTTGCCTCGCTCGATTTCTATCCCGGCGACAAACGATTTTGTGTCGTTTGCCCAATCTTGGGTACAAGTAGGCCAATGAAGTTGTTCACGATTGGAGCCAACCATGGTTATGAAATTCGATCAGCTTGTTAACGGTGCCATCAACGTGGGCTTCGGCGCCGCCGCCGTTGCCGTCGAGGGCGGCAAGAAGGTCCTCGACGACCTCAATGCCAAGGGCGAGCAGGTGCGCAAGGACGCCGGCACCCCCGATATCGCCCGCAGCGTGTCCGACATGTTCGAACAGGCCGGCGGCACCATCTCCGACCTTACCGAGCGCCTGGGCATGCAGGGCGAGACTGCGGCCCAGCGCGTGCTCGACGAGCTCATCCTCGCCCGCGTGCGCGTCATGACCGCCCCCGAGCGCACGGCCTTTTTGGCCCATGTGCGCGACATCGTCGATTCGGTCGAGGACAACGTGACCTCGGTGCCCGTCGAGTCTGTTGAGCCCGACGATGCAGAGGACGCCGAAGAGGCCGAGTAGCAGCGCAGATGGCAGATTCCACCACCGATTACAACAATCTAGATCCCTTGGGTGACGAGGCGGCGGTTGTCGACGAGGTCGATGCCGCCGTCTCGGGCGCTCGCAAGAAGCCGCGCGCTGTCGATATGGTCCCTGAGGAGCCCGACGCGATGGCGCCGGACGAGGAATACCAGCTCACGCCGGCAGGCCGTCGTGAGCGCATTGGGCAGATCGTTCGCCTGATCAAAAAGTACCGCGTGTGGGATAACCTCACGCCGGTGCGCCTGCGTCGTCTGCTCGAAGAGCTCGGCCCCATGTTCGTTAAGATGGGGCAGATTCTGGCTAACCGCTCCGAGATTTTGCCGCAGCGGTTTTGCGACGAGCTGCGCCGTCTGCGCTCCGACGTAGAGCCGGTGCCGTATGAGGTAGTGCTCCGCTGTTTGGAAGAGGAATATGGCCAGCGCCTGGGGCAGATATTCGACGCGATTGACCCCAACCCGCTCGGTAGCGCGTCGCTCGCGCAGGTGCACCGCGCCCGTCTGGTGACTGGCGAGGACGTGGCCGTTAAGGTGCAGCGCCCCGGCGCGCAGCAGGTGATGGCTCAGGACATCGACATCATTCGCTCGGTGGTGCGCATCGTTTCCAAGTTCGTCAACACCGATCAGTTTGTGGACCTGCATGGCGTGGTCGAAGAGCTGTGGACCTCGTTTCGCGAGGAGACCAACTTTTTGGCCGAGGCCAAAAACCTCAACGATTTCTATGACTTCCACAAAAGCGTGCATGGCGTCTCGTGTCCCAAATCCTACTTGGATCTTTGCACCGAACACGTCGTGGTCATGGACTACATCGACGGCATCTCCATTGCCGATCCCAAGCGCCTTGAGGCCGAGGGTTATGACTTGGAAAAGATTGGCGCCGCGATCGTCGAGGACTACTCGACGCAGGTGCTCGACGATGGCTTTTTCCATGCCGACCCGCATGCGGGAAACATCATCCTCAAAGACGGCATTGTCTACTTTATCGACCTGGGTATGGTCGGGCGCATGTCGAGTCACGACCGCGGTATCGTCAAGGACATGATTTTCGCCGTGGCCGAAGGTGACGTTCCCAAGCTCAAGGATTCGCTTATGCGCTTTGCCGTGACGCGCGGCGATTCTGCCGAGCTCGACCATTCGGCCTTTTTGTCCGACTTGGACTTTATCGTCGCCGACTTTGCAGGGCTCGATCTTAAGGACCTGGATATCGGCGAGTTTTTGACCTCGCTGTTAAATCTGGCGCGCAAAAACGACGTTGAGCTGCCGAGCGTGGTGACGATGTTCGCGCGCGGCATGGTGACGCTCGAGGGTCTGCTGACCGAGTACATGCCCGACGTCAACATGATTCAGATCATCCAGGCGCACATCAAAAACGAGAAGAGCACCTATGCGCGCGTCCGCGAAATGGGGCGCGATCTTGCCGCGAGCAGCTATCGCGCGGCAAAAGGCTCGCTCGAGGCGGCCGAGTATCTGGGCTTGGCGTCGCGCATGCTCACGCGCGGCCAGCTTAAGGTGAACACGCAGATTATGAGCAGCGATAAGGCGCTGCGACAGCTGGGTGGAATTATCGACCGCATGTCGATGGCAATTGTGATCGCCGGCCTGTTTATCGGCTCGTCGGTGGTGTACTACGCGCGCATCGAGCCGGTTGTGTTCGGTATTCCGGTCATTGGCTTTATGGGCTACGTGAGTGCGCTGGCGCTGGCGCTGATGCTGGGCCGCGAGATCTGGCGTAACAGTCACGGCGGCAAGCGGTAGAGACTGCGACCGTCACCGCATTCTCCTATCGCAAACCATAGCTTTTACCTTGGGCTTCGCCTGCGTGCGGGGCCCTTTTGCGTGCTACCATATTGACAGTAATAATCGATGGCCTAGATGGTGGTGCGGAGACGCACGAATGCGCGGTTTTCCTGCGCGTTTGGGAGAATCGGGGTGCAAGTCCCCGGCTGTACCAGTAACCGTAATTCCTCTTGGCCCGGGATGGCCGCGCCGCAGATCGGACGGCGCGCCCGGGTCGGTAAGGTTAAGTCGGATCGCCTCCCATCTTGAACGCGGCCGCGGCGCATGCCGCCGGTACGCGTTGGGCTCTGGAGGGAAGGGGGACCCCGATGGGGGTACTCGAGCGCAATGTGCGCGATGACGTGGGGCAGCCGCTGGGCAATGCTCCAAGTGCAGACAGTAGGAGACAAATGGATATGTTTGAGGACGAGCGCCAGCGCGCCTCGTGGCGTCGTCATGGAGCGATTGCCCGCGGCATGGCCAAGCGCGGTCTGGTGGCGTTCCTGGCTTTTGCCATGGCTTTTGGCACCACACCGGCGCAACTTTGGGCCGAGGGCGCCGAGGGCATTGCCGAGGCCGTGGCTCAGGCTGCGACGGGCGGCGAGGGCGCGGCGGCCGAAGGCGGCGCGAACAGCGCGGCGGCGAACGCTGCTGCCGATGGCGCCGACGCTGATCAGGGTGCAACTGCGAGTGCCGCGAATGGCGATGACACCGCTGCAGACAACGCGACTGAGTCCGAGAGCTCTCCCGCGGTGCCTGCTGCTTCGGATCAAAAGAACGCCGTTGCCGCTGCGTCCGCCACGACGCTTTCCAGCGAGGCCAAGGTCTTCATCCAGGATTCCAAGGATGAGGGCAACTCGTATTCCACGAAGTCGGGCGCGCTCAGCGCGGGCGATACGCTCTGGGCAAATATGTACGATGAGGTCGAGGACGACTGGTACGGCACTTCGACTGAGTCCGTTGCCAATCCCGGCACCTGGACTTACACCTGGCTCGCCGGCACGACCAGGGCCAGCAGCAATGTCGCCGACTACACCGAGGTCGTAGGCCACGAGCAGTCGCTCACCGTCACCGCCGCGATGGAAGGCAAATACTTCATCTGCAAGGTAACGGTTGATGGCAAGGATTACTTCGGCCCCTCGGTTTCGTACGGCTCGGGTATCAATGCCAACAACATCCCCGGTCCCGTGCTGGGCGCCGGTCAGATGGAGCTTAACAGCGTCAAGCTGAATAGCGACACGCCGAGCATAGGCGATACCCTGACGGCGACTCCGTACATAAGCTATTATCAGCAAGCCCCCGCCGACGCCAAGGTTGCCTACACGTGGTCCGCTTCTACCTCGCAGTACTCGGGCTTTACCAAGATCGAGGGCGAGACGGGCGCTTCCCTCACGGTAACCGACGACCTTGAGGGCAAGTACATCAGGGTTGAGGCCAACGCTGGCGTCAACACGGTGAACAAGACCACTTCCAGCAAGGTCAAGCAGGCCGGTGCGGTTGAGATTTCGGCCGTGTCCATCGTTAACACCAAGGACAACACGAGCGTCTTTGCGGTGGGGGATACCGCTAAGGCCCGCGCCAAGGAGAAGGGCGGCGCGTACGGCGCGTTCGTCGACGCGAGCAAGCTCAACTTCCAGTGGCAGAGCTCTGACACTAAGAGTGGCACGTATACCGACATTGCGGGCGCCACGGGTGAGACCCTCGAGCTTACCGACGCTTTGGGTGGTAAGTACCTCAAGTGCAAGGTGTCCTCGAAGATCGGCTCTTCGAGCTTGACCAACTCGACGGGCGCTCTCGTCGCTGCTGCTGGTTCAATTAATGTCACGAGCGTGACTATGAGCCCGACTTCGGGCAAAGTCGAGGTCGGTTCCACGATTACGGCGACCGCCAAGGCGGGCTCCACCGACGTTACCTCCGACTCGCATGTCACGTGGCAGTGGTACAAGGGCAAGTCGAATACCGCCAGCTCGTGTAACACGCCTATCGAGGGTGAGACCGGTAACACCCTGACGGTGACCGCCGCCCTTAAGGGTTGGTACGTCGTGGCCAAGGCCAACGGCGGCTATGGCGAGCAGAAGCCGTACTATGCGGCGGGTCCTGTCTCCGTCGCTGGCCAAGTTGAGCTTTACGACGTGCAGTTCGAGGGCTCTCCCGCCACCAACGGCGTACGTGTGGGTGATACGCTCAAGACTAAGGTGCGCAAAAAGGACGGCTCCAACTATCATTATATCGACCGCACCGATAATGTGACCTACCAGTGGCAGTATGCAAACAGCAGCTCGAGCTACGACTCCGCCTATACCGATATCCCCGGTGCTACCGAGGCGACCTATACCGTTGACGCCGCCTATGCTGGCAAGTACCTGCGCGTGAAGGTTACGAGCGAAAATACCGTCTCCAGCACGCAGAAGAAGAGCTCCTACGGCGGCACGCAGTCCGTTGCCCCGCTCGGCCCCGTGACGCTTAAGGGTCAGTACAAGCTGGCGGGCATTGAGCTTGCCGATAAGAACGTTACGCTGAGCGTGGGTTCAAAGATCACGCCGAGCGTGCAGGTTCCGGGCAGCTGGTCGGGCTCGACGAAGGACGTGCCCGACGATGCCGATCTCACCATGGCGTGGTATGCCAAGGGCGAGGGCGATGCCGATTGGACAGAGCTCACCGACGGCATCGATACGACCGACGGCAGCCTGACTCTTACGGATGCACTTGTCGGCAAGAGGATCAAGGTCACGGCGAACGCTCTCGACAACACGGTTGAATGGGTTTCGTCGGACAGCGTTACCGCGGCGGGGAAGTATAACCTGCTGCGCGTGACCACTACGCCGCAGATCAATAGCGATTCGACCCATCTCGTCTCGGGAGATAGCGTTAAGGCGACGGCGCAGGCTAAGCGCGCCGACGGTTCGGCCACCAACGGTATCGACGTCACCGGTCAGGCGACTGTTGCCTGGTATGCGGCGGACGATGCGAAGGCTCCGGAGGCCGACTGGACGCTGCTGTCTGATATGTCGGGCGCCGAGGCGACTGTCTCGGCTTCTGCCGCGGGCAAGTATCTGAAGGCTGTCGCCACGAGCGGCAGCTCGACGGTCGAGCTCGTCTCTGCCAACCCCGTGATCGCCGCAGGCTCTCTTGAGGCCGCAGTTCAAAAGCTCAACGATTCCAATAAGCAGATCTCCGTTGATTACAGCGCTAAGGGCGGCAACGTTAACGACGCGCTGAAGGCGCAGCTTGCCGATCTGGGATTTACCGACGTTGACGTTAAGGTCTCCGAGGGTGGCGTGCTCTTTAAGGCCGAGGATGCTAAGGCCACGGTCGGCATCTCCGACGCCCAGGATAAGACCAACGGCGATGTGACGTTCTTCTACATCGACCCCAACGACTACACCGGTTACAACATCGACGGTCTGCGTAGCGCCGATGTGGTGTTTGAGCTGTCGCGCGATGGCAAGACTGAGCCTTACCAGCCCAACAAGTCGGTACAGGTTGCTTGGGACGAGGCTAAGCTGCAAGACCTTCTTGACAGTGCTGCCGAATCCCTGCAGATTGGCTATGCGGCGGGTGAGTCCGCCGATGGCGTGACCCAAAATGTCACGCTTCCGCACAAGGCGGGTTCCGCAAAGAAATTCTCTGTTGAATGGACAAGCTCCGACACCGAGCGCCTGTCTGTTTCTGGTGTTAGCTGGGAAGATAAGACGGGTAAGGTCTCGCGCGCATCGAGCGACCGAGACGTGACGCTGACCGCCAAGGTTACGGTTACGAATGGCGACATCAAGCTTGCCGGATCGCACGACTTCACGGTGACCGTCAAGGGCGATCCCGAGAAGGTTGCCGCCGACAAGAAGGCACTGCAGGCGAAGGTCGATGGGGCCTTTATCTACGACAATATCAAGTATTCCGGCACCGACACGGTTGCCGATAAGGGCGGCCTGACCGCCGACCTGCAGATGCCGCGCACGAGCACGCTCGGCGTGGACGGCAAGTACTACAAGGTCGAGTACTCCGCCAGCACCGATGACATTACGTTTAATGGTTACAAGGGCACGGTCTATCAGCCGCTGCCTGGCACCGAGGCAGCGAAGACCAAGATTACCCTTACGGTGACCGATAAGTCTAACGCCGAAGTTACGGCCAGCAGGACCCTCGACTTCGCGATTTCTCCGCAGAATCAGGACGAGCTCAATGCCGAGTTGTTCCACCTTAGCCTTGCGAAGTCTTCGTTCTACTTGGGTATTCTTGATGGCCAAAATGCCTCCAGCGTGACGGGCAACCTGCATGCACCGCTTAAGGTGTATGGCCAAGGACTCGGCGTTAACTGGTGCTATTCCACCGAAGAGGCTGCGGGACATTACGGCTTCGTGTTCAGCGAGCTCCCCGGCGGCACGGAGAACACCTATCGTTTGCTCAAGTCGAGCAAACCGAGGGTTATCGCGCATGAGAATCTTATCCTCACTCAGCCCGAATACAACACGAAAGTCACGATTAGCGGCCGTCTGAAGAGTGAGCGTTTTGCCCGTTATGCCGAGCGCTATCCCGACAATTCGGACTACGCGGTGCTTGCCGGCTTGGATGTTTCTGCGACGGTAAACGTCAAGGGAACGACGGGGCTCGACAACCCGAACGAGGGCAAGACCATTACGGTGACGGCCAAGGTCACGGGCGTCTCCGCAAGTGATGCCGACGGCAACTACACCGAGCAATCGGTGGTGCCCTTGACCGAGCTTACGCTTCCCGCCGACGATGACACGACGGCCGAGTCGGTACTCGAGCAGCTTATGACGGCTGCCGGTTGTACGAACCTTGAGGCAAACGCCTTGGGTCTTACGAGTGCGACGATGCCCGATGGCCGCGTGCTGGGCACAACGAGCGCCGCGCCTTACAGCTTCTGGTCGTTTTACGTAAACAATGGGTTTGCGAACTTCGGCGCCTCGAGCTATTGCCTTAAGAACGGCGATTGCGTCGAGTTCCGTTACGTTAAGGGTGATGGCATACAGAAGCCTTCGTCGGCGCCTGCCACCAATCCTGGGGCTGAGCATCCCGATGTCGATACGGCATGGAATGGCTTTGCGAACGGTGGCTCGGGATCCGCAACGGATGCCCTTACGCCTACGACAAAGACCGATACGCCTTCCTGGGCGCTCAACCTTTTAACCGAAGAGCAGCAGAAGGCAGGCGCAAGCGCCTCTGCGTCTGACCCCATTGTCGCGAATGGAAAGGTGTACCTTGTCACGGGCGCTTCGGTGTGGAATGGAAAGACGTGGAATGCGGTCCTCAACGAGGTTGATCCCGAGACGGGTTCCGTCGTGCGATCGCTTGAACTTGGCTCTTCCATGGATAGTACCTGCCGTCCCGTTATTGCTCAGGGTATCATCCTGATTCCGCTTTCCGGTGGCTATCTGCAGGCTGTTTCGGCGAAAACGTTTGAGACGCTTTGGTATTCCGATGCGTTTACGAACCAGAACCTGTCTTCGCTGACCGTTGACGGCGATTATGTCTATATCAATACCCTTGATTATTGGTCCGGCAATGACGTGCAAAACGGTACGGTCAGGCGCATCAATATTCATACGGGTGCAGTTGCCGGCAGTGCTTCTGTCACCGATGGCGGCTTCTACTGGTCTGGTGGTCTGATGGTCAACGGCTACTACGTTGTCGGCAGCGACTTCGGCCAGGTGCGCGTGTATTCTGCCGATCTGTCAAAGCTTGTTGGTTCGATTAAGCTATCTGGTGGCAATATCCGTTCGGCGCTTGTCCTTCATGACGGCTTTGTATATGCGGTCACGCGCGACGATGGTACGTTGCACAAGCTGACTATTGGTTCGGATGGCTCTATTACCGAGGCCGGGAAGGTGCAGTTTGCCCCATACTCGACTTCAACGCCCGTGTTTAGCGGCAAATATGCCTTTATTTGCGGTGCGACTGCGAACAATTGGAAGGCTAAGGGCCTGCTGTCGATCATCGATCTTTCTGATATGAGCGTGAGGCAGATTACGAAAGCCGATGGCGAAGAGCTCGGCTTTGAATCGAAGAGCACGCCGCTCGTCTCCACGCGCGATGGTGAAACATATGTGTACTTCACCCTAAATGGCGCCAAGGGAAACTGGCCTAACTACACTTCGGGCGGCGGCGTGTATATGTACAAGCTGGGCGATGCCGAGGCGACCGAAGTGTTTGTTCCCGGTTCTGGTTATGCAAACTACTGCATGGCGTCGGTTGTCTGCGACGAGTTCGGCAACCTTTACTACACGAACGACTCAGGTCACTTGTTCTGTGTGAAGTCCCAGGCCCATCGCGTTAAGTTTGATGCTCGGGGCGGCTCTGCGACTGGCGATCAGACGCCTGCTTCTGGCTCGACCGTCACCAAACCGGCCGATCCGACGCGTGAGGGCTACACCTTTGGTGGCTGGTATACCGATGAGGCTTGCACAAAGGCGTATGACTTTAGCGCTGCGGTGACGGCCGATATGACGCTCTACGCCAAGTGGACCAAGAATGCCGTTACCCCTGGCGGCAACGGTGACTCTGGCTCCAATAGCGGCAATGGCGGCTCGGGTAATGCCGGTGCTGGTTCTGGCTCCGGTAACGGCACAAACGGCCAGCAGAGCGGCGGCGCTGTTTCGCCTGGGCAGAAGCCGGTGTCGTCGACCACGACCGAGACCAAGGACGGCAAGGATTCCAAGAAGGATTCCGACAAGTCCGACAAGAAGGACAGCAAGAAGTCTGATAAGAAGTCCGGCAAGTCCAGCACCAAGTCCGATACGGGCTCGGCTGCCGCGACTACCGCTAAGAAGTCCGCTGAGGCTCCGGCACAGCAGTCTGGCTTCAACCCGCTCGCCATTGTCGGCGTAGCGGCCGGCGTGATCGGGCTTGCGGTCATTGGCGTGTTCGTGTTTACCAAGCGCCGGTAGGTGAGAGCCGTGTCCAATAAACCTCAGGATGCCGACTCCAAGCAACCCGACTCGTCGTTCATTCAGCTCGACGATGCTAAGCAAAAGGGCGCCGCTTCGGCGGTGTCCGCCCCTCGGCGCAAGGCGCTACTTGGCTCTCTGACGGCCGTCTGCATCGCGCTGATTGTCGTCTCGCTGGGCTTTGTTCACCCTTCCGCCAGCGGTGCCTGGTCCATCGATTGGATCGCTCGGGCCGTGGCGGGGAGGAGCGTTGCCGACTCTGGCTCTATCGCCTCTCGCAAGACGGAGACAGTGGGCTCCTCGTCTTCTGACGCTGTGGACTCCGAGTCCAAGAACTCGAATGAATCGGATTCCAAGGACGCTTCCGAGTCTTCGGACGAGAAGTCTGACAAGGATTCGAAAGAGAAGAAGTCCGAAGGCAAGGGCGGCAAGAAGTCCAACAACGCGTCTGCCGGACAGGGCTCCGAATCCGCTGGTGGATCGAGTTCTTCAAACGGCTCCTCTTCGGGCGGCGGCTCGGTGTCTGACGGTGGGTCTGTATCCAACGGCGACAGCGCCTCTGCTGGCAATCAGGGCGGCTCGCAGCAGCCTGGCTACATTACTGTGACGGTCTCTGTGACGTCGAGTGCCGTGGGTAACCCGGTGTCTTCTGGCGGTACGTTCACCTTCAACGAGGGCGCTACCCCCTACGATGCTTTGTGTGCACTGGGCCTTTCCGTCAATGCGCACGGCTCATCGTACGGCACGTATGTCGCCGCTATCGGTGGTTTGGCCGAGAAGGAGCACGGTGGTACAAGCGGCTGGATGTACTCTGTCAACGGCGTAACGCCCAACACGGCGTGCAGCAACTACGTTCTCTCCAATGGCGACAGCGTGGTCTGGTATTACGTAACGGGCTAAATGCCTCGACATAACACGCCAAACGGGCGGTTCGGACCAACATCCGAGCCGCCCGCTTTTATGCGAATGGGACGTCGTTTCCCAATCGAGGCTCAACCGGAAATCACATCCCACCCTGAAGGTGAATTCCGGGACACAGTTTCCGCATCAGCATCCATTGGGAAAGCGCATCTCGTTCTAGACATCGATAACGGGATGCGCTTTCCGTTTTGGCGTCCGCGGGAAACTGCGTCCCGGAATCCGCGCTCAGACCGGGATACGGTTTCCCGATGGGGCGGGTTTCGGAAAGCGTGTCCCGCTCTGGGGGCTCATTCCGGGATGGATTTTCCGCATGGGGGCTCATCTGGAAACTGCGTCCCGTTCTGTTGACTGATTCCGGGACGCAATTTCCGCTAGGACGGCGTTGCGGAAGCTGCATCCCATTCTGAGGCTGCAATCTGGGATACACTTTCCGGAACGGCGTTCATGGGGAAACTGCGTCCCATTCATGCACCGTAGCCCGCCTTCCTCGGCAGACTCTGCAAACAAAAAACCGGCTGGAATGGGAATTCCAACCGGTTGCGAATGCAAGGGTATGTTTGGCCGTCTACGACCGTGCGCCTTCGAGGAAAAAGCGACGGCTAAAGTAGTTGTACCAGGTGACCAGGAACGTGGCGATGGCCTTCATGGCCTGGTAGCCGATGCTCAAAAACGTGACGCCCACAAACATGTACAGGTCGTTGAGGCCCAGACCGATCACCGACAGGATGGTAAAGATCGTGAACTCGCGCTTACGGCTCATGCCCTCGCGATGGTCGAACACGTACTTCATGCTGAGCCAGTAGTTAACCACGACGGACGTGGTAAACGAGACCGTCGTGCTCATCAAAAAGTCGAGGTGGAACAGCTCGACGAGCGCAATAAGCATGCCCCAGTCGACGCCAAAGGAGATAAGGCCCACGACAGCGAACTTGAGGAACTGCTTGGTATGAGGTTGTGCCAGCGCGTTGCGCACGTAATCACATCCAATGCGTTGATGAATCGAGCAACGAGATACTTTAGAGCTTTTGCATGGCAAACGTAAGGTCTTTGGCAAGAACTATACGAACTCGCCAAATATTCAAGAGGTAATCCGCAAACGCTGCAAATCTTCCCGTAAACGAGCAAGGCTCAGGCAACGCTGCGCCTGACGCGCGTCATCCGCAGGTCCCTGTGGTGCAACGAGGAAGCCGACCTATTTGGTCTGCTCGCCCTCTAGGAAGATCTTTCGCGTTACAAAGTTGTAGACCATGACGAGTGCGGTAGCGCAAATCTTGGCGATATTGGCCTCGAGGCCCAGGCCGGCGTTGAGGACAAGCACGATGCCGTCGTTGAGCGCCAGGCCAATAACGGATAGCACGACAAAGATGATGAACTCGCGGCGGCGGCTCATGCCTTCCTTGTGTGCAAACACGTACTTCATGCTCGCGACGTAGTTAAAGATGAGCGAGACGATAAAACCGCTGGTGTTGGCGATCAAGATGTTGAGGCCCAGGCCGTAGTGGAGCAGATTCATGATGCCAAAGTCGATGACGGTGGCAACGACGCCGACGACGCCAAACTTTATGATCTGCGCAAGGAGCTTTTGCATGGTACCTGCCTTAGGGTGGCGCCGGGGCGCCGCGGGGATGACAAACCCAGCAAGTTTAACCAATCCCCGCAGGCGGGGCTAGGCGCGCTCCTCGATAGCACCGTTTCTATATGCATCGAGGAGCTGGCGCAGGTCTTGGATCTGACTGCGAATCTTGACGCCGGTATCGGTGTCGCTCACCATGCGGCGCCGGTCGGCCTCGTCAAAGCGGTTGGTCTCGCTCTCGATATCGATGTTGCGGGTGAGCGCCTCGGCAACGCTGGTAAAGGCCTGGTGCGACTTGAGGCGGCATCCGCGCGAGCTCGAGATGAGCGTGTAACCGGCGATGCCCGTTTTGGGGTGGTAGGCGCGACAGAAACCGCCGTCGATTACCAGCAACTTTCCGTTGGCACGGATGGGCTGCTCGCCCTTGGTGGTCTTGACGGGCGTATGGCCGTTGATGATATGGCCCGTCGGCGAGCAGGCCATGGGGGCGACGCCAAACTCGCGCATGATGTCGTCGCAAACGGACGAGGACGTGGTGAGCGTGTAGTACGGGTCCATCGGCTCGACCCACGTGCTCTTGTCGGCAATGTAGGCGCGCTCGAAGGTGCGCACCACGCGTCCGCTGGCGGGTGAGTTAAAGCCGATCCACAGGTACCACATCCAGTCGAGGGCATCGCGGTCGCCGACGCGCCAGGCGCGACGGGCGATATAGTCGCAAAAATCAAAATAATCGCGGCCGGCGTGCCAGGTACCCAGGCAGTTCATGCTGCTAAAGGTGCCGTCTTCATTGAGCGGTACGCAGCCGTGGAACAGCAGATTGCCGTTGGCGACCTTATACATGGAGCCGTGGGTATAGAGGAAATCGATGTGGCGATGCAGATGATCGGCGGTGACAAACTCGGACACGAGCTTGTCTATGATGTGCTGTTCCTCGGGCGTGAGCGTGTAGGGGTCTGCCGGATTGACGGTGGGGAAGTCGTTAGTCGTGAGCGGCCACACACTGCCGTCGGCGAGGGCGACCGTGCCGGTGTCGTGATCGACCTTGTCGAGCAGTAGACGGTCGGCCATGTCGAACTCGGGGTGGCGCTGGATAATCTGGCCCTCGAGCTTAAAGAGCAGAACGTTGATGGCTTTGATGAGCGGGCTGATGGGCTCGCCGGCGGTATAGGTAGCGTTGGCAAAGGCGACAAGCTCGCGCAGCGAGATGCCGTAGTCGTTCTCAAGAATCTCGTAGTTGTCGTAGCGCAGGTTGTTGCGTAGCACCGTGGCGATGCAGGCGGGCTCGCCGGCAGCGGCGCCCATCCACAGCAGATCGTGGTTGCCCCACTGAATATCGAGCGAATGATAGGTGAGCAGGCGGTCCATAATCTTGGCCGCGCCGCCGCCGCGGTCGAAGATGTCGCCCACCAAGTGCAGGTGGTCCACGGCGAGGCGCTTGATGAGCGAGGCGAGCGACTCGATAAAGTCGTCGGCGCTGGCGGTCTCCAAGATGGATTCGATAATGCGCTCGTGATAACGAACGCGGTAGTTGTTCTCGTCCGGATGCGTGTGCAGCAGCTCGTCGATGATGTAGGCGTAATCGCGCGGGATGGCCTTACGTACCTTGGAGCGGGTGTAGCGGCTCGAAAGCGAGCGGGCAACCACAATGAGCTGGTTGAGCATGGTCTTGTACCAGGTGGGCGAGTCCTCGTGCCGGCTGCGGACCAGGTCGATCTTCTCGCGCGGGTAGTAGATGAGCGTGCACAGCTCGCCCTTTTCGTTAAAGGAGAGCGTGTCGCCAAAGATTTCGTCGACATGCTCGCGCACGACGCCCGAGCAGTTGTTGAGGATGTGCATAAAGGCTTCGTACTCGCCATGCACATCGCTCATAAAATGCTCGGTGCCCTTGGGCAGGTTGAGGATGGCCGAGAGGTTGATGATCTCGGTGAATGCGGATTGCTCGGTGGGGAATTGTCTCGACAGCAGGCGCAGATACTTGAAGTCTTGCGGATTGCGATCGAATGCGACCATGAAACACCTTCCGATGTGGTTGGTAAAACTGATAAACAGCGCCAAACGTTTATCAGTATGCGCTGCTTTTGTTTCGATTGGGGTTAGGAGATTGAATTGTTGGCCGAACGGTTTGCTAAATCGATTTAGTCAAGGTAGATATGGCGGTTGAGTGGAGACGTAGGGTCATTTTTGCAGGCGCATACCTCCGGGATCGCTAGAGATGATGACGGTAAAGATGTTCACTACCTTTGGTTCAATTTGGTAAATAACGGGCATTTGTACCGTATTCCCGCTTGCTGTGCGATAATTTGCGCAGCAATGAGTGAGGAGCCTCATATGAGTGATTTTGTCCTGACCTGTGAATCCGCCGCCGATCGAACCCGTGAGTTCTTTGCGTCGCGCAATATTCCTGTCGCGTGTTTTCATTACGAGATCGACGATGTTGTCTATACGGATGATCTGTATCAGTCGATTACGCCGGACGAGTTTTTTGCTCAGATTGCCGCGGGCGCCATGCCCAAGACGTCTCAGGTGAGCGTGGGTGAGTACGAGGAGTTTTGGGAGCCGTTTATTGTCGAGGGTAAAGACGTGCTGCACCTGACGTTATCGTCGGGTATTTCGGGCACGTATGGATCGGCCTGCGTTGCGGCGCAGATGCTCGCGGATCGCTATCCCCAGGGCGGCAAGGTGCGCGTCATCGATTCGCTGGCGGCGTCTTCGGGCCTTGGCCTGCTGGCGGAATGTGCCGCCGACGTTCGCGATGGCGGCGCTTCGCTCGACGAGACGGCCGCTTGGATTGAGGAGCATAAACTCAACCTTCACCACTGGTTCTTCTCGACCGATCTGTCGAGCTACCTGCGCGGCGGTCGCATTTCGGCTGCGAGCGCGATTATCGGCACGGCACTCAAGATTTGCCCGCTTATGACGGTCGATTGCGAAGGTGAGCTGGCGCCGCGTGAGAAGATTCGCACCAAGAAGCGTGCGATTTCCGAGATGGCTAAGACCATGATGGCACACGTGCAGGGCGGTGCGGATTATTCGGGTAAGTGCATCATGTCGCACTCGGCGTGTCGCGAGGATGCCGAGGCAGTTGCGGCGCTGATCGAGGAACAGGTTCCGCAGCTTAAAGGTAAGATTGAGATTAATGACATCGGTGCTCTGATTGGCTCGCATACCGGACCTGGTACGGTGGCGCTCTTCTTTATGGGCGACAAGCGCGTGGACTAACGTTTGTGGGCTGGCTGACGGTTTTAACGGCTACGCCTGTCCTCCTGACATTTGATAACAGAAAAAGGCCCGTCCCGTTGTTTGCGGGGCGGGCCAAGATGTTTTGCTAGCGTTTCTTTCCGCGGAAGAAGAAACCGTGTAGCGAGGGCTTGAGTCCGCGGTTGGCACGACGCTCCTCGATATGATCGTGGATCGAGGCGACGCGTTCGATGACCTCGTCGGGAATCGGCACGTCGGGATTCATGTTCTCGACCTGGCTGACCTCGGCGGCGGCGACCTGGTCGATAATGGGCACATCGTCGCGCGAGATGACAGGCGTGGCGTCTTCCTTCATCTTGCGGTAGCGCTCCATCATGTCGGTTTGCAGCTGCTGGGCCGAAGGCGGCGTCCAGATGATAGCGTTGGCGCCGGCGGCGATGGTTTCGCGGATGCTCTCGGGCGTCTTGCCACCCGGTGCGATGAGCGGCAGGCTGGGATAGTGCTCTCGCAGCTCGCGTAGGACCTGGGGTGTGTTTTTGCCGGCGGCGATGTTGAGGATCTTGGCCCCGGCGCGCACCTTGGCGTGGGCATCGTCATCGCAGCGAACGACCGTGGCGATGACGGGGATGTCGGCGATGTTGGTGATGTGCTCGACCATCTCGGCGGTAGCGGGGGAGTTGACCACGCAGCCCGCCGCGCCTTGCATCTCGGAGACGGCCGCCATCTGCACGGAGCGCTTACCGGTGGTGGTACCGCCGCCAACGCCCACAAAGACCGGGCACTCGGCAACAGTCAGCAGCGCCTGCGTAATGGCGGGCTGCGGCGTGAAGGGGTAGACGGCAAACACGGCGTCGGCATTGGAGTTGCGGATGACCGCCACGTCGGTGGTGTAGATGAGCGATTTGATGCGGCGTCCAAAGAGCGTAAAGCCGCTGGCCTCCTCGATCTCATCGGGCATGCGGAGGGCCGCCTTGCGCAGGCGCCCGTCGATGGGCAGCGGCTCCATGGGCAAGAGGCCGCTGGGGGTTACGGCCACCTGGGGCTCGGTAAATTCGTCCGCAAGCTCAACCTCTGAGAAATCGACCGAGGCGACGATGTCCTCGTGAACCTCGGCGGGAACATCGATGGGGGCTTGGTCGTTCGTCGCGGCGGGCGTGTCGAAGGAGCTGGTGGCGACAAAAGCGTCAACACGCTCGTTCAAATCGTTGAGAGAATCCATTGCGGTCCGTTTCTATAATGTGCGGTCGGCAGCGTGCGACCGGCGCTACGTTGCTAAAACGTTTGACGAGTTGATTTTTCCCCGCCGCGCTATCCGTTAGACCGAAGGGCCGGCGAACGTGAAGGAGCTGTGGTGGCAGGTTTTGAGGTGCTATCTTGGATGTCCCGTATACAAAAGAGAGGTGACGCGGTATGGAAATCTCGACATTATTGGGCTCGATTGGCCTATGCGTGGGCGCAATCGTAGCCGCCGCGGTCATCTACTTTGTGGTTACGGCCATTAAGGGCAAAAAGGCCGAGCGCAAGGAGCGTGAAGCGCTTGCGCGGCATAAGGACCAGCAGGACAAGCGCGCACGGAGATAGCTAGTTGAGTTGGTCCGTGCGCTAACTGCGTTTTCGGATCAGAGCGATGTAGAAGCCCTCAAAGTCGCGGCTGGGCGGGATGGTCAGCGTGCCAGGCATGCCGTTGGCGACGGTCGAGACGTGGCCGGTGGCGATGGCCTCGGTGAGGACGTTGCTCTCGACGCGTGGCTCTTCGCCAGCTTCCTGAGCACGGCGCGTTTCGCTTTCGCTCGGCGTGCCGTCGAGGGGGATGAGCTCGCAGTCCATGTGTTTGTCGAGGGCCTCTTGCAGGGCGTCCTCGTTTTCCTGCGGCAAGATCGAACAAGTCGAATAGACGAGCGTGCCGCCCGGCTTGAGGGCGCCCATGGCGCGGTCCAGAAGCGCGCGCTGCGAGCGGGCGCACTTGCAGAGCAGCTGCTCGGTCAGGCCGCGCAGGCTTTTCTCGTTGCCGCTGATGACAGTGCCCGTGCCGGTGCAGGGGGCGTCGAGCAGGATGCGGTCAAAGCGGAAGAATTCGTCGAGCTCGCGTGCGTCGATGCGCATGACGGGCACGTTTTTGGCGCCCTGGCGGCCCAAGTTGGCCTCGAGCTTTTCGGCGCGGGGAATGCTCATCTCGCAGGCGGTGAGGTGCGCCTGTCCCTGGGTAAGGGCGGCGATCTGCGTCGTCTTGCCGCCGGGGGCCGCGCACATGTCCAGGATATCCTCGCCGGCCTGAGCGCCCAGCACCAAAGGAGGCATCATGGACGACAGGCTCTGCAGGTAGATCATGCCGTTGCGGTAGATGTCGAGATCCCACAGATCGGATACCTGGGCCTCGGGCAGGATGAAAGCGTCCGGGTACCAGGCAACGGTTTGGTGGGCGATGCCGGCTGCGTCGAGCGCGGCGGCGATGTCCTCGGCGGTCGCCTTGAGCGTGTTGGCGCGCAGCGTGACCGGTCGCGTGGCTGCGGCGCCAAAGCCCTCGATCATGAGCTCGGCATCGGCAGGCGCATAGGCGCCGGCGACCGTGTCGACCAGAAAGCGCGGCAGGTCGGCGGCGGAGTGTTGGGCGGCAAGCTGGTCGGAAAGCTCGGTAGCGGCAAACTGCCTAAGCTTGAGCTCGGGCTTAACCTGCTTTTTCTGCTTACGACGACGCGGCTTGGACATCCGTCTTTCCTTCCCATTCCATTAAAAGTAGTCAATTTGGGACGGGGCTATTTTAGCTGCCCGTCCGTTTCGGCAGGCGTTGCAGTTAAATTTGGGACGGGGTAGCTAAAATAGCCCCGTCCCAAATTGACTAGTCTGCCTTGGCGTTTGTCTAGTACTGGCTCTCGTGCTTGCTAAAGAAGTCGAAGCGCGGGGGCAGCGGCTTTACGCGGTGCTCGCCGGGCTTCTCGCCCAGGCTCTCCACAAACTCATCCGTGGAGGCAAAGATGTTGTCCCAGCTAAAGAAGGCGACCGGATCGACGTCGAAGTACTCGCAGATGAGCTCGCAGCCGGCCGGCACAATACCGTGCATGAGCACGGTCGCCACGCGCAGCTCGGTAAAGGCGTCGACCAGTGCCTGCGTCATTGCGGCGTTTGCCTCGCTACCCTCGAGCTTGTTGGCAGCCTTGGAGGCGTCGCTCCAGCGCTTGTTGGCGGCACGCAGGTAGTCGTCGCACACGGCGAGCGCGCGGTGCGTCTCGAACTTGTACATGGCCTGCTCAAAGGCGAGAGCTGCCTGCTCGGCGGCTTCGACCACGGTGGCGGAGGCGGCACCGGCGGGGATGCAGCCGTTGCGGTAGGGGCTCTCGTCGCCCTCCTTGACGGCGACGCCGTAGAAGCAGCTGCGGGCCAGGCGGTTGAACACGCCGGTCAAAAGCGCGCTCTCCTTAAGGGCCGGGTCGATAACGCGCTTGTCGTCGCAGGCGCGTACCTCGTTGCCGTCCTTGTCCTTGCCGGTCACACGCGTGTCGTATGCCTTGGGGCTAAAGCTCACCGGCTTCTCGGACAGGCCGAGCGACAGCCAATGCGCGCGCATCTGCTCGCAGGTGTAGTGGTTGAGCAGGTCGTCTGCCGGCGGGGGAGGCGTCTGTGAGGACGAGCTTGCCTTTTTTCCCATGTAGAGCAGGTGATAGCAGGCGCTGACGGTGCTCTGCGTGAGGTTCCAACCCAGGGCCTCCCACATGGCGGTCTGCGCGATGCAGTAGAAGTAGATGTTGTCCTGACCGATAAACTGGTAGATCTGTGCGTCGTCAGAGCACCACCAGTCGCGCCAGTCGAGCGAGCTGTGCTGGTAGGTGGGTGCGGGGACCTGGGTGGAATCGGCGGCGGGCTCGCCCATAAGGGCGGCGTCCTGGGCGGCGACGCCTTCGGTCACGCCGGCGGCGCGGGCATCGCGGGCGAGCACGGTGCGGGTGTAGCTGATGGGCGCCCACAGGCTCTCGGGCCAGCACCAGCAGGTGACGTCGGAGACGCCATCGACCTGGGGAACCGGAACGCCCCAGTCGATGTTGCCGGTGATGCGGAAGGGCACGAGCGCCTTGCCGCTACGGAAGCGCACGCCGCCGTTGGCGAGCACCGCGTGGGCATCGTCGCGCTCCTTCCAGCTGGGGAAGGTGACGGTAAAGCTGCTCTTGTTGCCCTCGGGCTCCAGCACGGTGTGCTCGGGAAGCCGATCCTCGACGGCATCGAATGCCTCGCGGAACTTATTCTGGATGTAGAGTTGTGCCGGCAGCAGCCACTCTTCCATGGTCTTGGAGACCACGGAGCGAACCTGCGGGTTCTGGGCGAGCTTGGCGGTGTAGGTCTTCATAAAGTCGAGGTAGGCCGGCAGGTCGAAGTAGAGGTTGTCGACCGGGCGCAGCTCGGGCACCTCGCCGGTGAGCTGGCTCTTGGGCGCGATGAGCTCCTCGGGCTCAAACTGGTGGCCCAGGTCGCACTCGTCGGCATAAGCCTTCTCGGACTTGCAACCTTGGATGGGGCAGCGGCCGATGACCTGGCGACCGTTGAGGAACGTGCCGGCCTTGGCGTCGTAGAACTGAAGGGTAGAGCGCTTGGAGATGGTGCCCTGCTCGTGCAGGCGCTCGATAATCTCGGCGGTCACCTTGTTGTGAATCTGCGCCGCCGGCTCAAGGCCCGAGCCGCCGTAGATATCGCAGCTGATGTTGTAGTTGTTGAGGGTCGCGGCCTGACGGGAGTGATTGGACTCGACATACTCGCTAATGGACTTATCGTAGCCCTCGTTCTCCTTGAGCTTGCGGTAGCTCTCCATGATGGGCGAGCCGTAGCAGTCGGTGCCCGAGGTGAAGATGACGTTCTCGCGGCCCAGACGGTCGCGCAGGAAGCGGGCGAAGAAGTCGGCCGGGACAAAGACGCCGCCAACGTGGCCAAAGTGAAGACCCTTGTTGCCATAGGGCTCGCCGGCGGTAACGATGGCGCGGCGAGGCCAGCTGGGACGGTCGTTCATGGAGTATTTGGATGCCATGGGACTCCTTCGCATATGGTGAGAGCGTGGCCGGGCGCAAGGCCTGGCGACGCGGTGGTCAATTCGTGCATATCGTTCGACATTATCGCACATGCGGACGGGTACGTGGCAGGGGCGCTATCCTAAGATGCTATGAATGAGATTTCCAACATACATGCGTTTGAAGACGAGGATTTCCTGCACGCTTGCTTTGTGTGGGGGATGGCCGTGCTTGGCGCATTTGCCGTGTGCCTGGTGCCGGTGTTTATGCTGCTGGGCGGGCCCGCGGACTTGGATGCGGCTGACGCGGGTGGCTGGACGGCCGTCTTGGGCTGGATAGTTGGCTTGGCAGCGGTTTCGGCGGCGTCATTTGCCGTGCACGAGTTGGTGCACGGCGTGTTCTTTAAGCTGCTGGCTCCTGCGGGCGCGCAGGTTACCTTTGGGGCGAACCTCGAGACGTGCATGATTTACGCCTGCGCCGAGGGCGTGGTGTATTCGCGCCGGCGGTACGTGGCAGTTTGTCTGGCGCCGACGGTTGTCGTGACGACAGCGTTTACCCTGGGGTTTGCGTTTTCGGGCTATCCGCTGCTGTGCTACCTGGCAGCCGGCTTGCATTTGTCGGGCTGTGTGGGCGACTGGTATTACGTGCGGACCATTTTGCGCGACCGCCGCATTGTCGCCTGCGAGGACACGTCCTTTGGCGTGCGCTTTTTTGGTCAGTAGTCTTTTTGGGACGGGGCTATTTTGACTACTTTTTGGAGATGGGTATTTTTGACTGCTTTACGTCAAAAGTAGTCAAAATAGCCCCGTCCCAAAAAGACTACCCTGGGCAAAGATTGGGAGGAGATGTCCATGAAGCCGTTGCTGTTGCACGCGTGCTGTGCGCCGTGCTCGCTTGAGCCGGTTCGTCTGCTGCGTGAGGAGGGGTTTGAGCCCACGATTTGCTGGACCAACCCCAATATTCAGCCGCGCGATGAATGGCAGCGCCGTTTGGACGAGCTGCGCCGGTGGTGTGCCGATGGCGACATCGAGCTTATCGAGGCGGGGGAGGACCGCGAGCGCTGGGAGGCCGGCGTGGCCCCGCTGGGCGCCGATCGACCCCGTCGCTGTCGTGCGTGCTATGCCCTGCGCCTGGCCGAGGCATGCCGTGTGGCCCAGGAGTGCGGGTTTGAGTTTGTGGGTACGACGCTCGCCGTCTCGCCGTATCAGTTGTTCGAAACCTGCAATGACGTGCTTGAGCGCTTGGCGGCGGCACATGGGCTCGCCCCGGTCATTCGCGATTTTCGCCCGTATTATCCCGAGGCGACACGCCGTTCGCGCGAGCTGGGCATGTATCGGCAGAACTATTGCGGCTGCCGATTCTCGGCCGTCGAGGCGGCCATGGACCGCGCCCGCATCCGCGACGAGCGCAAAGCGTCCAAAAAGTAGTCCTTTTGGGCTGGCAGCCTGCTAGGATGTAGAGCGGATTTTAGCTATATAAGGAGTATTCGACGTGTCTATGCGTACCGATGATTTTGACTACAACCTTCCTGAGGAACTGATTGCCCAGGCTCCTGCTGAGCCGCGCGACTCCTGCCGCCTGCTGGTGGTGGATCGCAAGGGCTCCCAGGCGGGAATGCCGCTGGAGCATGGCGGCACCGTCGAGCACCGCATCTTCCGCGACATCATCGACTATATCGAGCCGGGTGACGTGCTCGTCATCAACCAGACGCGCGTGATGCCGGCCCGTCTTATCGGTCGCAAGGCCGGCTCGGGCGGCGTGGTCGAAACGCTGCTGCTCAAGCGCCGCGAGGACGTGGATCCGCTGGGTCACGTTTGGGAGTGCTTGGTCAAGCCGGGCAAGCGCCTAAAGCCCGGCGCTCAGATTGAGTATCGCGCCGGTGGTGCCCATGCGCCCGAGGGTGCTCCCGTGGTGCTGACGGCCGAGGTCGTCGACTTTGTCACCGATAGCCGCGGCGGCCGCCTGGTGCGTTTTGAGCCGGCCGGTTGCAATGCCGCCGGCGAGCCGCGCACGCTCGATGAGGCTATCCATGCTGCCGGCCACGTGCCGCTGCCGCCCTACATTACCGATTACGAGGGCGATCCCGAGAAGTACCAGACCGTCTACGCCATGAAGGAGGAGCACTCAGCTGCCGCTCCCACGGCGGGCCTGCACTTTACTCCCGAGCTCATGGCGGCTATCGAGGCCAAGGGTGCAAAGTTTGCCGCCGTCGAGCTCGAGGTGGGCATCGATACCTTCCGTCTGGTGGAGGAGGACGACCCCACGCAGCATGTGATGCACACCGAGCGCTATCACGTGTCGCAGGAGGTTGTCGACGCCGTGCATAAGGCTAAGGCCGAGGGGCATCGCGTGATTGCTGTCGGTACTACCGCAGTCCGCTCGCTCGAGAGTGCGTTTGACGCGGACGCGCCGGTGTCCGATCCGGCTGTGACGGCGCGCTATTTTGAGGGCCGTAAGGACGGGGCCGACACGCTCGGCCGTGGTGACATCGTGGCGCGCGAGAACGCGACAACGCAGCTCTACCTCATGCCCGGCTCGACCTATCACGTGGTCGACGCGCTGATCACCAACTTCCATGTTCCGCGCTCCACACTCATGATGCTCGTGAGCGCACTTGCCACCCGCGATCAGATCATGGATGCCTATGCCGCCGCTATCGAGCAGCGCTACCGCTTCTTCAGCTTTGGCGACGCCATGCTCATTTGTTAGTTACGCGGTTCTACGAACCGCGTAACTGCTCGACGCTGCGCGGGCCGCATTTGGACAATCTGACGTTCAACTTCAAGGGCGCGACCAGAAGGTCAGCGCCCTTTCGTTTCACGTCACCTTGCCTCAAATGCGACCCGCTCGCTGTCGCTGGCAAAACATCGGCATTTCTTTGGTTGTCAAGAGATTGCCGTTCTGGCGGGTTTTCGCTGACTTCGCCAAAACATTGGCGTTGCCGTGGTTCAACCTGCCAAAAAGGGACAGGTTTATTTTGGCAGGTTTTATCTGGGCAAACGTTGTTGGTGCAATGGGGACTGCTTTATATGCACCAAGTTGGTGCAAAGTAGCCTGGCCCCTTTGTACCAATCAAAACGTTGCGGTGAGTGTTTTTTGGCAGCTGGTTTACTTGCTCGCGAACAGCCAGATTAGGACGATCACGAGGATTACGGCGACAATGCAGACGATTGCGCCGGTGAATTTGACGCGTGAGTCGCGGGTGCGCTCGCGCACGTCGTTCTCGGCGGCTTCGAGCTGAGCCACTTCGCGCTCGGTTTCGGCACGCTCGTCCTTATCGCGAGCCAGGGAGCCCGCAAGCGATTCGGTGATCTCGGGATGGTTGTGCACCTCGGTCGCCTGCTCGATGATCGACTGCGCATGCGCGACGTCCGCCTGGGCATTGGCGATAGCCTGCTCTTGCTCTTGACGCGCTTTGTCCTCGGTGACGATCTTCTCGCGTAATTCGCGCTGGCGCGTTGCAGCGGCCGCTTTTGCGGTCTGCAGCTCGTCGCGCGCGGCATCGGCCTCGGCCGTCACGGCCTGATGGGCGCGCTTGGCGTCGGCGATGGGGGCTTGCGCCTGCTCGACGGCGTGCTCGGCGGCTGCGAGCGAGTGCTCAAGATCGGCGGTGATGCGCGGGACATCTTCCTCGGCTTTACGCAGGGCATCAGCCGTGTCGGAGATCTGCATCGAAAGCTCGCTGGTGCGCACCGTATAGTTGGCGGGATTTGCCGAGGGATTGCGCTGCAGCTCGGCATACTCACGGCGCAACGTTTCGAGTTGAGCACGCGTGGCGTCGACGGTTTGCTGCGCTGCGGCAACGCCGGCGTCGCGCTCGGCCTTCACCTTGTCGCGGATGCGCTTGGAATCCTCGAGACGTCGTACGAGGCGGTTACCGGTCTCGCGCGAGCTGGCTTCGCGCGCTTCGACGGCATCGAGTGCGGCTTTGAGACGCCGCTCGGTGGCGTCGTCCTCTTCTTTTATTTGTTCGAGCTGCGCTTTGAGCTCTGTTGTCTTGGCGGCATGGGTATCGCGGTCGATTTCTGCCGCCGCGGCGGCCTTTTGTGCCGTGTCGATAGCGTGGCGCTGCTCGGCGACGATTTGGCCGTAGCGGCTTGCGATATCCTGGCGCGTCTCGAGCTCCTCGCCTTGATCGGCGATGCGCTGATCAAGTTCGGCCAGGTGGGCACGAGCGTCCGCGAGCGCCTTCTTTGCGGCGTTCATCTCGCGCATGGCAGAGGCGCCCTGGGCGATAAAAGTGCCTACGGCGTTTGCTGTATTTGAGACGGCGGTTCCCAGATCGCGGCTGGCTGCAGGGGCGTGTGGAGCGGTCGGGTGACCGGCGTCGGCCGTACCCGCATCGGGCGCCTGCGACGTGGCGATATTGCCGGTGCCACCCTCGATCACGGAAAAGCCGGCAGTGTGCGGGTCAACTGCATCTGCGCCAATTGTAGGGTGCTCGAGCTGTAAGAACGAAGGTACGGTGCTGCCTTGGTCGGCAACGGGGGTCTCGCCAGGCACGAAGGTCGATGCGGCCTCGGCGGCCTTCTCTTCTTCGACGTCCACATCGGCGTCGGCCACGGCGTCTTTCATTGCTTTGACGGCATCCATCATGGAGTCCATGACGGCATCGAGCTCTTCTTCCGAAGATACCTCGATGGGGCCTGCCGCCTGTGGCGCGGGGTCCGCGTCGGGCTCGGCGTCGTTCGACTCCAGTTGCTCGCCTTCGTCATGCTCGACAGTATCGCCTGTGTCTGTTGCCTTATCCGCACCGGCGTGCGCATCATCGGCGGATGCATCGGCGGATGCATCGACGGAAGCGGCGACGCAGGTAGGAGTGCTGCAGTCGTCGGCGACGTCTGCGGAATGATCAATATGCTGCTGAGTCTGGGGGTCCAGCTCGTCTGTCATAGGCATGTGCTCCTCATCGTTGATTGTCACCCTATGATAAAGTCTCGCGCCGGCATCCCGCGCGCCGCAGCAAAGTTTCAAAACGTGTTCGATGGCTCGCTTGGATAGCAAAAATTCGGCCGCTATATTAAGTTTGCGCTTGACATTCCCTTCTCCGAAAGACGTTATGCCGTTCACCTGCCACGGTCTTTATAATGGTTTGCGTATGAACCGCAACCAAGGAGTTCCAGTTTATGGACCAGAGCCTATTTAAATTCGACCTGATCGCCGAGGATCCGACGACGCATGCGCGTGCCGGCGTGCTGCACACTCCGCACGGCGACATCGAGACGCCGATCTTTATGCCCGTGGGCACCAAGGCAAACGTCAAGGGCATCCCTACCGAGACCGTCAAGCAGCTCGGCGCCCAGATCGTGCTTGCCAATACCTATCACCTGTCCATGCGTCCCGGCGAGGATACCATCGCCGAGTTGGGTGGCCTGCACAAGTTTATGAACTGGCATGGCCCCATCCTCACTGATTCCGGCGGTTTCCAGGTGTTCAGCCACAACGACGCCGTCAAGCTCACCGACGAGGGCGTGCGCTTTATCGTCAACGACTACGACGGCCGCCACGTGTTCTGGACGCCCGAGGACAACATGGAAATCGCCATGAAGCTTGGCTCCGACATCTGCATGCAGCTCGACCAGTGCCCGGGCTATCCCGCCACGCGCGCCTACGTTGAGCGCGCCGTTGAGCTGTCGAGTATGTGGGCCGAGCGCTGCTATAAAGCTCATACCCGCGACGACCAGGCGCTCTTTGGCATCGTTCAGGGTGGCATGCATCTGGACCTGCGCCTGCGTTCGCTACGCCATCTGGAGGAGTGCGGTGACTTCCCCGGTTACGGCATTGGCGGCTACTCGGTGGGCGAGGACCACGAGACCATGTTTGAGACGCTGGCACCGCTCGCGAGCGAGTACATGCCCAAACATAAGCCGCGCTACCTGATGGGCGTCGGCAACCCGACGACGCTCGTGCGTGGTGTAGGCGTGGGCATCGACATGTTCGACTGCGTGCTGCCGACGCGCACCGGCCGCATGGGGACGGCGTTTTCGAGCGAGGGTCGCCTTAACTTCCGCAACGCCCGCTTTGCGCACGACGACGGTCCCATCGATCCCACCTGCACCTGCCCGGTGTGCACGGGCGGCTACAGCCGTGCGCTCATTCGCCATATGGTCACGCAGAAGGAGATGCTCGGCGGCATTTTGCTTTCGATGCACAACATCTACTACCTGCTCAACCTTATGCAGCGTGCCCGCCAGGCCATTATCGAGGGCCGTTACGGTGCGTTCGTGAGCGACTGGATGAACAGCCCCGCGGCAGTGGATTACTAAGAGCTGCGGGTGCGCTTACGGGGGGGCGCTCGCGCGGTGTCGAGGCTACGTGCCAATCGACCGTGCGTAGCCGGCGTCGGGCATCGCATGCGTCGGCATCAGTTGCACGACCTCTGACCGATGCCTTGCAAGCGTTTGATACATCGTGGGTACCATACCGAATGGTTGATGTTCGGGCGGGTGTTTGACGCATGGCGTCGACCCCGCCCGTTTCTATTTTCGATAGGAGTATCCCATGATTAAGAATGAGAACGTCGAGGGCGAGCCGGCCTACGACGAGACGTACCGACGCGGCCCCGTGGTTATGCGCGGCCCTATGATTCCTAAGGACAACACCTACGCCAACCTGCTGGCGCCCGAGGACTCGACTGACTGGTTGCACGCCGACCCGTGGCGTGTGCTGCGCATTCAGGCCGAGTTTGTCGATGGCTTCGGCGCGCTTGCCGAGCTCGGGCCCGCGGTGACCATCTTCGGCAGTGCCCGTACGCCCAAGACCGATCCGCTCTACAAGGCGGCGCGCACGGTCGGCCGCAAGATCGCGCAGCGCGGCGTGGCGGTTATCACCGGCGGTGGTCCTGGCATTATGGAGGCGGCCAACAGGGGAGCGGCGAGCGCCAACGGCAAGTCGGTCGGCTTGGGTATTGAGCTTCCGCACGAGCATGGGCTCAACAAATACGTGAACCTCGGCATGGACTTCCGTTACTTCTTTGTGCGCAAGACCATGTTTGTCAAATACAGCTCGGGCGCCATCGTGTTTCCCGGTGGTTTTGGTACGCTCGACGAGATGTTTGAGGTGCTCACGCTGGTGCAGACGCACAAGGTCAAGCGCATGCCGCTTGTTTTGGTGGGCAGCGAATACTGGCAGGGCCTGTTCGACTGGCTCAACGGCCCGGTGATGGATGCCGGCATGATCAGCCCACTCGATCCAGATCTCGTCCACATCACCGATGACCTCAACGAGGCCGTCGATATTGTCCTGAGCGGGCTGATGTAGGGTAGGTAAAATGGGACGGGGCTAAAAAGACTGGTCTGAAACGTTTGATATCAGTCTGTTTGGCCCCGTCCCAAATGAACTGCTTCCAAGTTGCGGTGGAATAGGGATTGGTTGGCGACGATGCGCTTGGCGCCACGACCCTTTTTGATCGCCTTGATCTCGCCCGATTTCCACTCCGGCGAAACGGCCAGGCGAATATTGAGCATCTGCGTGAGCTGGCCTGCACCTGGTCGAGCGGCTCTTCGCCTTCGATAATCATATGAAGCGGAATCACGTAAATGCCGAGCTCTTGGGCGCGGGCGGGGGAGATGTCCGACGTGGAGTCGGTTATGATGGCAAAAGACATAATTGCACCTTTCGTAGGGGCGCTTGCGCGCCGCCTTCTGAGAGCAAAGTGCGAAAGTATAGTAGAGTCGTTCCACATTACTAGGTTCAATTGTTGAATAGTCAACAGGTTGAAGTTTCGGTGTGGAAATCGTCAACTGGGGGAAGAGGGATGTCGATGGAGGCACTGGAGATATGCAAGCGGCCGGTCGTGCTGTTTGATTTTGACGGCACGGTGGCCGATACGGGCCGGGCGGTGATGACCTCGACGCGTAAAGCGCTGGCTGCGCGCGGGTTTTCTGAGGCGCAGATGGGTGACCTGCGCCGCATGATCGGGCCTCCGTTGTGGAAGAGCTTCCACGACTTTTACGGCTTCTCGCGCGAGGAGTCGCTTGTGGTGGCCGACGAGTACCGTGCCTTTTTTGACGAGCTGGGACCGGAAGAGTACCCCGTGTTCGATGGAATTCCCGAACTGCTCGATGGCCTCGCCGTCCAGGGGCATCACTTGGCCGTGGCGACGTCGCGCATGGAGGCAAAGTGCATCGACATGGTGGGCGAGCTGGGGCTTTCGCAGTTTGAGGCGGTGGTCGGTATGAATCCGCCGCAGGGGCGCGAGACCAAGGCCGATTCGGTTCGCGATGCCCTGGCGGCGCTCGGCGCGACGGCGGACGATGCCGTGATGATCGGCGATCGCTTTAACGATGTGGAGGGCGCGCACGCAAGGGGCGTGCCGTGCATTGGCATCTATTCGGGCGCGGCGGTGCCGGGCGAGCACGAGGCGGCGGGTGCCGATGCGGTGGTGCACTCGGTGGCCGAGCTTGCTAAACTTTTCGCCATCTAATGACGTTATGCGAGGGGCGGGTGTGGCCGTCGCTCATTGGTAAGGAGGTCGTCCATGAATCAGGTGGAGCAGAGCGTTACCGAGTATGTCGACGAGATCTGGGAAGATGTCGTTGCCGATATCGAGCAGCTGGTGAGCTATCCGTCCGTGGCCGTTGCTGCCCATGCGGAGCCCGGTGCGCCGTTTGGCCGCCCGGTCCGTGATGCGCTCGATTGTGCGCTCGGCATTGCGCAAAAGCTCGGCTACCAGACGAGCGACGACGAGGGCTATGTGGGAATCGCCGACATTCCCGGCCGCGGCGATAAGCAGCTTGCGACCATCTGCCATGTGGATGTGGTGCCCGCCGGTCCCGGTTGGAACACCGACCCGTTTGCGATGGAGCGCCGCGAGGGCTGGCTGCTCGGTCGTGGCGTGATCGACGACAAGGGCCCGGCCGTGTTGTCGCTCTACGCCGGTGCCTACCTGATCAAGCACGGCATTGTGCCGCGCTATACCTTCCGCGCGCTGCTGGGCTGCGATGAGGAAGTGGGCATGTCCGACGTTCACCATTATCTGGAGAACCACGCAGACCCCGACTTTTTGTTTACGCCCGATGCCGAGTTCCCGGTCTGCAATGCCGAGAAGGGCCAGTTTGGGGCGACGTTTGTGAGCTCCAAGATCGACGGCGGGCGCATCGTATCGTGGAGCGGTGCCGAGGCGAGCAACGCCATTCCGTCGCAGTCTATCTGCGAGCTCGCGATTGCCGCCGATGAGCTGCCGGCGCCCGTTGAGAACGCCGACCGCCTGGAGATCACGGCGCTCGATAACGGGCATGCGCAGATTTTCGCCCACGGTATTGGCGGTCACGCTTCGATGCCCGAGGGAACGATCAATGCCGTCGGCCTCATCGTGGCGTATCTGCGCGAAGCCGAGGACGCGTTTGGTGCACGCGACGAGCGCCTGCTGACGCCCGCCGAGCACGAGTTTGTCAAGTTTCTGACCTTTGTACATGCGGATGCCTATGGCCGCGGCCTGGGTATCGACGCGACGAGCCCGGCGTTTGGCCCGCTCACGTGCAACCCCGGTGTTATCCGTGTGATGGATGGCCATATTGAGCAGGTCATCGACGTACGTTTCCCCGACAGCACGAGCGCCGATACCATCTGCGAGCAGCTCGAACCGCTCGTGGGCCGCTTTGGCGTGACGTGCCGTGTGGGTCGTGCAAAGGTGCCGTTCTCGGTGTCCGCCGACGATCCGGCCGTGAAGGCGCTTATTGATACCTATAACGAGTTTACGGGCAAGCATGCCGAGCCCTTTGCCATGGGCGGCGGCACGTACGCACGCAACTTTGCCCGCGCCGTGTCGTTTGGCCCCGAGGAAACCGGCCTGGAGCTGCCCGCATGGGGCGGCCAGATGCACGGCCCCAACGAGTGCGCCAACGAGGAACAGCTCAAGCAGGCGCTCAAGATCTATATTGTTGCGATCCTCCGTTTGAATGAATTAGAGCTTTAAGGTTACGCGGTTTCCTAATCTAAGTTGCGATGGAATAGTTCCTAGAATGGGCCATTTGATGGCCAAGCAGGAGCTATTTCACCGCAACTTTGTTTTTATTGGTGTAAAAGGCGGGCCATGCTTGGGGGCGGGTTTGTTATTCGTTTGTAAAGCCGAGTCGCGCTCGCGGTAAGGGTCTATCAAATGCCCGTAAGAATCCGCAGTTGGCGCGGGCACCGCCCGATCGAGGCCGTATCTTTCCAAACAGCAAAGCGGGCAGGGTGCCCGCGAGTCGCATGTATGAAAGGAAGATCATGCTCGATCAGGCTTATTCTCGTCGTCAGTTCCTCGGCCTCGCTGGTGGTCTTGCCAGCTTCGTGGGCCTCGGCCTCGTTGGTTGCGGCGGCGCAGGCGCTTCCAACGCCGCCGACAAGGGCAGCGCCGCTGCCGAGTCCGTCTCCGGCGAGGTGACCTACGACGGCGCCTCCTCGTTCCAGGCTCTCGTCGAGGCCGCTGCCGAGAAGTTCATGGACGCCAACCCGGACGTCTCCGTCTCTGGCTCGGGCAACGGTTCGGGCAAGGGCCTGACCGCCGTTGCCGCCGGTACCGTTACCATCGGTAACTCCGACGTCTTCGCCGAGACCAAGCTCGAGGCCGACCAGGTCAAGAACCTCGTCGACCACGAGGTCGCCGTCGTGGGCATGGGTCCCGTCGTCTCCAAGAACGTGAAGGTCGACGACTTGTCCCTCGAGCAGCTCAAGGGCATCTTCTCCGGCCAGATCACCAACTGGAAGGAGGTCGGCGGCGACGACGCCAAGATCGTCGTTCTCAACCGCAAGGCCGGCTCCGGCACCCGCGCCACCTTCGAGGCCGCCGTCTTTGGTGACGAGGCCGTCGACTTTAAGGGCGACGCCGAGCTCGACAAGTCCGGCGACGTCCAGACTCAGATGGCCAGCACCGACAACGCCATCTCCTACCTCGACTTCTCGCACTTCGACGACTCCAAGTTCAACGCCATCAAGGTCGAGGGCGTGGAGCCCAAGAGCGCAAACGTCACCGACGACTCCTTTAAGATCTGGGCGACCGAGCACATGTACTGCGCAAAGGACGCCGACGATGCCACCAAGGCCTTCCTGGAGTTCATGCTTTCCGACGACGTCCAGGGCAAACTTGTCGAGGAGCAGGGCTTTATCCCCGTCTCTGCCATGAAGGTCGTCAAGGACGCCAGCGGCAAGGTCTCCGCTAAATAAGTAATCGCCCCGGAAAGGTTTGCAATGGCAAAACAGCTGCCAAAGCGCGACCTTGAGAACGTGGGCCTGGGCGTCACGGGCGCGTGCGTAGCGCTCGTGACGCTTGTCGTTGCCGCGCTCATCTTTATGGTCGCCCAAAAGGGCCTCTCGGCTTTTCTCAAGGACGGCGTTTCGGTCGTCGAGTTCTTTACCGGCACCAAGTGGGACCTGGCCAACACGGCCGAAAACGGCCTGCCCTATACCGGCGCCCTGCCCCTGATCGTCACCTCGTTTGCGGTCATGGTGCTCTCCACGCTTATCGCGCTGCCCATCGCCATCGGCTCTGCCATCTTTGCGGTCGAGATTAGCCCTAAGTTTGGCTCCAAGGTGTTTCAGCCGCTTATTGAGCTTTTGACCGGCATTCCCTCGGTCGTCTTTGGCCTGGTCGGCTTTCACGTGGTCGTCGGTCTTATAAAGAGCGTTTTCCACGTGAGCACGGGCCTGGGCATCTTGCCCGGCGCCATTGTGCTGGCCGTCATGATCTTGCCGACGATGACCACCCTTTCGGTCGATGGCCTGCGTGCCGTGCCCGATAGCTACCGTCAGGGTTCGCTCGCGCTGGGCTACACCCGCTGGCAGACCATCTGGCACGTGGTACTCAAATCCGCCATGCCGTCGCTCATGACCGCGGTCATCCTCGGCATGACCCGTGCCTTTGGCGAGACGCTCGCCGTGCGCATGGTTATCGGCGGCATCGAGGCCATGCCGACGTCGCTGCTGTCGCCGGCCTCCACCATCACCACCACGCTCACCACGTCTATGGCGGTCTATGCCGAGGGCTCGGCCCAAGACGACGTCCTGTGGGCGCTCGGTCTGCTGCTGATGGGCATGAGCCTCATCTTTATCCTGATCATCCACCTTATCGGCCGCAAGGGGGCGAAGGCTCGTGGCTAGCACGCGCATTCATATCGACGAGGCGAGACTCAGGCGCGTCCAAAAGCAGGACCGCATCGCCACGGGCGTGCTGACGGCAATCGTCGCCATCGTCATGCTCATCGTCGTCTCCATGGTGGCCTATATTCTGTTCGAGGGCATCTCGACGCTGTTCCAGCCGGGCTTTCTCACGCAGCCCGCGCGCGCCAACGGAACCCAGGGCGGCGTGCTCTATCAGCTGTTCGACTCGTTCTATCTGCTGCTGATCACCCTAGGTATCTCGGTGCCCATCAGCTTGGGCGGCGCGGTTTTCCTGGTTGAGTACGCGCCGGACGGCCCCATCCGCGACATCGCCTCCACCGCCATCGAGACGCTGTCCTCGCTGCCTTCCATCGTCGTCGGCATGTTCGGCTTTCTGGTCTTCTCGGTGCAGCTGGGTTGGAAGTACTCCATCATCTCCGGCGCCGTCGCGCTCACCATGTTCAACATCCCCATCCTGGTGCGCGTGATCCAGCAGGCGCTCGAGGACGTGCCGCAGGCCCAGCGCGATGCGTGCCTGGCTATGGGCCTCACCCGTTGGGAGGCCACGCTGCACATCCTGATCCCCGAGGCCATGCCCGCCATCGTGACCGGTATCGTGCTTTCGGCCGGCCGCGTGTTTGGCGAGGCCGCGGCGCTGCTCTTTACCTCGGGCATGAGCTCGCCGGTTCGCCTGAACTTCTTGAGCTTTAACCTGTCGAGTCCCACTTGCGCCTGGAACGTGTTCCGCCCCGGTGAGTCGCTCGCCGTGCACATCTATAAGATCTACGGCGAGGGCAGCCCCGAGGCACAGCAGATTGTTTGGGGCACCGCGGCACTGCTGATGATCTGCGTGCTGCTGTTTAACGTAGTCGCCCGTATCGTGGGCAAGCAACTGGCAAGGAGGATGACGGCCGAATGAGCGAGATAAATGAAACGCCCGCAACCGAGGTGGCCGCGTCCGAGACCCAGGACTTTTTGTCGAGCGTGGGGGAGAGCGAGAAGCGCGTGCGCGTAAGCGGCAAAGCCGTGAGCGACGAGGTCGTGCTTTCCACCAAGGACGTCAACGTGTACTATGGCGACCACCATGCGCTGCACGATACGTCGCTCGACTTTCACAAGGGCGAGATCACGGCGCTCATCGGGCCTTCGGGCTGCGGTAAGTCGACCTTTTTGCGCAGCCTCAACCTTATGAATCGCGAGATTCGCGGCTGCCGCGTGGAGGGCGAGATCAACTACCGCGGGCGCAACGTGAACACCAAGACCGAGAACACCTACGAGCTGCGTCGCTCCATTGGCATGGTGTTCCAGCAGCCCAACCCCTTTCGCAAGTCCATTCGCGACAACATCACGTTTGCGCCCAAACGCCACGGCATTACTGACCGCGACGAGCTCGATCGCATGGTCGAGGAAAGCCTGCGCGGCGCGGCGCTGTGGGACGAGGTCAAGGACAAGCTCGACAAGAGCGCCTACGCGCTTTCGGGCGGCCAGCAGCAACGCCTGTGCATTGCGCGCACGCTGGCGCTCAATCCCGATGTGATTCTGTTTGACGAGCCCTGCTCGGCGCTCGACCCCATCTCGACGCTGGCAATCGAGGACCTGATGTCATCGATTGTTGCCGATCGCGCCATCGTCATCGTGACGCACAACATGGAGCAGGCGTCGCGCGTGTCCAACCGCACGGCGTTTTTCTATATGGGCGATATGGTCGAGTACGACGAGACCGACGAGATTTTCCAACGGCCCAAGGATAAGCGGCTGAATGATTACCTCACCGGCATGTTCTCCTAGTCCGGGACATGCTTGAGGCCCGCGGCGGCCATGGTTGCCGCGGGACTGATTGGAGAGGCGGGTCATCTCTTGCGGGAGATGGCCCGCCTTTTTGCTCTGCGACCGAAACGACCACCACAAAGGGGACAGGCACCTTCGTGGTGGTTTGGGGCGGGGCTCGCTGCTATCATGGACAACGTTGAATTTCTACGAAGGAGCAGGGCATATGGCGATTCTTTTGGGATGCGATTCCGTCAGCCTAGAGTTTCCCACCAAGCATATTTTCGATAGCGTGACGCTCGGCGTGGACGAGGGCGACCGCATTGGCATCGTCGGTAAAAACGGCGACGGCAAGTCGACGCTGCTGAGCGTGCTCGCCGGCACACTGGAGCCCGACGACGGCCGCGTGACGCATCGCCGCGACACGACGATTGGTTTGCTCGGCCAAAAGGACAATCTGGTCGATACCGACACCGTGCATCATGCCGTCGTCGGCGACACGCCCGAGTACGAATGGGCCTCGAGCCCGCGTACGCGCCAGATCCTGGCCGGCCTTATTAGCGATGTGCCCTGGGAGGGCACGGTGGGCGAGCTTTCGGGCGGTCAGCGCCGCCGCGTGGACCTCGCGCGCCTGCTGATCGGCGACTACGATGTGCTCATGCTCGACGAGCCCACCAACCATCTGGATATGCGCACCATCAACTGGCTCGCGCGCCACTTAAAGGCCCGCTGGCAGCGCGGCCAGGGCGCCATGCTCGTGGTCACGCACGACCGTTGGTTCTTGGACGAGGTCTGCACCGGCATGTGGGAGGTCCACGACGGCCAGGTCGATCCCTTCGAGGGCGGCTACTCCGCGTATATCCTTCAGCGCGTAGAGCGCGACCGCATGGCCGCCGTTACCGAGGAGCGCCGTCGCAACATGGCGCGCAAGGAGCTCGCGTGGCTGAGCCGCGGCGCACAGGCGCGCTCCACCAAGCCCAAGTTTCGTGTGGATGCCGCCCGCGAGCTCATTGCCGACGTGCCGCCCGTGCGCGACGAGCTGGAGCTCAAGCGCCTGGCGGTGAGTCGCCTGGGCAAGCAGGTTATCGACGTGGTCAATGTGGACGCCGGCTATGCCGATACCGACGGCTCGCCCAAGCAAGTGCTCTCCGACGTGACCTGGCTCATTGGTGCGGGCGACCGCTATGGTCTTTTGGGCGAGAACGGCGCCGGCAAGTCCACACTGCTCGATGTGATTCAGGGCAAGATCGCGCCCCTGCGCGGCCGCGTGAAGATTGGCCAGACGGTGCGCTTTGGCGTGCTGTCGCAGCAGCTCGAGGAGCTCGAGCCCTACATGGGCGACACAATCCGCGAGGTGCTCAGCAACTACAAGAAGTACTACGTTATCGATGGCAAGGAGACCTCGCCCGAGAAGCTCTGCGAGCGTCTGGGCTTTACGACGCAGCAGCTCTGGAGTCGTATCGGCGATCTTTCGGGCGGACAGCGCCGTCGCCTGTCGCTGCTGCTGACGATTCTGGATGAGCCCAATGTGCTCATCTTGGACGAGCCCGGCAACGACCTGGATACCGACATGCTGGCGATTGTCGAGGACCTGCTCGATGGTTGGCCCGGCACGTTGATTCTGGTAACGCATGACCGCTTTTTGATGGAGCGCGTGACCGACCAGCAGTGGGCGCTGCTCGACGGCCACCTGACGCACATGCCCGGCGGTGTCGACCAGTACCTGCGCCTGTGCAATGCCACCGCCGAGGGCGAGCCCGTGGGTGCGCCGAGCGCCAAGACCGGCACGTTTGACACCGGTGCCGCGGCAGCTGCGGCCGAAAAGCCCAAGGCGAGCGGTCAGCCCAATGGCCTTTCCAACGCCGAGCGCCAGAAGCTCCGCCGCGAGGTGAGCTCGCTCGAGCGCAAGATGGAGACGCAGCGCGCTCGCGTGGAGGAGGCCGAGGCCGCGATGGCTCAGGTCGATCCCACCAACTACACGGCGCTGGGCGAGCAGCAGGCAAAGATCGACGAGGCTCACGCCGCTATGGACGAGCTGGAGATGGCGTGGCTCGAGGCGAGCGAGAAGCTCGAGGGCGAGGAGTAGACGAGGATGATCAAAGCCGCGTTTTTCGATATCGACGGTACGCTACTGAGCTTTAAGACGCACCGGATTCCGGCGTCGGCACAGCAAGTGCTCGACAGCTTTCACGAGCAGGGGATCGCGTGCGTGATCGCCACGGGCCGCCCGACCTACCAGATGCCCGATTGGCTGTTCGATCTTGGTTGGGATGCGTACATTACGCTTTCGGGCCAGCACTGTTTTGATGCCGAGGGCGTTTACCGCAGCTGCCCGATTGATCCGGACGACGTCGCAGTGATTGTGGACCAGGTGGCCGAGGGGCGCTACGACTCGCTGTGCATGCAGGGCGAGAACTCGTTTGTGAACCGCCTGTCCGAGCGCGTGGTGACGGCCGGTAACAACGCGGGAATCGTCTACCACGAGGAGCCGTTTGAGCACGCCTTCGATGCGCCGGTTTACCAGTTTTGCGCCTTTGTGGATCCTGCCGACGAGCATATCGTGACCGATGCCGTGTCGCATTCGCTCACCACGCGCTGGTGCGACCTGTTCTGCGATATTATTCCGGCCAATGGCGGCAAGGACCTGGGCGTGGCGGCGACGCTTGAGCGCCTGGGTATCGACGCGAGCGAGGCGATCGCCTTTGGCGACGGCGAGAACGACCTGTCGATGTTTGCCTCCGTGGGTACGAGCGTGGCCATGGGCAACGCGCAAGACACGGTAAAGGCTGCGGCGAGCTACGTGACGACCGCCGTGGACGACGACGGAATTTACAACGCCGCAAAGCACTTTGGGCTGCTATAGCTGCGGCTCGGCACTTGGGGACGTTCCTTTTCTGCCGGCAGTTGGGGACGTCCCCTTTCGCGTGGTGTGCCGCGTCGCCCGGCCGGACAGCCACGCATGCTACGGGTTCTTGACACCCATCGCGCGCATAGCGTTCAGGATGGCGATGATCGCCACGCCTACGTCGCCGAACACGGCGAGCCACATGTTGGCAATGCCCAGTGCCGCAAGTACCAGAATCAGCAACTTAATGCCCAGCGCAAAGATGATGTTCTGCCAAACAATCGTCATGGTCTTGCGAGCCACGCGGATCGCGCGGGAAATGTTGGACGGCTTGTCGTCCATCAGTACAACGTCCGCTGCCTCGATTGCGGCGTCGGAGCCCATGGCGCCCATGGCGATGCCAACGTCTGCGCGGGTGAGCACGGGCGCATCGTTGATACCGTCGCCCACAAAGGCGAGCTTGCCCTTGCCCGATTCGGTCGCCAGCAATACCTCGACGCGCTCGACCTTGTCTCCTGGCAGAAGCTGCGCGTGGAACTCATCGACTCCCAGCTGATTGGCCACGGCGGCGGCCACTTCCTCGCGGTCTCCCGTGAGCATGACGGTGCGCTTGACGCCGGCGGCGTGCAGCTCGCGAATCGTTTGCTCGGCATCGGCTTTGACGGTGTCGGCAATTACGATGTGACCGGCATAGACGTCATCGACCAGCACATGGAGGATAGTGCCGACGACCTCACAGTCCGGTGTTTCAACGCCGGACGCGGCGAGCATCTTGGCGTTGCCGACGACGACGTGCTTGCCGTCGATGTTCGCCGTCACGCCATGGCCCGCGTCGTTGGTGGAGTCACATACACGCTTGGGGTCGAGTTGGCCCTGGAAGGCGGCGCGCACCGACTGCGCGATGGGATGGTCGGAGAACGACTCGGCGAGGGCTGCGACTTCAAGCAGCGATTGCTCGGTATAGCCGCCCTCGGGGTGCACCGCGACGACCGAGAACGTGCCGTTGGTGAGCGTGCCGGTTTTGTCGAAGACGACGGTATCCACATCGGCGAGCGCCTCGAGGTAGTTGGAGCCTTTGATGAGAACTCCCAGCTTGGACGCGCCGCCGATGCCGCCAAAGAAGCTCAGCGGCACGCTAATTACGAGTGCGCACGGGCAGCTGACGACGAGGAAGGTCAGGCCGCGCAGGATCCAATCGGACCAAGCACCGGTCACTAGGCCGCCGCCGAGCGCGAGCACCGCTGCCGCGCCGGTGACGGCGGGCGTGTAGACGCGGGCGAACCGTGTGATGAAGTTTTCGGTGCGTGCTTTCTTCTCGCTGGCGTTTTCCACAAGCTCCAGGACGCGCGCGACGGTGGACTCGCCAAAGGGTTTGGTGGTGCGCACGCGGATAAGACCCGTCATGTTGATGCAGCCGCTGATGATATCGTCGCCGGTCTTGGCGGTACGGGGGACTGACTCGCCGGTGAGGGCGGCGGTGTCGAGCTGGGTTACGCCCTCGACGATAACGCCGTCGATGGGCACGCGCTCGCCGGGCTTGATGACAATGACGGTGCCGACGGCGATGTCATCGGGAAAGACCTGCTCGAGCGTGCCGTCAGCCTGCTCAACGTTGGCGTAATCGGGCGCGATGTCCATCATGGCGCTGATCGACTTGCGGCTCTTGCCCACGGCGTAGGCCTGGAACAGCTCGCCGACCTGGTAGAACAGCATAACGGCGGCGCCTTCGGCCATGTGCGGGTCGGTATCGGGGAAGAGCACCGTCGCAAACGCGCCGATGGTCGCGACGGCCATGAGAAAGCTCTCGTCGAACGCCTTGCCGCGGCGGATGTTATTGAATGCCTTTTGCAGTACGTCGTGGCCGGCAATCAAAAACGGCACGAGGAACAGCACAAAGCTGGCGTAGATGTTGCCTGGGGTGCCGAATGCGGCGGTGAGGGCGCCGAGCTCATCGAGGGCGTACACCACGACAAAAATACCCAGTGCTACCAGGATGCGGTTGCGTTTATGCTCGAGTGACTCTTTTTTCTTGCGCTTCTTCTTTTTCTTCTTGGGGTCGGCGGTGGCCATGACTCGTATCCTCCCATTTGAATGTATGAACATCAACTCATATAACATCGCGACAAAGGCCGCGGCAAGCGCGGCCTTGCAGGTTGGCGTAAACCTGGGCTAGAGAATGATCTCGCAGTCTGGCTCAGCGTCGGCGGTGAACTCCACGACGCGATCAAGGACCTCGTCGAACTCAGCGTCGTCGGCTTCGAGCGTCAGCTTCTGAGTCATAAAGTTGACCGAAACGGACTTGACGCCCTCGAGCTTGGCGAGTTCGTCCTGAAGCTTACGCGCGCAGTTGGCGCAGTCGATCTCGTCGAGCTTAAACTGCTTTTTCATGATGGGTTCCTTTCCCTGTATTTGCGGCTTGGGTGCAGACCGCGCTGGTACCGTGGTTGGTCGCTATTCGCAGATGTGGCTCATGCCTTGGTTAAGCATGGTGTAGACATGATCGTCGGCGAGCGAGTAGAGGATGTTGCGCCCGTCGCGCCGGAATTTAACCAGGTGCGACTGTTTGAGCGTGCGCAGCTGGTGCGACACCGCGGACTGCGAGGTCGCAGTCGCCTCGGCGATGTCGGCCACGCAAAGTTCGCGGCCCATGAGAGCGTAGAGGATCTTGATACGCGTGGTGTCGCTGAAAACCTTGAACAAGTCGGCAAGGTCGTACAGCAGCTCCTCGTCGGGAAGGTCCTCGGGCGAGCAAGTGGTGGGGATGTCGGGTACGGTGGCGGTGTCGATGTCGGTCCTTATTTCATCGGCGTGTTCGCTCATTGCAATATCCTTTCATATGAACATGTGCTCATATAACTTACTTCCGAGTATATGAGCGCATGTTCATATGTCAATATAATTTGCGAAATTTTTTGCTGTCGATTGGCCCCAGAGGCGGCTAAGGGCATTGTGGACGCGGTTAAGGCCGCCGATGCCAACGTGGGTATCCCGGCGACGTGCAAAAACGGGAGTTTTCAGCATCGACGAGGGGTTATTTATTGCATGATACGGCGTCGTTTGCCGCCACAGGGCTTTACTGGAGTGCAAATGGCAATAGATTTTCCCCAGCTGTTGCCTAACTTACATCGAAAACAGCGGCTTCGGTGCAAAATGGGGCAATTCGGCCGCCCTCGGATACTCGGCTCTGCTGAAAACTCCCGTTTTTGCACGTCGCCGGGGTACCCACCCTGTCAGTCCGCCTCTGTTCTGGCCCCGTACACCCTGCCTTCGGGTGTGGAGGTGCTTGTTTGGGCGAACTCCGGGCAATCCAGCTCGATGACTTGCATGTCGTCGATGGCCGGGACATTGTTGATCGTCGGGTCGTCCAGCGAGATGCCCTCGAGCACTGCGCGCTCGAGCTCAAGTGCATTACCCTGCGCTGCGTCTTGACGGAGGAGCTCCTCAATACGCTTCTTTTCCTCGATAAATCTCCTGAGCACAAATTGTCGCAGCTCTTCTTGCTTGATTGCGAAATCTTTGGGCAGGCGCGATGGGCGAATGCCCTCCTTTCGCTGGATTGCCTCCATAACCCTGGCGAAGGCGCTGGCGTGCATAAAGGAATAGCGACTGACGGTAATGATTCCGTAGCCCATGGACGCCAGCGCGTTCTTGCGCTCTTCGTCAATGGCGCGGTCTTCTTCGGCATCGTGCTGAAATCCGTTGTATTCGATGTCGGTTCGGGACCGCTTGAGATATGCATCCATATAGAACTTTTCGCGCCGCGTGAGATTCTTTGCGGCAGCTGTGACCTTTACTTCGTAGTCGGTCTCGATCTCGCTAATGCCAAGACCGCCCTCGCGCCTGGGTAGCGTGAGCATCATGACAAACGCCGTTTCCATCGGCGATCGGCATCCGTCCCGCACGCATTGGATGGCTTTTCGGGCAAGTTCGAGGCCCTTGCAGTCGATGAGGGAGTTAAAGAAATGTTTAAGGCTCGAAGTCGAGGTGAGCGCGAAGCGCTCGGTATAGGATGTCGAGGCATCGTGTCCAAGGGAATAGGCGCCACACAGTTCGAAGTAGTACTCCACAAGTTCTCGAAAGGGAAGATAGGTTGCGGCCTGAAGCGCACAGAGTTCGACGCCGACAATATAGATGTCGTCGGCAAGCTTGATAAAGCGCGAGCCCGCGAATCGCTTGGATGATACGTGGCACTTGCAGCCCGTCATGCTGCGCACGTTTGCGCGCTCGAACACCGTTGTATCGAGCGGGGCATCGTTATCCAGAGCGACGTTGTGCCTGGCGAGCCAGTCGGCGGCAGAGTCGAGCAGCTCCTTGCTGGGGCGCGCCCCGTAGATCTTGGCAGGGCTGCAGGGCTCGGTGCCAATTGCGGATACCGAGTATGCGGCTTGGTAGACCGCTTTTGCCGTGTTATGTGAAAGCACGATACTCATACAGATAGCATGGCAGACCAGGCGGCGGGGTTCGCAATGAACGCCAAGGTAAAATGTCGCGGCATAACAAAAGCTGTCCAAGCGCTTGACGCCAATGATGGAGAAAGATGCTATTTGGAGCATTGTCGCAGCTCGCTGGCTACGCAGACCTCCACAACTGATGCTGGTCAGCATCGTTTTGATGCAAAGGCGGCGTCAACAAAAATGTGCAATTTGGCTTGAACATGTGCAGATGAAGTTCTTGGTTGTGCGGCGGCTAGACATCGGGGACTGGAGGGCCGCGTTGTACGGCGCGAAAAACGGGCCGATATCCGCTTGGACATCGGCCCGTATTGCGTCGCTTGAGAGGAGCGCCTCGGCGTGTCGCTTTTGCGCGGGGCGCTATGGTCCGGCAAGTGTTGCTCGCGAATGGCGCCTCTGCTTGGCAATCTACTTGGCAAACAGGTTCTTGAGGTTGAACTCGGCCTGCACCGTGCGGAGCATGAGGTCGGTGTCGTCGAGGCCCAGGTGCTGCTCGTTGGCGTCGGGCGCGAGGGTGCCGCGACGGCGTGCCCAGTTCTCGAGTGCGGCGGGTGCGGACTCGCGGGGGAGCGAGCGCACGTCGGCGTCCAGACTGCGGCAGATCTGGCGCGAGTCGATGACGATAATCTTGCCGGCTCGGCGCGCCTCGGCATAGCCGTCCAGATGGATCTTGAACCAGCTGTCCTCAAAGGCGGCGTTGTGCGCCATGTACGGGTATTTCTTCATGAGCTTGAGCAGCTGCTTTTGCAGCTCCTTGTTCTCGCGGAAGGGCGTTTTGCCGTCGATGTCGTCCCAGGTGATGTGATGGATATTCGACAGCGGCACATCTTCGCCGCGGTAGATATCGGGCAGGCCGCAGTAGTGTGCCTCGGCGTCGTGCGGGACGGCGTCGCTGGTGAGCTCCATGATCTCCCAGCCCACGTTGATGATGTAGCCGCGCTCGGGTGCACGGCCGGTGGTCTCGATGTCGATGCCGAGCACCGTGCCCTGGATGGGCTTGCGGGCGTACGCCACGCCGAGCGCATCGCGGTCGCCGCGGATCTCGCGCATGACGGACGCGGCGGTGCGCTTTTGCATCTTGCCGATGCCGGCGCAGGTATCGGCGTCGGACAGGCCGCGCGAAAGCGTCGCGGGCGTCACGTTGCGCAGGCGTGCCTCGCCAATCTGGTCGCATAGGTCGCGGTTGCGGTCGGCCAGGTCGCGCACGGTGGCAAAGTCGAAGCCAGGGTCGCCCTCGGCGGTAAAGTACTCGGTCTCGAGCACCTTGAGGGCCTCTTCGCCTTTTTGACGCTCGGATTCCATGGCGGCGTGATCGCCATAGATGAACATGGGGATAAACGGCTGGCGCTCGTATTCGAGTGCTTGGGAAACGTTCATATACTGCTCCTTGGACGGGCCGCGTCGTGCGGCTCGGGGTCATTGAGATGTGGCGAGATGATAGTTTACCACAGGCAACTATTGGCATCACGCCTAGGACAACTACAATACCCTAGTTGACCGCTAGGACTTTTACAATGCTGCCGAAAGACACGAAAGGTTCCATCCGTCATGGATTTGCTGATTGATATTTTGCTCGACGCCGGCAAGGACACGCTCTCGCTGGTGCCGTTCTTGTTGGTGACATATCTGGCCCTCGAGACGCTGGAGCATGTGGCGGGCGATCGCGTCAACGGCGCCATCAAGCGTACCGGTGCCGCTGGTCCCGTGGTTGGCTCGTTGCTGGGCATGGTGCCGCAGTGTGGCTTTTCGGCGATGGCGGCAACGCTGTACGCCGGTCGCGTCGTGACGTTGGGCACCCTGGTGGCGGTGTTTCTCTCGACCTCCGACGAGATGTTGCCACTGCTGCTTGCCGAGCAGGTTCCCGTGCAGACTATGGCGATGCTTTTGGCTTCGAAGGCGCTGATCGCGCTGGTCACGGGCTTTATCGTGGATGCCGCCATTCGCGGCCTGCGTCGCAACGCCCGTGCTCATGCGGCGATCCGCCGTACCGTGTTGGGAACCGCCGCCAATCCGGCGCACGTTAACTGCGCGCATGACGATCACAGCGGCGGTGACATCATCGACGAGGTGGCCGAGGCGGGCGTGAGCGCCGACCACATCCATGAGCTGTGCGAGCGCGATCATTGCGGTTGTGATGAAGACGAGGACGAGCGTGACCACGGACATGGCCACGACCACGGACACGAGGGCGAGCACGAACACCACCACGGTCACTCCCACTCACACAAAGGCGCGCCCGTCCTGTCGATTATCCGCAGCGCGATTTCGCACACCGTGCAGGTTTCGGTATTCATTTTTCTGGTGACGCTGGTCCTGGTCGCCGTGCTCGAGACCTTCGGCGAGTCCGCGATCGAGCAGTTCCTGCGCGGCAACGAGACGCTCGCTGTCCTGGGTTCGGCGCTTGTCGGCCTCATTCCCAACTGCTCGGCGAGCGTGGTCATTACGCAGCTGTATCTGGAAGGCGCGCTGCAGCTGGCACCGATGCTCGCCGGCACGCTCATTTCTGCCGGCGTGGGTTACCTGGTGCTGTTCCGCACCAACCGCAGCGCCCGCGAAAACGCTGTGTTCCTGGTCATGATGTACGTCATCGGCGCCGGCTGGGGCCTTATCCTTTCCGTCTTTGGCCTCTAAGTAGATGTTTGAGGTATCCCCTAAAAACTGGGGCATGCCTCAAACATCTACCGCCATGACCGGCGTTGGATGCGCGCCAATCGCCAAAACAAAAAGGTAGATTTTTAGGCATGTCCCAAAAATCTACCTTGGTTAGCGCAGCAGGTCGGTGAGGTTGCGCTTAAAGCGGGCGCGGTCTTCGCTGGTGAAGGCTGCCGGTCCACGGGTGCGACCGCCGGCGCGGCGCACCTTCTTTTCTTCGTGACGAATAAACAGCTGCATATCGATGGTGGCTTTGTCGTACACGCGCCCGCGCACGCCGATGGCAGCGGCATCGCGACCGAGCACCATGCTCGCCAGGCCAATGTCCTGTGTCACGACCACATCGCCTGCCTGCAGACGCTCGATAATGGCAAAGTCGGCGCTATCGGCGCCTACGCTCACGTCGAGCGTTGTGACCCAAAAGCCACGTCGCGCGTGCTCGGCATCGCGCGGGTCGTTACGGCGAATGTGCCGCTCCAGGTTTTGCGTGCTGTTGCCGGCAACAACCACGGCAACACCCGCCCGTCGCGCGCAGTCGATCGACTCACGCGTGACCGGGCAGGCGTCGGCATCAATAAACAGCGTTCGCGGCATCTAGTGCACCAGCTTGCCAAAGCGGATAGCGCGAATAACCAGCGTCACGCCAAACACCAGGAGTGCAGCGCCGGTAAAGATGACGAGCATCTTTGCCGACCACAGCGGATAGATGAACACGAACACGCCGGCGATGATGGAGAGCGCGCCGCTCAGGATGGCGAGGGCGCGGTTGGAAGAAAGCTCGGACTCCAGAATCGACATGATGCCCTCGACAATCCAGCCAAAGCCGGCCACGACCACCACAAGCGTGCTGAGCGTCGCGGTCGAAAGCGCCTGGTTGCGCAGGATCACCACGCCGCCCAAGATGATGAGCAGGTTGGCGAGGATGCTCGTGACGCGCCAGCCGGCGGGCAGCAGCGGCTCAAAAATGGCGGTGAACAACCTGACGCCAGCCGTGATCACAAAGTAGAAGCCCAGTACGGTCGTCAAAAAGACGAGGGTCTTAGCGGGTGCAAACAGCAGCGCGATGCCGGCGATGAGCGCGATGACACCCGTGGCGGCGTAGATCCAGCGCACGGCTTTAATCGCCTTGCCTGCCATGCTTTTCTCGTCAAATCCAAACAGACTCGATTGTTGGTCGTCATTCTTAAAGATGCCCATGAGGCCTCCTTTCCGTGCGGCGTAAGCCGCGATCGTTACAACCAGTATCGCCTAAAGGCGCTGGCGTATGGGCCGGGGAGGGCGAAACGTAACCCAAAGGCCCCGATTTATTTCCGTTGTTCCCCACGTCGCGATTTTCTATTCAACAGGTGTAGAACATTGCAGCTCTGTTCGTTATTGCCTGCGTTTTAGGTTAGATTTTCCTAAGAACAATTGGCTTTTTGGGGGTCCCTATGAACGAAGCAGTTCCCGTGGTGCCGTTGAGCGCCGAGTCGATGGCAAAGCAGGGTTGCGAAAAGCTTGGCCTGGATGCGTTTGATGCGCTGGTCCGTCGCGCCCGCACATGCCGCCGTTTTGACGAGTCCATGCGCGTGCCGCGCGAGTTTTTGCTCGAGCTGGCAGAGCTGGCGCACCTGGTCCCCTGTGGCGCCAATGCTCAGCGCTTGCGTTTTCATGTGGTGAGCGGTGCCGAGGACTGCGCTCGCGTGTTTGACGAGCTCGCATGGGCCGGGGCGCTCAAGGACTGGCCGGGTCCTGCCGAGGGCGAGCGTCCGACCGGCTACATTGCAATTCTTGCCGAGCGCACCGTTCCCGGCAAGCCCGCCGCGCCTATCACCGAGGTCGACACGGGCATCGCGGCTCAGACGATGATGCTCGCCGCGCGCAGCGCAACGCCCGAGGTGGCGGCTTGCATGTTCAAGGCCTTTACGCCCCGCGCGATCGATGTGATGGGGCTCGATAACGACAAGTACGAGCTCAAGCTGATCATGGCCTTTGGCGTGCCGGCCGAGACCCAGGTTATCGACGCGATCGATTCCAACCCCGACGGTTCAATTAATTACTGGCGCGACGAGGCGCAGGTGCATCACGTGCCCAAGCGTCCGCTTGCCGACGTGCTGGTGTAGTTGCGTCGTTGCGGCGCGATCCGGCGGCAAACCACCACAAAGGTGCCTGTCCCCTTTGTGGTGGTGCGAGGGGAGGGCGTGTGTCCGATCTGTATTTGGTTCGGCATGGGCAGACCGAGCTTAACGTGCAGAACATTTTGCAGGGCTGGCAAGACTCGCCGCTCACGGAGCGCGGGCGCGAGCAGGCACTGGCGACGCGCACGGCGTTTGAGGCGCGCGGCATCTCCTTTGACCACGCGTATACGTCTCCGTTGGGTCGGGCGCGCCACACGGCCGAGCTGATCGTTGGCGAGGATCTTCCCATAGAGCCGGTCGATGATTTGCGCGAGTGGCGCCTGGGCACGCTGGAGGGCACATCAAATCGCGATATGCCGCCGCAGCCCTGGGGCGATTATCCGGTGGCCTTTGGTGGCGAGTCGGAAGGCGAGCTTCGGGCGCGCATGGTCGCGGCGCTGTCCCGTATTATGGCCCGACCGCAGCACGATCGTGTGCTTGCGGTCTCTCATGGCTCTGCCTGCCAGGAGTTTCTTAGATGCGTGACCGGCGGGGGAGAGCAGCCCGACAACGGTGCCGTGCTTCATTTTGGCTATTGCGACGGGGCGTTTTCGCTCCTTGACTGGTAACGAACGAAAGGACCCCTATGAACAAAGATCTGTATCTGGTCCGTCATGGACAGACAATATTCAACCTTAAACGCATTATTCAGGGATGGAGCGATTCGCCGCTCACGCAGTTGGGCTGCGAGCAGGCGGCGCGTGCCGGTATGTTCATGCGTGCGCGTGGCGTTGAGCCCGATCACGCCTACACCTCGACGCTGCACCGCACCGAGCAGACTATCGCCAGCCTGTGGCCGGGCCTTGCCTACGAGCGTCTGGATGGCCTGCGCGAGTGGTTCTTTGGCGACTTTGAGGCCGAGCGCGTGATGCTGATGCCCGAGCGTCCGTGGCGTGACTTTTATCGTCAGTTTGGCGGTGAGGGCCAGATGCAGGTACGCGAGCGCATGGTGACGACGTTGACCGATCTTATGCGACGTCCGGACCATTCGTGCGTGATCGCGGTGAGCCATGCCTCGGCCATCAAGGAGTTTTTGGACCACTCTAGGGGAGCGGCGGCCGACGAGCGCGAGCGCGTGCCGGGCAACTGCTCGGTTCTGCATTTTGCGTTTGACGATGCAACCGATACGTTTGAACTGGTCGAAGTCTTTACGCAGGAGGATTATGCGCGTGAGCTGGGGCTAGAGCCGCTCGTGGCGGCAGCGGGCCCGCGGCGTGGGTAGCGCGGGCGCGGCGATGCGGGTCGCCGGCGTAATTGTTTGATGCGAAAGGGGCGGGGATGCATGCACGGGCATTGCATCTCCGCCCCTTGCTTGTTTGGATGCTGGGTTTTCCAGCGTCGCGTTTGAGTTCGCTAGAACCGTGAGATCTGGTGAGTGAGCAGACCCGTCGGAACCTGCGGCGCGCCGCCGCTGACCTGCGCGGCGGGGAACAGCACGGCCACGGTAAAGTTGAACGGCTCTTTGCCCGTGTAGGTGCCGGCTGCGCGGGCCTCATCGGCCAGCAACTGCGACGCCCCTGCTAGTGCGGCAGCGTAGGCGGGGTCGTCTGCCGGCGCCGGCTCCGGTGCCTGATCGAGCATGGCTCGGATGGCGGCAACGGCGTCCTCGCGCTTGACTTCCCATACGCGATGCGTAATGCCGGCGGGGTCGGTGACGGCATAGAGCGATGCGCCCTCTTTGGCGGCGCCAAGGATGATATCCATGACGGGCGAGGCTTCGTAGGCGAGCGACACGGGGCGCGGCTGCACCTTAAGCTCGGCGATCGCGCGCGCGGCGGCGAGTGCGTCGACGCTCTCGGCGGCAGCCTCGTCGTTACCCGTCAGCACGTTAACCGGGCAGATCGCCACAACGCCCGTCACGCGTCCCGGCTCTCCGGAGCACTCGTACACGTAGTATGCCGCGCCCGGATCCTTGAGCATGAGCCCATCGGCAATCGCGCCGCGCAGGGCGTCGTTGTCACTTAGAATGCTGTCCATCGCAGGCAGCGCTTCGAGCACGCGATCCTGAGCTGGGCGGATGCAGGGAAACGGAAGAGCTTTCATGGACAGTCCTAACGCGCGAGTCGGTTTGTTTGCGGCTTATTATGCCCCAACTTGGCTATTCGCGCCCCAGAGCGTGTTGTCGGCGAGCGCGATCAGCACCCGCTGGCAGCGAACGATATCGGCGTGGGGCACATATTCGTTGGGCTTATGGGCGAGCGCGAGCGAGCCTGGGCCATAGCTCATGCAGTTGCGGTTACCCGTCTTGCCGGCAATGACGGCAGTGTCGGTGTAGCCGGTAAAGAAGCCGACGGTCGCGTCCGCGCCTGTCACGTCGTCGGCGGCACGCTTGAGCGCGGCTAGAAGGGGAGAGACCGGATCGCGCTCGATGGCGGGGCGGTCGCCTGTCACGGTATAGCTTCCATGGCAACCGGGGATTGCGGCTTCGGCGCCGGCGATGGCCTGCTCTACCATGCGCGTCGCGGCGGCCGTATCGGTCGGCGGCGTCAGGCGCATATCGACCCAGACCTTGGCACGGTCGGGCACGACATAGGGGCGATAGCCGCCCTCGATCTGTCCAAACGTGATGGTCGAAGCCCCCAGCTCCTCATGTGCGGGCAACGCTGCAAACGCATGGCGCAGCGCACAGACGGCCTCGGCCATGGCGGCGATGGCATCCGCTCCCTTCCAGGGCTGGCTCGCATGCGCCGTGACGCCGGTCATCTCGATCTCGAACCACGTGCGACCTTTGTGCGCCACCTGAATCTGTCCGTCGGTGGGCTCGGTGTCCAGCACCCATTCGCGCGAGCCGACCCAGCCGGCATCGATGGCGGCCTCGGAGCCGCGCATAAAGTCCTCTTCGTCGACCGAGCAAATAAGCGAGAAGCCGCGGTGGGGCAGCTCACCATCCGCCGCCACGCGCTCGAGCGTATGGACCAGTGCGGCAATGGCGCAGGCCAGGCCACCCTTCATGTCGCAGGCGCCCCGGCCATAGAGTTTGTCGTTGCGCACAACCGCCCCAAGCGGCGGCGTGTCCGCGTCCCAGCCATCTCCTAGGGTGACGGTATCCATATGGCAGATGTAGACGAGTCGCGCCTCGTCGCTCACACCCGGCACGCTGACCATAAGGTTGCGGCGCCCGGGGAGTACTTCGAGCTCTGCAATCTGCACGGCATCGAGCGCAGAACTATCAAGCTGCGCCAGCTGCTGTTCAATGAGCCTCTTAATGAAGTGTTCGATCTCGCCTTCGTAGGCGCCCGGGTCCGAGCTATCAATCTTCACGAGCTCCTGCGTAAGCCCCCAGGCAAAGTTCTCATCAACCATATGTAACCTCACAATCAGTTTGCTTCCAAAACCGATTGTAAGCCACCTGGAAGATTCGCGACGTGTGCGTAGCAGTATTAACCGTTCACAGGCCGAGCCATCGCGTTTGGCGTCCGGGCAGGCTCACAAACGACGCAATGGGTACGTATCCTTCATGGACGACATGCTGTGCGACATATCTGCCTTTCGGTATCACCGGATACCTCCGCAGGTCTTGGCAATAATGCCGGACCTGCCCGATTCTGCGGACGATCCGTGCAGGGAGCATCTTTGTGAGCACCCGCTTGTCAAGCATTTCCTGGGCACTCCGCTACACGTGTTGGCGCAGGGCGTCTGCGGGCGCAAGGGCGGCCGCATTGTCAGGCATGTTTGGAACGGGGAGAGGCCGTTTGGCTCCGTGCGGCAGACAGAGTTTGGCCTTGATGTTGCGTCCCCGCTCTTTACCCTGCTGACCCTGGCTTCCTCGGTCTCAAATGAGCGCCTGATCATGTGCATGTATGAGATGTGCGGCACCTTTGCCGTGTGCAAGATTGCGTCTCAGGTAAAGTCGGCACTTGTGCAGGCATATGGGAGCCGGTGGGGTGACGCACGGTTGGGCTGGGAAAACGTAAAGGATGCCTCGGGGAATCCAACGGACCTGTGGAAACGACCTCCCTTGATTGAGCTCTCTGGACTAACCGAGTACGTCGATAAGATCCAGGGGCTCCGCGGTGCTAAATCGTTCACGCGTGCCGCGAAATGCATTACGGGGGTTGTGGCATCGCCGCTCGAGGTCCAGGCTTCGATGCTGTTTGGCCTTACGAGGTTGCGCGGCGGCGAAGGGCTGCGCCTTACCAATAACGTCGAGATTCGCATGACGCGCAGCGCCCGCCTGATTTCGGGGCTTGATAGGCGCTACGCCGATATCCTGCTGTCAAATAAGGACGGCAGCAGAGAGTGCCTGGTTGAATGTCAAGGTAAAGCCATTCACGGATCCATAGAATCCAAGATCTCGGACTCCGATCGAACGACGGCGCTGCAAGCGATGGGATATCCTGTCGTTCTGATGACCTATGGTCAGCTGGTCGACTCCGATGCCTTCCGCGTGGTGATGGAACTCATCATGTCCTATCTCGATGTGCCGTTGAAAGACAAGACGCCGCGGCAGCAGGAGCTCGAACGGCGGCTTCGTGAGGAGATTTTTATCGATTGGGCGGGAATGTAGCCGTGCGGGTGGAAAACGGTCGCGTGAGCTAGGGTTTGGTCACGAAAAGGCTTCAGTTGCTCTTTGAAATAGGCTTTAAAAACGCTACCCAGAACAAGTTATTTCGGAAAATGGACAGTCAACTTAAATTTGGCATATAGAGATCGATTTTTACCTACTAAAGTCCCTGATAAAGCTGTTTATCAGAGTAGGTGCGCTCAGTGATTTGGGCATGACTGTCGATTATCCGAAAAAACTTATTCTGGGTAGCATTTTCAAAACCAGCCGGAGCAACGAAATCGGCCCCCGTTTCGCGAAAACGGGGGCCGAATGAGCTTCATTGCTTGTCTGGCAGGCTTGACGCCGACGCTACTTGATCACGCGTACGCGATACATCGACGGAATCTGCTTGAGCGCCTCGATGGTGCTGCTGTCCAGGTGCTCGTCGGTGTCGAACATGGTGTAGGCGTTCTCGCCGGCAGACTCGTTGGTCATGCGCTGTACGTTGGCGTTGTCCTTGGCCAGGATCGCCGTGATCTGGCCGATCATGTTGGGCACGTTGGCATGCAGGCAGGCAATGCGGCTTGCGGCGCGCGCCTTGCCCATGCTGCAGGCGGGGTAGTTGACGCTGTGCGCGATATTGCCGTTCTCCAGGTAATCCTTGAGCTCGCTGATGGCCATATCGGCGCAGTTGGCCTCGGCCTCGCCGGTGCCGGCGCCCGAGTGCGTGGTGATAAACGTGTTGGGCATCTTGACCGTCTTGGGCGTGGCAAAGTCGCAGCTAAACCAGCTCAGCTTGCCCGCGCGCAGGGCTGCGTCGACGGCGTCCTCGTCAATGATGGTCTCGCGCGCGTAGTTGATGAGCACGGCGCCCGGGGCCAGCAGGTCGATCTGCTCGGTGCTGATCATGCCGATGGTGTCGGCCTTGCTGGGCACGTGCACGGTGAGGTAGTCGCAGCCGCGGCAGAGGTCCTCGAGCGTGCCCACGCGCTGCACCTCGCGGCTCAGCACCCACGCGTGCTCGACGGAAATGAACGGATCGTAGCCGTAGACGTCCATGCCCAGGTCGACGCAGGCGTTGGCGACCTTGGAACCCACGTTGCCCAGACCGATGACGCCGATGCGCTTGCCCTTGAGCTCACGGCCCACAAAGGCCTTCTTGGCCTTCTCGGCATCGACCTGAATCTCGGGGTCGTCGGCGTTGTCGCGCACCCAGTTCATCGACTGCACCACGCCGCGGCTCGAGAGCACCAGCATGCCCAGAACGAGCTCCTTGACGGCGTTGCTGTTGGCACCGGGGGAGTTAAAGACGACGACGCCCTTCTTGGCGTACTCCTCGATGGGGATGTTGTTGACACCGGCGCCGCAGCGGGCGATGGCGCGGATGCCCTCGGGCAGCTCGTAGCCGTGCAGGTCGGTGGAGCGCATCAGGATGGCGTCGGCCTCCTCGGCGGTGCCCACAAACTCGTAGCCCTCGCCAAACTCGACCTTGCCGTCTTTGGTTATGTCGTCGATGGTTTTGATCTTGCGCATGAAAAACTCCTTAGCGGGTTTGTTTATAACAAGTGGTTTGAAGTGGCTGGTCGGCCCGCGGGTTGCGGGCTAGTTAGATCGCGGACTCAAACTATGCTGCGCTTCGAAGTCCTTCATGTACGAGGCCAGTGCCTGCACGTCTTCCATGGTTACGGCGTTGTAGACGCTCGCGCGCATGCCGCCCACCAGGCGATGGCCCTTGACGTTTTGAATCTGGTGCTCGGCCGCGCCTGCGACAAAGGCCGCGTCGAGTTCGGCGTCGCCGGTGCGGAAGGTGACGTTGGCGATGGAGCGGCTGTCGGCCTGCGTGGTGCCATGGAACAGCTCGCTGTGCTCGAGCAGGTCATAGAGCAGGTTGGCCTTGGCCCAGTTGCGCTCGGCCATGGCGGCGAGTCCGCCGGCTTGCTCCACCCAGCGGAACACCTTGCCGCACACGTAGATGCCAAAGGTGTTGGGCGTGTTGAGCATGGAGCCCTTGGCGGCCTGGGTCTTAAGGTCCAGGTACTGCGGCGTCTGCGCAAAGGCTGGGCCATCGGCGATGAGGTCGTCGCGCACGATGACCACGGTCACGCCCGCGGCGCCGGCGTTTTTCTGCGCGCCGGCATAGATGAGCCCGTAGCGCTCGACGTCGAGCGGCTGCGACAAAAAGCAGCTCGAGACATCGGCGACCAGCGGCACATCGCCGCAAGCGGGCAGCTCGTGGTACATGGTGCCAAAGATGGTGTTGTTCTGGCAGATGTAGACGTAGTCGAGCCCGTCGCCCGCGGCCTCGGCGGCAATGCGCGCGTTGATATTGGCCATGGTGGGAATGCGGTCGAAATTGGTGTCCTCGGAGCTCGCGAGCAGCACGGCCTTGCCGTACTTGGCGGCCTCCTTGTACGCCTTGTTGGCAAAGTTGCCGGTCACGACGTAGCCGGCGCGGCCGCGGCGCATGAGGTTCATGGGGATGCCCGCAAACTGCAGCGTGGCGCCGCCCTGCAAAAACAGGACACGGTAGTTGTCGGGGATACTCAGCAGGCGGCGCAGGGTTGCCTCGGCGTCGTCGATGATCTGCTGGTACATGCTAGATCGATGGCTCATCTCGAGCACGGACATGCCGCAACCGCGGTAGTCCATCATCTCGTCGGCGATCTCGGCGAGCACGCTTGTAGGCAGCGCGGCCGGGCCAGCTGAGAAGTTGTGCACACGTGCCATCTTCTAGTTCCCCTCGTAGTCGTTTGAACGTTCGGGATACTTTAGCACAGTGGAGCGCCCGGCGCGACCGCATCACGGCAAAACTCGACCGCGCTGCTATGATTTACAGGATGGTTACATGGGGGGCTACTTGAGTAGTTTGAATCTACTCAAAGGGTTCTTTCGATGGTCCTCGATTGCCAGGATGCTGATGTTTCGCTGCTCAACATCCACGTGGTAGTACACACCGTAGTGCGCGCAAAAGAAGACCCTGCAGTCAATGGGCGGAAAGGCTGCCTGATAGTAGGGGTCGTACTCTTCCCCAAAATAAGGATGCTCGGCTAGAAAGTCGATGAGGTTGCCGATTCTGGCGTAGATTCGCTCCGAAGGAATCTCGGCATAGGCATAGAGTGCCTCGTCAGTCATGACAACATCAAAAGGCTTATCAAGTTCGTCGAGCTCCGAGTAGAACTCGACGTCTGCGTTATCCAATTTCATGGCGAGCCGCCCTGATGCGATCTGCATCTGCCTTGGCCTGTTTCCACGGTCGCACACGACCGTTTACTAAGTCGTCGTAGCCACGCGTGATGGCTCGCTGGATGCGTTCTTCGCGCTCCTGAATGGCGGTTAGTGCGCGCGTCTGCTCGTCATAGGCCTCGGCATCCATGACGACAAGCGATGCCGATCCGTTTTTGGTCAGGTAGACGGGCTCTTTGGTTTGGTGGCAGCTATCCGCTATGGAACCAAAGTTGCGTTGCAGATCGGAAATAGGCTTTACGACAGGCATATGAAACTCCTTACATAGAATCATATGTATAGTTTTATCTTGATTATAGCGTAAAGACAAATGAGGACATGGGCGAGCAACCTTGCTTGTCCCATCTGGTGGCAGAAAGACGTGTATGATGCGCGGCGCGTCCGCGCGACAGGTCCATTTTAATTGCCTTGGTGCCAAGGAAAATGAAAGGGCCTTCAGGCGTTCGCGATCGCCGTTCACCGATTAAAACTACCGCTCATCTGCATATGCACAGTTGATTTATTGCACAACAAAATGTTGCTAAACAAAAACGTTCGCAAGTGGCGTAAGAAGTAATCATTGGCATAATTCTTCCTTTTTTCCAATACAGCTAGTGGGTTGTTTGGGGAATATCGGGGGTCGTTTCTGTATGGACAACAATGCTGTGAGTGCAACAAACATTTCAATGGACGTAAACGCGTACTACGAGTCGCTCATTCTGGATGCGGTCGCGCAGGCCGATGTCCCACTGCACGATGCGCTGGTGCGCTCGAGCGTGTATCGCACCATTAATGACTCATACGAGCGAGCGCTAGCCCAACTAGTTATGAATGGTGAACTTTTGTACGCCAACGGCGAGTACAGCATGGCGCCCGGTGCGGCCAAGGAGGTGGCGGAACCCGCAGGGGAGCCGGTGGCTGCTGATGCCATTGAGCTTGAGGCTGTTAAAAGCGAAGGTGCCGAGGGCGAAAACACTGGGGACGAGGACGTTGACGGCACCGTTGTTGATGATGAAAACGTTGAGTCTGAAGAGGCTGCGCCTGAGGCCGTTGAGTGCGATGCCGAAGAGCCCGCAGCCGCAGAGTCTGAGACACTTGAGCGCGCGGCGGCGCCGTGGGCCGACGACGCCGATATTGCAGAGCTCGATGCCGTTGAGTGCGATGCCGCGGAACCTGAGGCTGTCGAGGTCGCAGCTGAGGAGCCCGTGACGGCTGAGCCTGCCACGCTCGAAGCCACCGCAGGCGACGCGACGGAAGCTGAAGCGGTGGAGCCTGTGGCCGAAGAGTCCGAGGCCGTTGAATCCGTTACTCCTGAGGCCCCTGCACCTAAGGCTTGCGGTCCCATTTCGTTGCGTGCAGATTCGACCCTTGTGCAGTTGAAGGTTAATGAGCGCAGCTGGCCTATTCCCGTTGCCGTGGGTGTTTCGTATGACAAGAAGCCGGCCGATGGTTTGTCCCTCATGGGATATGAACTGCCGGCAGAGTCTGCAGGGGTGGCGGACGAGCAGCAGGAGTCGGCACAGGTCGAGCGTCCCGAGCTTGCGCTGTCCTCTGAGCCCCAGCAGCTGGTCATTTCCTTCTCTGACAACATTGAGGCTGCGAAGGCTGTCTCTGAGCCCGAGTCCGCCTCTGGGCCCGTGCAGCCTGGGCTCGCGCTCGAACCCGAGCTCGAGCCTGCAAATGGGCGCATGTCCGTTGAAGGGCCTGCGCCTGTTGAAGAGCCTGTTTCCGAACCCGAACCCGAACCCGAACCCGAACCCGAACCCGAACCCGAACCCGAACCCGAACCAGAGGCTGAGCCCGTTGAAGCCGCCGCCAACAAGCTCGAGCGTCCCAAGTACCTGAGCGGTTGGGATGACCCGCGCTGCGTGTTCGACAGCGAGACTCAAGTCGCCTTTCTCGACAGGCAAAATATTAAAGATGTGTTCAGTCTCGTTCGCGAGCTGGGCAAGACCGAGGACGCTGACGTGCGTGCCGCCTTTGAGACGCAGCTCCGTGCCTACGCTTTGCCGCTTTCGCCACAGTACCGCGTACAGGCGCCGAAGCTCGGCAAGCTCTCGGGCAACAGAAAGCTGGTGTTTGACGTCTTTGGCAATTTGCGCAGTATCGGGCTTGAATGCTGCGCGTATACGGATGTTAAGGGTCCAGAAACCGAACTGTTCAGCACTATTTATTCAAGCGATGGCGAGCCTCTCTCGCTGTTGAATCTTTCGATTTCTCCGGCGTTGCAACGCAAATTAAAGAGCAAGTATCGCATTCACAATATGCCTGAGCTGCTTTCGTACAACTGGAGGGAGCTCCGAACGAAGGGCCTAACTTCGGGCGAGCTGCACTCGATTGTGTCTGCATTAAACGATTGGCCATCGGGAAAGCTGCAGCTTGGAAGAACCAAACAAGAAATTGAGATTGCACGCCAGGCGGCGATAGGGGGCTGGTATCCATCGGCTAATATGCCACTCGAGCGTGTCAGGGCGGTTAACAGGCTCGCTGACGAAGCAATCCTGCGGTTGCATCGAGAGTGTTTGTCCATACACGAGCCCTCGTTCCGTTTGCTCTTTTGCGTTAGGGTGGCGGGCAAGCTCGCGATGGGCTATAGCCAAAAACACTCCGCTAATTCGGTGCTCGCTGAGCTTAAAAACGAATACCCTGCCTTTAATGCGGCCGTAAAAACGTTCAAGCGCCTGAACTTTGAGCTTTCCCAGGATCAGGAGGATATTGATACAGCTAATACGTGGTCTACCTTCATAGATGCTAATGGTGCAGATGGCGTTATTGCATCGACTGATAAGGCTCAATTGGGTGGGCGGTTGGATGCCCAGTCCAAAGCCCGCGAGGGGGATTCCTCGCACGATTCCGAGATGCCGGCAGCGCAGGATCTTACGGTAACCCAGGCGCTTGCGTTGGCCCTTGACCAAGATGCTGCAAAGTTCAACAGGTGGTTTGCGGACCTCGCTTACCGGGATCGCACCCTGATGGGCTATATGCTCATCGATAGCAAGCCAGCTCGTTGGATCGACAACCTTGCTATTTCTGCCTGGAAAATCCGCGAGCGTTACGATGCCCTTATGGCGTCGCGCCCGACGTTTGACATTGATACATTCGGTCCGCTCTTTAAAAAGTACAAGGTAACTGCTGAGGAGTTTTATGACCTGACGCACACCGTGCAGCCTGCCTACTTGTATATGAAGCGCATCTATGGACAGGGTGCTATCCCGCTTAAATACGCAGCGGTCGATAAGGACCTTGACCTGTCCGTCTGCCGGGTGGTCCGCGCATACCTGGCAAGCAAAGGAATCAAAAATGCTGATGATGGGGTAGAGGAGGAGTTCGCGCCTGCGGAGCAGGCTGTCGCGTTGACGCTCGAGCCCGAGTTTGCTTCCGAGCCCGAATCCAAGTCTTTACCCGACCCCACTCCCGCCTCAGCTCCCGCCCCGGCCCCGGAACAGCCGGCAAAGCCCTTTACCAGCAAGGTCGAAGACCTTACCAAGAAAGGCCCCATGTCCATCGATGCATGGCTTGCGTTGCTGCCAGCCGACGATGCCAGCCTGTTACGCTGGATCTTTAGCGATAAGCCGCTTATGGATTACCCGCACAAGCCCGCCGGTCTTGGTCCGCTTCGCCAGCGTCGTGCCGACCTGCTGTGTAATCGGCCGCACCTCGATGAGGACAAATTCGCCCCGTTGTACCAGCGTTATGACCTTACCGAGGATGCGTTCTGCAAGATCACGCAGGCATCCCCGATGACTTTTGGCTACCTGAAAGCCGTTAAGGTATCGAACAAGTTTAGCCTCCGCCTTGCCGCCAACGATCACTCGTTGCCGCAGGAATGGCGTGATAGGGCGGCGCAGCTGAATCGTCATTCTTCTGCCGGCGTGCTCCGAACGCCCGTAAGTGTCGAGAGGGACAACACCTCCCAGCTCGAGCAGATCGCGCGTAAAAAACTGGGCAACTTCTCCACGCGCGGTGCCGCGCTGCGTGCCTTTGCCGAGTCTGGAGCCGTTGATGAGTATCACGACCTTAAAGATTTCCGCAACAGGTACCAGCTGTTTTTGGAAGACAACAAGTGCGGTTACAAACAGATGCTTTCGTTGCCTTCCGAGGACATCAGATGTCTTAACGAGCTGCGTGGCACGCACATGTTCCTGGTGGCGCGCGCCAATAAGATCCGCGCCTACAAGGTCGACAGTCGCTTTACGTCCGAGTTGCGTCAGATCCTGACGCTCGCCGTGGGGCGCAATATCGAGTGCGGTGCGGGCCTCATCCTACGCGAGAATCAGGAGCTGTGTGACCTCTACGACGTTCGCGACGACGAGGAGCTCTACGAGATTATCCGCTCATTTGTGCGTCCGGGTTCGGTGCCCGGCTTGGAAATGGGCTCGATGCCGCTGATTCGCCTCGGCAAAACGGACCGTAAAAACCAAATGCTCGATGTACTGCGCGACGCGGGCACCGAGCTGTCGCGCGAGGAGTTTGCCCAGCGCTATGCGGACAAGTACTGCGTGGAAACGAGGACGGTCCGCGGCAACTACCTGCGCGACATGAACGCATATCTGCGCAACGGCCGCTACTCGTATGTCGAGAGCAACCTTACGGACGAGCAGCAGCAGTTCATCAAAGATATGGTGACCGAGGACTACGTCTCGCTACCGTATGTCGCAGCGAGTTTTGCTGCCAAGTTTGGTACCGCATCCGGGCGACTCATTAACGATCAGTCACTGGCGCCTCTTGGTCTGGAAATCTCCAGGGACCTGATAGTCAAGGAAGGCGTGGACCTGCGTCAGTCGTTTACGAACCTGCTTATGTCGCGCGACAGCTTTGCCTACGGTTCCCCGGGCTTTGGCGACGAGGTCATCAACCATCCGGATTTTAGGAATGCCATTACGCCGCTGCTGCGCAACTTTACCTTTATCGAGTGCAACCACGATTCGTTTATTTCGCTCAAGCGCCTGAACGAATCGACAGGTATTCGACGTATTGACCTGGGCAGCTACGCGTATTCCCTGTTTGCCTGCACAGAGCCTGACGTGCCGTTTACGGTGACGAGCCTGCGTAAGCAGGGCTTTATGCATAAGCTCCATGCCGTGGTCGATGAATGTGGTTTTGACAATACGTTTTATGACTCAATCGTTCTGTACGGCCTGGCTCATGAGCAAATAAGGCGTACCCGCTTTAGCGGAGTTTACATGTTCTGTCGCAAGGAGGGGGCGTTTTCGTCGGGCGACGCGGTCGAATACGTCGTGAGGCAAAAGGGGCCTATCGAGGTGGGGGACCTGATCGATGCGTTCCAGGATGACTACGGCGTCGTAATAACCGCAGCCGATATTAACCGAGCCGTCCAGGACAAGGGGCTGTTCTACAACGAGGACCTCGACATGGTCATGCTCAGCAAAAGGATGAACGCAGAGTATCTGCGCGAGCTGTATATCAAAAACAACCAATAGGAGGAGTCAACATGAACCTGCTTGAAATGATCGGCGACGGCGTCAACATTAAGCCGACCGGAGCCAACCACAAGATCGTGATTGACGGCAAGCCCGAGATGTATCCCGTTTACAGCATTAAGCTCGAGTTCCTGCGCTACAACGTGCAGAACGACCGTATCGCCTCCTGGATCAGCCGCTACAAGGCCGAGCATGGCGAGGGCGCGTTTAACGAGCTGGACGTCGCGGCCTGCAACGACATCATTGAGGGTTTTATCGTCGACAGCAACAAGGATGCTATCGAAAAGACGCAGCGTAGCATTGCCCTGCGTTCGCAAGAGCGCCCCGGCGTGGTGCTGGCCGACGGCCTGATCGTCGACGGCAACCGTCGCTTTACCTGCCTGCGTCGTCTTGCCGCCGAAAACCCAAGCTTTGGCTGGTTTGAGGCTGTCATTCTTCCCGAGAGCCTGGGTAACGATTCCAAGAAGATCAAGATGCTGGAGCTTTCGATTCAGCATGGCGAGGAAGAGAAGGTCGGATACGATCCCGTCGACCGCCTGGTGGGCATCTACAACGACATCATCAGCTCAAACTTGCTCTCGAAGGAGGAGTATGCCCAGTGCATTGGCGTTGAGCCCAAGGAGCTCGAGAAGGAGATTGTAAAAGCCCGCTATATGAACGAGTTCCTGGAGTTTGCCAACGCCAAGGACCAGTTTCACCTGGCGCGCGAGCTCAAGGTCGCCGGCGTTATCAACGAACTGCAGGGCGTCCTTAAAAAGTGCAAGAGCGACGATCAGGAAGAGGACGTTAAGAACATCGTCTTTGCCAACATGATTGCCGAGCCGCAGGGCGACATCGTGCGCTTTGTCCGTAAGATCAAGCCGATTTTGGAGGGCCCCGACGCGGATCGCTTTATCGAGCGCGAAAACGAGCTGGCCTTTGAGGTTGCCGAGCGCCTGAAGAACAAAGAGATCGTGACCTCGACCGACATCGCCGAGATCCGCGACGATGTTCAACTGGCGACGGCCTTCCGTGAGGTTATGGAGTCGGCCGAGAACACCACCAAGATGAACAAGGCCCTCAAGTCGCCTTCGCTCTCGATCATCCGCGCCATCAGGGATCTTGATCAGGTGGAGGAATCGACCTTTGGCTTGCTGCCTGCGGACGAGATTGCCAATATCGCCGCCGAGGTCGCCAAGCTCGAGGCCAGGGTGCATATGATCAAAGACAAGATTGCGTACAAGATGGGCGGCGAGGAAGCCTAAATGAAGCTGCGCCTCTCGTATAGCGACGGCATTTCCGTCGTGCCGCTCGACATGACGGTTGAGCAGCTGCGTCGCGAGCCGGTCTGGAAGATTCGGCTTTCGGCACTGCGCCGCTATGCGCCGAGCTATCGAGAGGCGGACGTGCTCTTTTCTCTGGGGATTGACGACCCGGGCGCCAAGCGCATCGTTGAGCTGCTGCAGCGGGCGGCAAGCTTTGGTGTGGAGTGCCAGGTGGACCCGGACCTGCTGCGAGGCCTTACGGCGCGTGAGGACTATCTGCGCGAGAAGGCGCGCGTGGGCCTGCTGATCAAGGCGCACGACGCGTCGGTGGCCGATCGCTTTGATGAGTTTTGCCAGGCAGAGGACACCCTGATGCAACGCCCACTTAAGGACCGCCAGCTGTGGGACGCGTTCTTTATGAGCGCCATGGGCCGTTGCGCCAACTTCTCCGTTCCCGGTTCGGGCAAAACGGCTTCGGTCCTGGGCACGTTTGCGTACCTGCGCGAGCGCGACCTGGTCGACCGCATCATCGTGCTTTCGCCCAAAAACGCTTTTGGCTCGTGGCGCGACGAGTGGGCCGCCTGTTTTGGCGCCGACCGCCCGCTGCGTTCGCTGTGCTTCCACGACCCCGAGTTTCGCGGTCGTTCCACGCGCGATAAGTGCAGCACCCTGCTGTTCGACTACAAGCGCTACGACATGATCCTGCTCAACTACGAGTCGGTCGCGCTGGGGGAGGCGGCCGCGCGCATTGCGGCCGATCGCGCCCTGGTGGTGTTTGACGAGGTGCACAAGGTGAAGCGTGTGGGCGGCAAGCGCGCGGCAAGCGCGGTGCAGATTGCCGCGGCGGCGCCGTACTTTATCGCGCTTACCGGTACGCCGATTCCCAACTCGTTTGAGGACCTATACAACCTGCTCCACTGTCTATGGCCGCGCGACTACAACTGGTACTTTGGTATGAGCGCCAATGCCCTTAAGTCGACGAGCGAGGACGACGTTGAGCATATTAACGAGTCCATCGCGCCGTTCTTTTGCCGTACGAACAAGCATCAGCTGGGCGTACCCCGGGCCAACGAGGACCATCTGGTCGATGTGCCGGTGGAACGCTGGGAGCAGCAGCTGTTCCAAAAGGTGCTGCGCACACTTTCGGGCGAGCCGTTCGAGATGATCATTCGCCTGTTGCAGCTTTCGTCCGATCCGCGCATGCTGGCCGAGGACCTGAGCGCCGGCGACTATGCCGACTTGTTTGATGGCGAGGTGCAGACGGGGGCGGGCAAAGCGCTGGAAGGCCTGCAGGTGGATGACCGGCCCACAGCCAAGATGGTCGCCTGCCTGGACTTGGTCGAATCGCTGGTAGCCCAGGGCAAGTCAGTCATCGTGTGGTGCATCTTTAAGCGCAGCATTCGCAACGTGGTGCACGAGCTGCACGAGCGCGGCATTACGGCCCGTGCCATCAGTGGGTCGACCGATATGCCCACGCGTGCCCGCGTCATCGACTCGTTTAAGGCGGGGGAGACGAGCGTGCTGGTCACCAACCCGCACACACTGGCCGAGTCGGTCTCGCTCCACAGCGTGTGCCACGACGCCGTCTACTTTGAGTGCAGCTACAACCTGGTGCACCTGCTGCAGTCCAAGGATCGCATCCACCGCCTGGGCCTGCCGCAAGAACAGTACACGCAGTACCACTATCTGCGCGCTGTGTACGAACGCCGTGGCGGGTCCTGGTCGCTCGACCGCAACATTTACGAGCGATTGCAGCACAAGGAACAGGTCATGCTCGACTCGATTGACCGCGGCACGCTGGAACCCGGCTATACCGACGAGCGCGATCTGGAACTGGTGTTTAAGGGCCTGTTTGACGACGAGGGCCAGCGGAGCGAGGTTAGCGATCAAGGCGTCGCGGACGATATGCAAGAACCCAAGGAGATGTAACGATGCAGAAAGCCTTTCCCATCTTTGCTATGGAGCTGTTTTGTGACGGCTGGCTGTTTTTGGAGCATTCCGATGTTACCTGGGACGGGTCGTCGCATGCTCTCAAGCGCGTTCGTATCAACGCGGACAAAAGCGAGTGGCTCCTAAGCCGTGCGCGCGAGCATTTTACGGATGTTCCGAGCAACATCGATTTATGCCAGTACGTCGGCACCACGCTAGAAGAGCTCGAGAAGCATACTGAGTTGGTTGTTCCCCGCGACGATGTTTCGCCCCGCCTGCAGCTGCTCTTTGAAGGTGACCTGACGCCTATCACGCTGGTACAGCTCATGTGCGTGGGCGATTGGCTTTCGGTGCGGCAAACAAGCGAGGATACGATTTGCGTTGCCTATGACGAGCGATTGGCGCGGCAGATTTCCGGGTTTGGTTTTCTTATGCGGCGCTTTCGGGCAGTACTTTGCTCGCAGAGCGCGATGCTGAGTGGCAGCGTGGTTGCCACGGTGCTCGAGGCAAGGCCGGCAACGGAGCCGGGGATCTGCGCGTTTTTGGAGATGGGTGATGCGGTTTCCGCGGAGCCCGAACCCGAGGAGGCGCTCGACGTTGAACAGGAGCCCGAGCCTGAACCTGAGCCAGAGCCTGTATCGGAAGCCGCCCCTACGCCCTCTGCAAAAGAGCAGGAAAAGCTGCGCATCGCAAGGGAGGTAAAGACCGCGCGCGACAAGATGGAAGAGCTCGACAAGGCACGTGTTGCTTTGCTCAACCAGCTGCTTGTGCTGCGCCATAAGCATGAGCAGCTTTCCAATCAACGTGGTTGGAATACGATAGTCGAGATGGGGGAAATCGGCAGGCAGATCGATGCGCTGAGCGGTCAGGTCGACCAGCTCGACGAACAGCTCCGCGACGCGCGCCTTGCCTACGCCGAGACCCGCGCAGCGTCGCTGCAAGCGCTTAAGGAGCTGGGGCAGTAGGACGGCAACATCCCTCACGACCCCGTACTTAAACGGTATCATTGGAAGGCATGTTTGCATCGCCCCGATGCAAATAAAAAGGCCCGAACCCTTGGAGTGTGTCCTGTGGATAACACCGACAAAATATCGCTGGGAGGCGTGCTCACGCGCGAGCAGTTTTTGCTGCCCGAGATGCGTATCGTCGCAGCATTGCGTCTGGAGGGCGTGAGCGACGACGAGATCATCGCGCGCGTTAAGCACGACAACCTGTTTCAGTATCCCACCGAGCGCATGCTGGCCGACCGCGCCCGCGTGTGTCTGCGCCGCTTTGATGCCGTAGCGCTCGACGAGACGCAGTGTGCTGCCCGCGGTATCGACAAAGACACCGCCGATCAAGCGGTCACGCGCATTATGGATCTTGTCGCCAACGGCATGCCCGATCAGGCTGCTCAGGCCAACCTGTTTGCCATGATGTGCCGCTACACCATGGTTCGCGAGCTCATCCAGGTGGAGATTGGCGAGCGCATGGCCAGCTTCGACTACAACTTTACCGACGTTGACCTTAACGCGTTTGTCACCCGTTTTCAGGTTGAGCATGCCGAGGCTGTCAAATGGTCGGACGCCACGCTGGGCCGTATAAAAAGCACCCTGCGCCAGATTCTGCGCAGCGCCGGTTTTAAGGCATCGCAGCGAACCGATACGCTCCAGCCCCTGCTGTTGGACCCCGACGTGGAACAGGCCATCCGTGACCTGGGCGACATGGATGCCCTGGCCGCACTCACCGGGCAGGTGATGTAGACATGGCAATAAACCAACCGCACATTCGCCCGCGCAACCGCGCCGAGCGCATACATGAGGACTTTGACCATCGCCGCGAGGCGCTGCGCGAGCGCCTGCAAGACCAGGATTTCTTGGCCAACAAGGGCATCGGTAACGAGATTGGCTTCTATACGTTTTGCTACGATCCTTCGCTGGAGTTTGAGTGCCGCGCCTATGTGGACGAGCTCGTGGCAGATGCCCAGGCCGGCAAGCTGCCGTGCAACCTGGAGGTTTTTAACCTGTACGACGTGATGCTCGAGATTTGCGAGCAGCGCCGTATTTTGCGTGCGATTCCCCGCCGCGAGGCAAAGGTCGGCTCGGAGGCCCAGATCAAAGAGCTCCAGAAGCCCTGCAGCTCCAAGAGCTTTGCCCAGTACCTCTTGGAGCATACCCAGCCACATCGGCCCGGCGACGTGATCTTGCTCACGGGTGTGGGCGAGGTCTTTCCGCTGCTGCGCGTGCACAACCTGCTCAACGACATGCTTGCCGATTTTGGCACCGTGCCCGTCGTCGTCATGTATCCCGGCAGCTTTGACGGCCGCCAGCTCAAGTTGTTCAACAAAGAGAACGCCAGCAACTACTACCGCGCGTTCGATATTTCTTAGGAGCGACAGATGATTATCCAAGACCTGTTTTCCAAGGACATCAACCGTTCCATCAACGGCGTCGTTAAGGTACAAGATGCCAGCGACGAATCGGTGCGCCAGGAGCTCGACGAGTACGTGGTGACGCGCGAGCTGCAGGGTCATTTTGCGCACTTCTTCGAGGCGTACGATAAGGCGCTCGACGTTCCTACCGACAATATGGGCGTGTGGATCAGCGGCTTCTTTGGCTCCGGTAAATCGCACTTCCTCAAGATGCTCTCGTATCTGCTGCAAAACGATGAGATTGCCGGCAAGCGCGCCGTCGATTACTTTGATGGCAAGATTTCCGACCCCATCGTGGCCGCTCGGGTTCGTCGTTGCTGCGAGGTTCCCACCGAGGCGATCCTGTTTAACATCGACAGCAAGGGCGGCCAGTGGAAAGAGGGCGACACCTCGCGCACGGCCCTGCTCCGCGCCTTTGAGCGCGTGTTCTTTGAGCACCTGGGCTTTTTTGGCGAGGACCTTAAGCTGGCACGCCTGGAGCAGCATATCGACAGCAAGGGTAAGACGCAGGAGTTCCGCGCTGCCTACGAGAGCATTGACCACGGCAACTGGCTCGAGGACCGCGAGAGCTACAGCTACTTTGAGGATCACATCGTCAAGGCCCTGCAACAGGTCCTGGGCATGAGCGAGCAGGCCGCGCGCCACTGGTTCGACGGTACTGAGGACGATGCCATCGCTGCCGACACCTTTGCCAAGATGGTCAAGCAGTATGCCGACAAGCGCGCCGAGGAGTGCGGCGGCGAGTTCCGCCTGCTGTTCATGGCCGACGAGGTGGGTCAGTTTATTGGCTCCGATGCCGACATGAGCACGAGCCTTATGCTGTCGCTGCAGACGCTCGTCGAGGAGCTGGGCAGCCGTTGCGGTGGCCGCGTGTGGGTTATGGTGACCAGCCAGGAGGCCATAGACGAGGTCGCCATGATCGTGGGCGACGACTTCTCCAAGATTCAGGGCCGCTTTAACACGCGCCTTTCGCTTTCCAGCTCCAGCGTGGACGAGGTTATCCAGCGCCGCGTGCTGCAAAAGAACGATGCCGCCTCGGCAAAGCTCCAGCAGGACTATGAGGCCCAGAGCACCGTGCTCAAAAACGTGTTCTCTTTTGACGGTTCGCGCGGCGACCTGATTGGCTATGCCAGCCGCAACGACTTTACGGCCAGCTACCCGTTTGTGAACTATCAGTTTAAGGTGCTGCCTGACGTTATGACCGAGGTGCGCAAGCACGGCGTCAAGGCCAAGCATATGTCCACGGGCGAGCGCTCCATGCTCTCGGCCTTCCAGGAATCTGCCCAGGCCATCCAAGACCAAGAGGTTGGCGCCCTGGTGCCGTTCTGGCGCTTCTTCGATACCATCGCCAAGGACCTGGAGCACGGCGTGATCCAGGTGGTCACGCGCGCCGAGCGTGCGGCCGAGGACGGCCATGGCCTTAAGGCCCAGGACGTTAAGGTCCTAAAGCTGCTGTATCTGATCCGCTATATCGACTACATCAAGTCCAACGTCGAGAACATTTCCATCCTTATGGTCGACGGCATGGACGTGGACAAGGCCGCCCTTAAGGACCGCGTTAAGGAGTCGCTCAACCGTCTGGTACGCGAAAACTACGTGGCACGTCAGGGCGACACATACAACTTCCTTACCGACGAGGAGCAGGATATCTCGCGCGCCATTAGCGAGACGCCGGTAGATGCTGCCCTGATTATCGAGGGCATTAAAAAATCGCTCTTTAGCGGCATCTATACGGCTACCAAGCTGCGCGTGGGCGCCAACGACTTTCCCTTCGACCGCTATGTAGACGACTCGGTCTATGGTGTGGCCCAGGGCGGCATGAAGCTCAACGTCGTTACGGTGGCAGATGACCTCTCGCGTGCCGACGATGCCGAGCTCGCCGTCAAGTCGGCCAATATCGCGCTGGTGGTGCTGGCAGACGACATCGACTACTTCGATGACCTGCAGAATGTGGCTAAGATCCGCAAGTATCGCAAGACCATCAATACCGAGGCCCTGGCGCCTTCGACCCAGCAGATTATCCAGGCAAAGATGAAAGAGGCCACTTTCGTTGAGCGAGAGGCAGCCAAACTGCTGGAGGAGGCCGTGCTGCATGCCCGTGTGGCTGTGAATGGTTCCATGGTTAACATTCGCGCCACCAAGCCCGCCGATGTGTTTGACCAGGCCCTGTCAAAGCTGACGGATGCCATCTTTACCAAGGCCGACTACATCGCCGACCCCGCCAAGACCGACGAGGACATTCGCGCCACGCTGCGCGGTGCCAACCAGATGGCGCTCGACGGTCAGAGCTCCAACAACGCCCGCGCCGAGAAGGAGGTCGCGGACTTCCTTCATGCTCAGACGCGTCTGTCGCTGAATACGACCATGGGTGACCTGCAGCGTAAGTTCCAGGGTGCCCCCTATGGTTGGCGCGAAATCGACATTGCCAACGTGGTGGCGCAGCTGGTGGTCTCGCAGCGTGCGACCATTACGGCTGCCGGCGCCAATGTTGCCCCCACCGACCTGCGTATGGTTACCTTCCTGCGCAAGGACGCTGACAAGGCCCAGGTACGCGAGCACGTTAAGATGAGCGACGAGCTCATCAAGAAAGTCAACGGGGTGCTGCGCGAGACCTTCGGTGCGAATCGTGACATTTCCAACGAGGACGAGCTCACCGCCACGGTGGTCGAAACGCTTACGGGCTACAAGAACGAGTGCGTAGAGCTCACGAACAACAACTTTACGGGCTTGGCCCCGGCCTATCCGTATCCGGGCCTAAAGGTGCTGGACGATGGCATTAAGCTGACCACGCGCCTGCTGGATAACCAGAACGACGCCCAGGCGCTCTTCAATGCCTTTGTAAAGGCGCAGGATGATCTGGATGATTGGAAAGAGGATTACGACCAGGTCGTGTTCTTCTTTGAGAGCCAAAAGCCCGTTTATGATAGTGCCGTTGAGTTTATGGGCCTTATGAAGGACGAGGGCTTCTACATGGACTCTAACGCCCAGGCGGTCGAGGCCAACAAGCGCATTGAGCAGATTCTGAAGAATCCGCGTCCGTACCGTGAGGTCCGCGAGTTGCACGACCTGATGGAGCCCGTCATGGCTGCCCATAAGCAGATGGTCGATGCCAAGCGCAAGGAGATGCTGGACGACATAACCGCACAAATGGCTCAGGTGCACGAATATGCCCAGAGCCAGGACGGCTATGCCAAGCTTGCCGAGCGCGCTATCGAGAACGCCGGCCGCATGGCTAACTCGTTTGAGAGCCGTGCTCACGCCGCCACCAAGGCGAGCGAGCTTGCCGCGCTCAAGCAGCAGCTGATTGAGTATTGCGATCGTGCGTGCGAGAAGATTGATACCGCAATCGATGAGGAGAAGGCCCGCCAGCAGCGTGAGAGCCGCCACAAGGAAGTCACGCCCAACGGCGAGATCGTTACCACGATCAAGGACAACGACAAGGACGCCCCGGCGATCGCAAAGCCTGAGCCCGCTCCTGCTCCCAAGAGGATTAAAAAGCTGCGCTTGGCCGACCTGGGCGAGCGCAAAAAGCTGGAGAGCGAAAGCGACATCGATGCCTACCTTGGCCAACTCCGCGTGCGCTTGCTTGCCGAGCTGCAGGGCAACGACGCCATCCGTCTGAGCTAACCAAGAACCACCGGGGAAGGGTAGACCGCCATGAACGATACCGCCATCAGGAACTACTGCATCTGGGCCCGCAACGAGCTCATCGCCGGCGTCGAGGCCCGCATGAGGCTCTACGGCGTGGCCGAGGGCGCCGAGCCGGCCGGCGCGACGGCGGTGGGCGGGCGCGCCCTGTCCCCGGAGGAGATCGGGTGGCGCGACGCCCTGCTGCGCGCCGCGGCAGAGGAGGGCTTTGAGCACCTGCGCGACCGCGCCGCCTACACCTGGTTCAACCGCATCGCCGCCGTGCGCTACATGGAGGTCCACGACTTCCTGCCCGGCCGCGTGCGCATGTTCACCCGCCCCGCGGCGGACGGCTCCTGGGAGCTGGGCAGCCAGGCCGCGGACGAGGCGCTCGACGTGGAGATCGAGGGGGCGGACCCGGTGCGCGTCGCCGAGCTCAAGCAGGCCGGCGAGGACGGGCCGCTGTTCCGCTACCTGTTCCTGGCCCAGTGCGCCGAGCTCTCCGGGTGCCTGCCGGGCGTGTTCCAGCCCGTGGACGCCTGCATGGCGCTGCTCCTGCCGGCCAACCTCATGGACGCCGACGGCGTCATCGGCCGCATGGTGGGCGACATCGACGAGGAGGACTGGGAAGACGTCCAGATCCTGGGCTGGATGTACCAGTACTACAACTCCGAGGTCAAGGACGCCTTCTTCGCCTCCAAGGCCAAGGAGACCCCCGACACCATAGGCCCGGCCACCCAGCTGTTCACGCCCGACTGGATCGTGCGCTACATGGTGCAGAACTCGCTGGGGCGCCTGTGGATGCTCAACAACCCCGAAAGCCCCCTGCGCGACGAGATGGAGTACTACATCGAGCCCGACTCCGAGCACGAGGACTTCATCAAGATTAACGGCCCCGAGGACATCTCGCTTTGCGACCCGGCGTGCGGCTCGGGCCACATCCTGGTCTACGCCTTCGAGCTGCTGGCCAAGATGTACCTGGAGCGCGGCTACCGCGAGCGCGAGATCCCCGGGCTCGTCCTGTCCAGGAACCTGCACGGCATGGAGATCGACCCCCGCGCCGCCCAGATCGCGCGCCTGGCCCTGGCCATGTGCGCCCGTGAGCTGGACCGCCGCTTCTTCGGCCGCGGCGTCCAGGCCGACATCGCCGTGCTCGCCCCGGTGGCGCTGGGGGAGGGCGACGTGCCGCGGGGCAGCGCACTCGAGAAGAGGAAGGACCTGGTCGACGCCCTGGCGCACCTGGACGAGGCGGGCTCGCTGCTCGCCCCGGGCGAGGGCGACCTCGCCGCGATCCGCGAGGCCATCGGCCTCACCGGCGACGGCGGCCTGTTCGGCAGCAGCTCGAGGGAGAGGCTCCAGCGCGCCCTTTCCACCTGCGAGACCCTGGCCCGCCGCCACGACTGCGTCGTGGCCAACCCGCCCTACATGGGCAGTTCCAGTTTCGGCCCCTTCATGTCCAGGTGGGTCAAGAGGAGCTACCCCGACGTCAAGAGCGACCTGTGCACGTGCTTCATCGAGCGCGGCTTCAACCTGGCGAAGGACCGCGGCTACGCGGCCATGATCACCATGCAGAGCTGGATGTTCCTGGGCAGCTTCGAGAAGATGCGCTCCTCGCTCATCGGGAGCAAGTCGATCCTGTCCATGCTGCACCTGGGCCCCCGCGCGTTCGACGCCATCGGCGGCGAGGTCGTCAACGTCACGGCCGACGTCGTCTACAACGGCCGCACGGCGTGCGCGGGCGCCTACGTGCGCCTCGTCGACATCAACGGCAGCGATGCCAAGCGCAAGAAGGCCCTCGAGGCGATCGGCAACCCCGACTGCGGCTGGTTCTACCGCCGCGACGCCGAGACCTTCAAGCAGATCCCCGGCACCCCCATCGCCTACTGGGCCAGCGAAGTAACCTACGAGGCTTTTTCCGCGAATGAGAAGATCAGAGAGCACGCCTGGGGTTGTAACGGCATGACAACTGGCGAAAACGATAGGTTTTTAAGGCTTTGGTTTGAAGTCGGAAGCAGGTCGTCCGAATATTGCTCTTCATCGGCCGCAGAGGCAAAGCGGTCGGGAGCGACTTGGTTTCCCTATAACAAGGGAGGTGACTTTAGAAAATGGTATGGAAACGAAGAATGGGTAATTGACTGGAAAGATGACGGAAAGCGTGCCAGAGATTACGGGCATCTTGTCCCGCGAAGCCAAAAGTACATGTTTCTGCCTGAAATCACCTGGTCTAAAATTTCTTCAGGAAAGGCGGCCTTTAGATATAAAGACAAAGGTCACTTGTTTGATGTTGCTGGATTGTGCCTATTTCCCAACGAGGGAAAAGCTGATCTGTCCCTGCTGGCTTTTTGCAATTCCAGTGTTGCCCAGAGTTTCCTTTCCTTCTTATGTCCCACATTAAACTTCGAAGTTGGCGGCGTTTGCTCCATGCCTTTCGTAGACTTGAATAGCGCTCGTGGTGAGGTTGATCGTCTTGCATCGGATTGTATTTCGGACTCATTGACTGATTACAATTCGTTTGAAATTTCATGCGATTTCAAGCGCCACCCGTTGGTGTAGGTGGTCGGGATGATATCTCGTATTAATGTTTCTTGCTTAGGGCCATATGGCAGTGATAACGCATCCCTGGATAGCCTTAAATCGGTCAATTATATTTTCGGCTCCAATGGTAGCGGCAAAACCACTATAAGCGAGTACATGCGAACCGGAATAACAGACGATGCGTCTCGCGTAGAGTGGGAGGGCCCATCGCGTCCTGTGCTGGTATACAACCAGCACTACGTCAACGGCATATTTCAAAACAGTAGCGTCCCAGGTGTTTTCACTTTGGGTGAAGACAATATTGATATTAAGCACAGCGTGAACGTCTTGGGGCAAGATATTATCAATCTGGAAAAACAGAAAGAAAATTATGAGGGGGTTTTGAATAGAAAAGAATCGGAATATAAGGATTCTGCAAATGCATTCAAGGAAAAATGCTGGAAAGAACTCCGTGCTCTTTCTGCTACCCAAAAGAAGGCTTTTCAAGGATGCTTATCTAGAAAGGAAGCCTTTTGCCAGCGGATATTGTCCATAGAGGTTCCAAAGAACTTTAAACTGACTGAATACGATGAGCTGGAGAGCCTTGCTCGAAAGGCCTCGCAACCGTCTCTGCAGACGATTGCATTAATTGACCTGCCAGATTTTGAATCACTTGAACTGGCGGAATCATGTGAAGATTTTTCGCGCCCCGTTGTCGGAAGCGACGATGTAAATACGGCCAGGCTAATTCACGAACTTAATAATGCCGGCTGGGTTGAGAAGGGTTTGTACTACTTCCGACTGAAAGGGGGGTCTACATGCCCATTTTGTCAGCAGACAACGAGCGAGGCTCTTGCGAATAGTATAGAAAGCTACTTCGACGAAGACTATCGCAGAACCAAGAGGCTGCTAATGGACGCTGTCTCAGCTTATGAGTCGGTTCTTGATGAAGTGCATCGGCTGAGAGAAAAGCTTCCTGCTTACCGCAATCAAGGATTTGACATAGATCAAGCGAGCGATAATTTAATAGATTTTGATGCTTTGACCACAGCGAACCTTGATCGTATGAATGCCAAGCTAAATGATTTGGGTAGTTCAGTTATTGTTGAAGATACAATTGATGTCCGAGATAATCTCGCTGCTGCATTGAAAAAGATGAATGAGCAGATTGCTGCTCACAATGAACGCGCCCTGCACTTTAGCGAGTTTAAAGAGGACGTGTTTACTCGCATTCAATGGCAGTGTGCGGTCAGGCTGGCGGCAGATAAGAAGCTATTCTTAAAAAATGAAGCAGCCTACAAGAAGGCTAAAGAGGGTCTCGAATCTAAAGTCTTTAACTGCTCTGATGCGATTGAAAGGAAGAACGCCGAACGGGAGGAGTTAATGTCTCGGCTTACTAGCTCCAAGCCCACTATTGAGCATATCAACCGAATCCTTAAGGACTTGTGCTTTGATAATTTTTCTCTCGATGAAGCTAACGATGGAAAAGACTATGCATTTATTCGTCAAGGCGGAGAACGTGCAAATGAGACCCTTAGCGAGGGCGAAAAAACCATCGTCACCTTTTTGTATTTCTTGAGTTACGTTAAAAGTAGGTCTCTTGAATACCCCGTTGTCTTTATTGATGACCCTATTTCTAGTCTGGATTCAAACGTTCTCTACTTTGTCAGCTCCTTGGTTCGCGACCTGGCTTCCGAAGCGCGGCAAAAGGCTAATTCCGAAGTTAGTCAGTTGTTTATATCGACGCACAACGCCAGTTTTCACCATGAGATTACTTATCCATCGTCAGGTTACTCCCTGTCGGATAGCGCTTTTTTCGTAATTAGAAAAACGGCTACCAACTCCGCTATTGAAGCTTTTGGACCGGATAACCCGGTAAGTACGGGTTACGAGGCGTTGTGGCAAGAGCTTCGTGAAGAAAATCGGTCAACGTCCGTCCGCAATAGCATTCGTCGAATCCTTGAAACTTATTTCAATTTTGTTAATGGATTGAATCTTGAAGAAACAATTGCCAAGCTGCCTCCATCCGATCGTCCTTTGGGGAGGTCATTGCTTTTGTGGACGCACTCTGGCTCTCATCTTTTGACCGATGACGCCGAATGCACCGATTCTGGTGACTATTTACTTCACTATTTAAATGCTATGCGGTGCATTTTTGAAGCAAATAACCAAGCTGCTCACTTTGATTACATGTTGAAGCGCTGCGGCATCGCGCTCGAATCCGCTGCGACAGGCCTTCTCTCTGACAGCGAGTGATGAACAATACTCAGCCTGATTATTGTTAGCTAATTTGATTGCGCTGATGACGACCTGTCAACGACGAAGCGCCACCGCTATGGCCTTTATTTAGATTGTTCGGTTTGTGCGCCAGTCTCTGTGTACTTTTGGGACGGCATCTGGTGCGACCTTCGGTGAGTGCGGAGTTGATTCGACTCGGGTATCGCTTTCTTGTTGCGCTTCATTTATTTGATTCCAACGGTCGTAGATCAATACCTACCGCTCGCACTTGTTGCTCAACAAATGGCGAGGTTGATGGGCTAAGTTGATGGCAGTGTTTGGTTGGAGGAGGAGAATATGACCGAGTACTGCGATGGCAATAGTTTGACGCTCGATACTAAAATCGACGGACTCTTGAGGAATTGTTCGCAACCGATAATATTTGCTTTTTGCGGCCTGTCGTCCCGTCTCGCAGAATTCGTCGCGCGTTATGAGCACTCGATCCCCGGGGTTATAGCCAGCGATGTCGCCCCGTTCTTTTCTCCTTCTGACTTTGCCCGCCAAAAGAGGCTGGCCGTGGCTCAGATTCTTTCGGCGGATGGTCCAGTTTTAATGCTGTTTGAACAGCTTCTTGAGCTGCGCGGGACGATTAACGAGTTGTTCGACGGCAAGATTGTCGTCGTTCGGAACAACCTGTTCCTTGATGGTGAGGGCGTTCCTTCTCCTGTTGATCCGGATCTGCTCGATGGCTTTGAGTCATCTTTTGACGATATGACACCCGATACGACGGGACTTTCTAAGTACTATGCCAAATCCGTAAAGGTTGGAAGTGCGCATCTTGTAACGCCGATTATTCCGGATGAGTTTGCTGAGTGGGAAGTTATCGATCTGTTTGATCGTGCTTCTTTTGCGCTGGGTGATGCTTCGGCAATTTCTGAGGGCGTCGTCCCTGTTTCGTCGACTGCGTTTCTGGAATACCGTCTGGGCTTGCTAAATGGCACGGCTGGCCCTGCTTCTGTTTTGGTGAACGCTCGGGAGCTTGAGAGCTATAGGTCCGCTCTGGAGGCGGTCGCTTCTGTTGCCCATGCGCTGGGTCTATCCGTTTCCTTTGTGGCGCAGCAAGACCAAGAGGAAAAGGTCGAGGAGTCGGGCCGTCTGCTTTCGGTGCTTCAGCATTACTGGGGCAAGGAGGCCTCGTTTAGGAAGCTTCGTTTTTACAAGAATCCCGACTTTGACAACGAAATGGAAACGGTGTCTCAGGGTGCTATCTCTGAGTTTGTCGTAAAGCAGGCCGAGTCTGCCCATGCGGGCTCTGTCGATTACAGGAACGTGTTTGTGACGGCGCCCACGGGTGCAGGCAAGTCCATTCTGTTCCAGATTCCGGCGCTGTATCTTGCTCGGAAATATCAGCTGGTCACGCTGGTTATTGAGCCGCTGAAGGCCCTGATGATCGACCAGGTCGCCAACTTGCGGAAACGTGGCGTTAAGAATGTCGTTGCCATTAACTCGGACATTCCCTATGGTGAGCGGCTTGAGTCGCTTGACCGTGTTAAAAGCGGCGACGCCTCCATTATCTACCTGTCACCGGAACTTCTGCTGGAGTCCTCAATCCAGGCGATTCTCAACGGCCGCGAGCTCGGTCTTGTCGTCATCGACGAGGTCCATACCGTTACCTCTTGGGGTAAAGATTTCCGCCCGGACTACTGGTATCTGGGGCCGTATCTGTCTAAGCTCCGCAAAAACGGTATGAGCTTTCCGATCTTTTGCCTTACCGCCACGGCTGTCTACGGCGGGCGCGATGATGTTGTTTCGCATACGATCGCCGACCTGGAGCTTGGCAACTGCAAGACGTTCCTGGGCAACCCTCGTCGTAACGACATCTCCTTCGACATCGTCTGGAGAAGCAAAAGCGAGCTGCCCGGTCCCATCGAGGAGGTAAAAACCGACCTCGCCGAGCAGTGGATTGATAAGGCCGTGCGCGACAACCGCCATGCCATTGTCTACTGCCCATATCAGAGCCATGTCAATGCGATTATCGATCAACGCAGCGTTTCTAATTCTCAGGTCTTGGGCTATCACGGCGGCAAAGACGCCGCGTACAAGAAGATCGTTCAAGACGCGTTTGCGTCGGGCAACTGCAGGGTGCTCGTGAGCACCAAGGCGTTTGGCATGGGTATCGATATCGATGACATCGATGCCGTGTACCACTATGCGCCGACGGGCAATCTGTCCGACTATATTCAGGAAATTGGTCGTGGCGGTCGCAAGCGCGGCCTGGGTGCCAAGGCCTGCATCGACTTCTTTATGCAAGACGTTCGCTATTCCGAGACGCTGTATGCGCTCTCCAAGTTTAGCCAGTGGCAGCTTAAGGAGATCATGGCCAAGCTGTACGAGGTCTATGCTTCTGCGCCGCAAAAAGATCGCAGCCAGAACTTCCTGGTATCGCCCAATACGTTCTCCTACCTGTTTACAAACGAGAAGGATGAGGACCGCAAGACCAATCGCGTTAAATCGGCCCTGATGATGATCTCGCGCGACCTTGAGGATAAGTTCAACTTCCCGGTTATCGTCGTGCGCCCCAAGGTGTCGTATACCAAGCAGTTTGTTTGCATTGAGCAGGTTGCCGAGCGTAGCTTTACCACGTCCTACGGCAAATATTTACGAAAGATCAGCGAGGCCCATACGCGCTACGAGAATCGTGCGGGGCAGCATGCCGTCAAGATCTCGGACATGGGCGCAATCTATGAGCTCAACGTAGGCGACATGTGGGCTAACGAGTTTAGCGACCTGACCTATGCCGATTTTAAGCGCCAGCTGTTCACGGGCAAGATTTGTTCGCCGACGGGGGAGCCTGCGCTTTCGAACCGCCTGGCGCTCGACATCAATTACTCCATGCCGTTTGATGGGGCCACGTCGACGCTGTCTGCGTTTGCCGAGGCGCTGCGCAAGACGTTTATGGGCCTTGCGCGTGAGGGCGATTTTTCGGAGAAGGAGTTTACGAAAGAGCTTACCCATCAGCTTGAGGGGACGTCTTTGGAGGTCAAGAAGCCGTCTGCGCTGCTGAATGCGTTTGTTCGTCCCGTCGATGGTGGCCGGCACTTTGGATCCGACCGGTCCTTTAAATGCATCAAACGATTCAATAAGTCTTCGAGGAATACCTATAGCCGCGCGCAGGATGTTCGCTATGGCGTAATCGGGCGCGAGCTTCAGGCAGCCATGAGCAATCTGACCCAGACGCTGGGAAGGTTGCAGCCCCCCGAAGGTAGCAAACATTGCAGGCGCTATCTGGACAACAAGGCTCTCGACGCTCGCTATGCGCTGGCCGAGATCCTAGAGATTCTCAAGCTTGCTACGTACACGGTAAAGGGCGGCGACAACCCGGAGATTTTTATTCGTCTCAACGATGCCTCGAAGGTCAAGGCGTTGGCTTCGGACAGCAGATATTCCAATGGCGTGCTGCGCGAGCTTAACGATCGCCACGAGTATTCGTCCAAGGTTATTAGGGGCTTCTTCCGCTCCACCATGAGCGATGCCGAGCGATGGGACGTGGTCGAGGAGTATTTCCTGGGCAATGACGACTACGTTGCCCAGGTTTTGGGCATCGATGAGAAGCCTGCGGACGATTCTGCCAAGGCGGCTCCCAAGGTTAGGCATGCGGTTGCTAAGCGGCCTGTCGGCCTCTCGACATCCGTTGTGGCTGAAGGGGCTTCCTATGAGGGCAAGCCGTACTTCCGCGTGTGGAAGGACCTGCTCAACAGCTGTTCTGTGGGTCAGGAGATCACCGACGTCCAAAAGCTGAAAGAGTTGGTCAAGAGCAGCAAGCTCGAGATGCCTCGCAAAGACGCGGTGGTCTGTATTGAGAGCACCGACTTTAAGTTGCATCCCGCCCTGTTGTGGAAGAAGAGCCGCGTGATGCTCTTTAGTGCCTCGCGTGCCGATGAGTTTGCCCGCACCCAGGACATCGACTGGAAGTGCTTCATTCTAGGCCAGGGAGAGGGCATAGAGGCGATTGCCGACGCACTCGAAAACGCCCCGAAAGAAGCGAAGTAGCTGCTGAAGCCTAAGCGAAAGGTTGATTGAAATGGATTTGGTGACTTCTTTTTTCCACCTACTGTCCGATTATTGCGTTTGCTTTGACGACGGAATGATCACCTGGGACGGTCATCATCACACTGCGACCGGTTTGCATGTCGATAATGAAAAGGTGCCCGAGCTTACCGATTTTGCCACGCAGGGCGGCTTTGATGATCTGAATGATTATCTCAACTGCTTTGTCGACGGTTTTCTGAATAACCTGGTTGAGGCCGATGAGGACCTCATTGTTCCTAGGAGCGCAATCCACGAGGCGCTTTACCCTATGCTTCGAGAAGGGGATTTGACGGGCCTTGTTTTGGCTGATTTCTGCGGCTGTAACAAGGCACTCGTAATCGACAATCCGGCCCCCGATGCATATTGCGTAATGTATGACACGCGAATCGCTCGCGGTATTCCGCAGTTCTTCAACTTGGTCACACGCATGCTTTGGGATATGCGCCAAGGGCTGCGTAGCCAGCAAGGCGCCTCGTTTAAGGTGACGTTTGTTGCGGCGAAGAACGTCGATCTATCCATGCTGGTCGTAGACGACGTGACGGACGTTCCGGGCGTGCAGGAAAAGCCGGGAACGAAGATGGTCTACTCTGCCCCGGCGATTCAGCTGGACACCTTGGCTTCAGACGGATGCGGCGTGGCGTCTGCCCCCGCGGGAGGGGAGCGGCCTGGTAACGCAGGCGGTGATAAGAAGGTTGCTGCAAACGAGGGCGACCGTGTATGGGGCAATGCGTTTTCCGTGGCGCTTCCCGATGGCTGGATTGTCGTTTCCGACCCCAGCCAAAAAGATACCTTTGTTTTAAGCCCCGCTTCGTCCAACAGGCGCATGGAAGGGGCTCAGGTTCTTTATTCGTGGCGCCCTGAAACATCAGAGGAAATGCGCAGCATGGACCAGCTCGAGGTTCGTCGCGCCGTGATTAGGACCACCCACTTCCCTCCCATAAACAACATGGTTCCCAGAGGACTTGAATATCACGAAGTTCAGGGTGATGGGTGCATTGTCGCTGTCGTTCAGGTTGGCGTGGGACTTCCTGGCATGGATACGGGGATTGGTTTGGAGTTCTATGTCTGCCCTCTATACCGTGACAACGACTGCATGCGCGTGACGTTCTATTCATGGGATCGGGATCGTGTTAATGAGGCCCGCACGTTTGTCGATGGACTCGCGTCGACCGTTCGTCTTAATAAGGTGGAGCCTCTCAGTTGGGACATTGCGTTTAAGAAATGCTTTGAAACTAAAGTCGAGCCCGAGGAGTTCAGGGAGCTTGCAGTCCAGGGCGTTTCTCTTTTGATTTCTATTCGCCAAGGTGTTTATAAGTCAGCAGTATACGAGACCAGTTTGCTAGACGGTAATACTGCGCTTGATAGGGAGAATGCCGGTTTAAAGGCTTTGGCTCAGCTAAATGCGGATTCCGAGCGTTATCTGGATCGCATTCTTGACGCGGTCGATGCCCAGGAGCGCTTCTACGGAAAAGAGAGCCCCATATATCAGGATATTCGCTCTGCCGCAGCTAATGTTATTGACGTTGCCTTACTGAGGGCATCTAATTGCAACCTCGAAGACGGCCGTGATGCAGAGGCTATCCTTGCCCCTTCCGAGCATATGCGTGAGATTCGCGCCCGCATTGGACTGGACCCTGCGCCGGCGCCCGTTGCGCCGGAGAAGAAGGCCGCGCCGGAGAAGAAGGCGTCGGAGAAGAAGGATGCTGCGCCCGCCAAGGAGAAGAAGGTCGCTGAGCCTGCCAAGGAGGAGAAGGCAGCTGCGCCTGAGAAAAAGAATGATGTGGTCATCGAGAAGAAAAAGGCCGATGACGAGAAGCCTCAACCGTTTCAACCAAAGTCTTGGGCAGAGGACGAGACGAGGGATAGGGTTTACGCGCTTGCCGATCGATGCAATGAGATGCGCGGCGATTACTTTGACGCCAAAGTGAACAAGGCGAGGCGCCAACGCGAGCTAGATTCGATTGTCGACGATTTGAATGAGGCAATCTCAAAATTCGATTACTTTCGGGACCTAGAGCGCAAACGAGAGCAGCTGGCAGAGCTAAGAAACAACCTTAATAATGAGGCCTCTAGCTGCGAGAAAGAGCTTCAGTCGTTTGGATTGTTCGACATTAGCAATAAACGTCAAGCAAAGAAGAAGCTCTCGGATCTTACCGAGCATATAGAAAAGGTCGATTCCAGCCTTAAGGCGATCGAGGTCAAACTCTCCAAGGGCTCAAGTAAGCTCGTCAAAGCAAAGGTCGATGAGTTGCGACAGCAAAAGAGCGATGCCCAGCTAGCGTTTAAAGAGGCCGAAGCGAACTTCGAACAAATAGAAGCCGAAAAGAAAGAGCGCAGGGCTAAGCTCGAAGCATTCTGTGCCAGCGTGCCAAAAAGTGACCGATTTGATGAATGCTATTGGGATGCCGATTGGCAGATGCGACAAGCGTACGATCGCAAGAGGAAGGCTAAGACCGATCCGGAAAACAAGCGGCTTGCGAAGCAGTTTGCGCAAACAGTTGACGTTGGGGAAGTATTTACTTTATATGACATGATGGACGCTGTTGACGGAATAGATACGTTCTCAAAAGCGGGCGTTGTTTGCTATATGTATGACAGGACTCATTCAGTAAAAAAGGTTGCTCCGATTAACAATCGCACTGCTTATGTGTTGACTGATAAAAGGTTCATGGATATATGGGACGATTGATTTTGAAGCAGAAGTCGGATGTATTTTGCAGGGGGCATCTCTAGGGATGCCCCTCCCGTTTTATGTCGAGCTTGCATTGGATCCAGGCATAAAAAATGCCGGGGGACATCCCCCGGCTCTTGATTGCCCTCCATAAAGGAACGCAACCCATTTATACCATGGCTCCAGTGCGAATGGCTGACTCAATTGAGCCTCTTTTTCTTTAGCTTCTTAACGAAGTTCTTTTTGAATGGGGTGATCGAGCCAAAGAACTCCGTGTCTGTTTTGGTCGCTGTTCCATTCTGGAACTTAAGGAGCGTGAGTTCGATCCCGCAAATATAGTCGGCGACCTGAGATAGTCGAAATGTTCTGGGCGAAGCGTCGCGATAAACCGTGGCCCTTTGGGAAATGGCCTTCTCGATGGCACCGTGAAGCGCGCGCGTTACAACGCTTTGGCCTCCGTCGTAGTAGATCTTGACGTGGTCGAAGCTCTGTATGTACGCCAGGTGGTCGGCAAGGAATAGCGTAACATCGCGTTCGATCTTTTCGGAGAGCTTTTGCGGTTCGTAAAGGCCCTGCCTCTTGTCGTAGATGAAGGGTCGGTATGTGATGGGGGAGTGATCTACGAACTGGCGGAACAGGCTGAGCTGTTTCTTTCGGTTGCGAATGCTGACCCACTGGTAATCATCGTGGCCCGTGAGAAGAGGCCCAAAGTGGAATGGCATCACATCGAGTTCACAGTCTCTAACGTTGCGTTCATACGCGGCGATATTTTCCTTTAGTTCGTTTGCTTGCTCATGAAAGACAAGGGTGACGATATAGTAGCGGGATACGGGACCCGCATCACCCGATTCATCGATAAAGATCGAGAGTTCCGTCATGAGGTGACCTCCATTTACGCATAAAAAATGCCGGGGGGAAGCCCCCGGCTCTTGGAGGTCCCTCTATTCGAGGGTACCAACCTTTTTATACCACGAGACGAGGAGTCTATTCAAGTAGAAATTATAATGACCAAACACATGTTCGTCAATCTGCCTGGGGTTTTAGGAATATGCCGTGGTCTGGTCTGAGATAGTGGGTCATGTTCGTTCGTGCTGTTTTGGTTGGGGTGCTGCGGCTATGGCCCTATGGCTACCGCTCGCACTTGTTGCTCAACAAATGGTGGGGCTGGTGGAGTAAGTTAATACATACTGGCTGCAAAGCTTGGTTCGTCTGTAATGGGCGGGTCCTGAAAATGGTGCTCGTGAATGTTCTGCATAGGGCGCCATAAGCTTTGCTGTCGGGTAGACTTGTCTATGTTGACTTAGCTAGTTTTATTGGGCTTTTAATCGGTCCTGATTGGATGGGATAGAGATATGGCAACGTTGCTCGCCGATAAATACGAGGCTCGCAAGGCCGAGGTCAATGCTCGCTTTGAGCAGCTTCGCGCTAACGAGGAGGAGCTCAACCGAATCTTTGCCAAAATCTACAACATGGAGGGCGAAGTGCCCATCGAGGTCGAGGACAAGTACGTATCGGTGGCGCGCATCTTTGATACCGCTGACGAGATCCCCGAGAGTTATAAGGGCAACAAGTACGTGCGCACCAAGCGCGACGAGATTACCTCGCTCATAAGCTATGCCGTGGGCTGCATGTTTGGCCGCTACTCGCTGGATGTGGACGGTCTGGTTTTGGCCGATCAGGGTGCCACGGTCAACGACTATCTGGCCAAGATGCCCAATCCCGATCACGTGACCTTTATGCCCGACGGCGACAATGTGCTGCCCATTACCGATGACGAGTACTTTGACGACGACATCGTTCGCTACTTTATCGACTTTGTGCGCACCGTGTACGGCGAGGAGACGCTCGAGCAGAACCTGGCCTTTATTGCCGAGGCGCTCGGCGGCAAGGGTACCTCGCGCGAGGTAATTCGCGCCTACTTTTTGAAGGACTTCTTTAAGGACCACTGCCAAACCTACAAGAAGCGCCCCATCTACTGGTTGTTCGACAGCGGCAAGAAGAACGGCTTTATGGCTCTGGTCTACATGCACCGCTATACGCCCGATCTGCTGGCGCGCATTCGTACCGACTATGTGCACGAGCAGCAGGAGCGCTATCGCTCGCAGATTGCCGATGCCGAGGACGCGCTGGCCACGGCCGAGCGCGGTGAGAAGGTCGCGCTGACCAAGCGCATCAAAAAGCTGAAGGATCAGCTGACCGAGACCGTTGCCTACGAGGAAAAGCTGCATCACCTGGCCGACCAGATGATCAAGATTGACCTGGACGACGGCGTTAAGGTCAACTATGCCAAGTTCCAGGATGTGCTGGCAAAGATAAAATAATGCACACGTGATTACGCGTTACGCGAATTGTTTTGACCGGTATGACAGTGGGATTGTTAGATGGCAAAGTTCGATGTAATTGAAGAGCTGGCGGCGCGCTTTGAACAGCCGCTGCCCGATTGCCGTGAGCGCCGCGTGGTGGTGTGGCACGACGCGGAAGGCGAGTTTGCCGCCACGTTTGCCGAACTTGCCGAGGGCGGCTTTGGAGAAGCGGTAGAGCAACGCCTGCCGCGTCCGGTGCGCTTTGTGGAGGCTTGCGACGGGCATATGTTTGAGGTCAAGCGCCTTATCGCCCGCGAGGACACCACGAGCGACATGCTGGTGTATCGCCAGCAGGGGCGCGGCGGCCTCGAGGGCGATTGGCTGGCCGATGTTGAGCTGTATGCCGATCAGTTCTCGGCGGACTATCTGTCGCTGCTGGCCGATCAGCTGGGGGCCTCGAACGCGCGGGATATTCGCAAGGCTCTGCAGGCGCACAAGTCGTTCTTTGCCGCCAAGGGCCGCGTCGCCAAGTTTTCTAAGTGCATGCCCGTGCCTGCGTGCGCGGCCGATGTTGAGCTGGGCCTGCTGGCCGCCATGTTTGGCGGCTCCGATCCCAGCGCTGCCACCATGCCGTTTATTGTGCGCGCATGCCTGACTATGCTGCTGCGCGATGGCCCGGAGGCACTGGCGGAACTGGCGCAGAAGTTTGAGGCCGCCGATAGCCTTGCAGCCTTTGTGCGTCAGCGCACGGGCTTTGAGGGTGCGCTGTTCGAGCGCGATTCGCTGCGGGATTTTGCCGCCCATGTGCTGCTGACGGCCGCGGCCTCGTTGGTGCCGGCGGCTGCGCTGCAAAAGCTTTCCAACCATATTGCGCCTGCCTATGCGCCGTATTGCATTGCCGTTGTCCGCGAATGGGCGGGTGATGCTGCGGCGTCTGATGACCTGCGCGAGATTTGCGAGCTGGTCCAGGACGCGTGCGGCCTGCGCCATGTGTTTGGTGCTCTGCCTACCGACGATCTGCTGCGCCTGGATGTATTCCCGTGCGTTGACGAGGCCATTTTGAGCGACCTGCTCACCTCGCTGGCGCAGGGTGCCGATCGCGTTGACGAGGCGCGTCGTGTTGCCGCGGCCCGTCGCGACTTGTGCTGGTACGACGATGTCGCCTGCTACTACCAGGTGCTTTTGGCGCTGGCCGACATGGCGGCCTTTAAGCGCGACCATGCGGGTGGATTCCATATTGCCCAGGCGGCCGAGGTATGGGAGGCCTATACCACAGATTGGTGGCACATGGATGCGGCATATCGCGCGCTGCGCCAGGCCAACGAGCGCTGCAAGCTGCGCGGTGTCGATCTGTTGGAGGAGCCCGAGCGCCGCGCGGTTGAATGGGCCGAGAACAACTACGTCAACTGGTATCTGACCGAGAGCAACGCGTGCTGGGCCAATGCCGCCCAGGCGCAGTGGCGCGATGCCGGCTATGTTGAGGGCGTCGCTCGCCAAGACCTGTTCTATTGGGAGACGCTGCCCACGTATACCGGTAGTGCCAAGGCCAAGGTGGTCCTGATCAGCGATGCGCTTCGCTACGAGGTGGCGCAGGATGTGGCTGCCGCTTTGGAGCGCGAGCGCGGCGGCGAGGTGCGCATGGGTAGCGTGCAGGCGATGTTTCCCTCTATTACCGAGATGGGCATGCCGGCGCTGTTGCCGCATCAGGCCATGACGCTCAACATGGAAACGGGCGCCGTGCTGCTCGATGATATGCCCACGGGTTCTACGGTCGAGCGTCAAGCGGTGCTGCAGAAGGCCGCACCTACGGCTCGTGCCCTGAGTGCCGCGGCGTATCTGGACATGTCTGCCGCCGACCGCAAGGAGCTGCTCAAGTCCAGCGAGATCGTGTACCTGTATCACAACAAGATCGACGCGACGGGGGAGAAGCTCGCCACCGAAAGCGATGTGTTCGATGCGTGCGCCGAGAGCGTGGACGAGCTGGTCTCGATCGCCAAGCGCGTGTGCACCGACGCGCCAGGCGCCCGCGTGACGATCACATCCGACCATGGCTTTTTGTACACGGCCAACGAACTGCCGGAATGCTTGTTCCTGGGCAAGAACGACCTGCCCGACGATCCGGTGCTGTTTGGCAAGCGCCATGCGGTGGTCGCTCAGGGCGACACCTTGGCCGATATCGCTAACGGCGCGGACGGTAGCCCGTGTTTAGCCATGAACATGGACCATGTGGTGCCGGGCGGCGGCTACGTTGGCTTGGCTCCGCGCGGGATCGTGCACTACAAGCGACCCGGCGGAACCAAGCGCTACGTGCATGGCGGCGTGAGTCTGCAGGAGCTCGTGGTGCCGGTGGTCGGGTATCGCCGCCTGAGTGCGTCCTCAAAGGAATTCGTTGATACGCAGACTGCGAAGCTGCGCGTGCTGAGCGAGAGCCGCCGCGTTACCAACTCGCTGTTTGGCATTAAGTTGCTGCAGGAGGAGGCCGCTACGGGCAAGGTGCTGCCGTGCGAGTACGAGCTGGTGTTTACCGACGAGACCGGCAACGAGGTGAGCGACGTTGCTCGCGTGCATGCGGACATGACTTCGCCCAACCCGCAGGACCGCGTGGTCGAGGCTCGCTTTACGCTTAAGACGGGTGTGTCGTTTGGGTCCGGCTCGTCCCATTTGCTGGTTTGCCGCGACGCCCAGTCGGGCAAGATCTTTTGGCGCGAGACGTATACCATCGCCGTTTCGTTTGCCCCTGTTGCTGACTTTGGTTTTTAGGAGTGTGCCCTATGATTGATAGCCATGACGACAATCTGTGGGAAGTTCCCTCGATTGATGTGGATGTGCCTGCGGAGGCTGCGGCGTCCGTTGAGGCTGCGGCGCCTGCCCCGGAGCCGGTGGAGGCCGTCGCGCCCGTTGAGGACGAGTCCTCGACCGATGGCTATGACCAAGCTGTGGCCGAGGCTCCCGAGGATGAGGGCTACGACATGGACGGGCTGGACGGCAAGCTGCTCGAGCACTTTGCTGGCAAGATCGTGCGCAAGGACCTGACGGCCCTTATGAAGCGCGGCGCCAACGTGCCCACCTTTGTTTTGGAGTACCTGCTGGGCATGTACTGCTCGACCGATGACGAGGATGCCGTGGCAGAGGGCCTGGAACGCATTCGCAGGATCCTCACCGATAACTACGTGCGTCCCGACGAGTCCGAGCGCATTAAGTCCAAGATTCGCGAACTGGGCCGCTTTACCATCATCGATAAGGTGACGGCCAAGCTCGACGAGTACAAAGACATCTATGTGGCATCGTTTGCCAATCTGACCATCGAACCGTTTGTGATGCCGGCCGAGTACGTGCGCGACTATTCCAAGATTCTGCAGGGCGGCATTTGGTGCATTATGAGCATCGAGTATCGTCACCCCTTGGATGAGGAAGACGAGTTTGGCATGGAGGTCTTTGGCGACGATGCGCCGCGCCGCTCCAAGGCCAAGCGCAAAAAGCGCGGCCCCGAGGACTCTCCGTTTAGTGTGGCGTCGCTCACGCCCATCCAGATGCCCAATCTGGACCTGGATGCCATGATCGACGAGCGCCAGTATTTCTCGCGCGACGAGTGGCTCAACATGCTGCTGCGCTCAGCTGGCTACGAACCCAGCGAGCTTTCCGAGAAAGAGCGCCTGCACTTTATCGAGCGTATGGTGCCGCTCATCGAGCGCAACTACAACCTGTGCGAGCTGGGTCCCCGCGGCACCGGCAAGAGCCATATCTACAAAGAGGTCTCGCCCTACGCCATCTTGCTCTCTGGCGGCCAGACCACCACGGCTAACCTGTTCGGCCGCATGAACTCCATGCGCGCCGATCGCGTGGGCCTGGTGGGCCACTGGGATTGCGTGACGTTCGACGAGGTCGCCGGCATGCGCTTTAAGGACACCAACGCCGTGCAGATCATGAAGGACTATATGGCGAGCGGCAGCTACGCGCGCGGCCGCGACCAGATTAACGCCGATGCCTCCATGGTCTTTGAGGGCAACATCAACGACACCGTGCAAAACGTCCTTAAGACCACACACCTGTTTGATCCGTTTCCGCCGGAGTTTAACAACGATTCGGCCTTCTTCGACCGTATCCATTACTACCTGCCGGGCTGGGAGATTCCCAAGATGCGCTCGAGCCTGCTGACCGGACATTATGGCCTGATCACCGACTGCCTGTCGGAGTTTTGCAAGGAGATGCGCCGCAAGGACTTTACGCACCATATCGACCGTTACTTCCGCTTTAACAGCGACTTTAACAAACGCGACGAGATCGCCGTTCGCAAGACCTTTAGCGGCCTGGCCAAGCTGCTGTTCCCCGACGAGGCCATGGACAAGGACGACGTGCGCTGGCTGCTGGACTACGCCATCGAGGGCCGTCGCCGCGTAAAGGAGCAGCTCAAGATTATGGCGGGCGTTGAGTTTATCGACGTCAACCTGGGCTATATGGATGCCGACAACCCGCAGGACGTGCACGTGGTGCGCGTGCCCGAGCAGAGCGAGGACACGCTGATTCCCGACGGGCCGCTGCTGTCCGGCCACGTGTTTGGCGTGGGCAGGTCGCAGGGCGGCGAGGTAGCCGTGTACAAGCTGGAGAACAAGGCCGTTGCCGGCGAGTGCAAGTTTAAGCACGAGGGCGTGGCCTTTAACAAGCCGGTGCGCGATACGCTGGAGGCCGCGTTCGACAACTTTGTGAACCTGGCGAACCGCGTGGCGCCGGGGATGCACATTGGCTCCAAGGATTATCTGCTGTTCTACAACGATCTGCAGAGCAAGGGCCTGTCCGAGGAGGTTTCGCTCGCCGAGTTCGTGGGCCTGTGCTCCGCGGCGTGCAACCGCCCGGTGATGCCCGCGCTGGCGATTCCGGGAATCTTGCGCATGTCGGGCTCTATGGACGAGATCCGTGGGCTCGAGGACATTATGCGCGTGGCCAAAAACGCCGGCGCCAAGCGCGTGATTTTGCCGCTGAGCGCCATCGCGGGTTTGCAGAGTGTTTCGTCCGAGATTATCTCGGGCCTGAGCCCGGTGTTCTACATGGATGGCGACCCGGTCGACGCCGCGAAAAAGGCTCTGGATCTGTAGGAGTGCGGGCGAGCGGGGCGTCCGGTGTTCGGGCGCACCGCGTACATGTTGGTGCGTAGTGCGTGAGGAGGCCTTGCTATGGCGGGCGAGCGTTCTGTTGGTGAGCTGCTCGACGAGCTGTTTGGCTTTGAGTCGGTAGCCAAGCGTCAGACGGCGCTTGAGCAGTACGATCGCGGGGAGCTGGTGCGCAAGGCGCGCTCCCGCGAGCTGCTGAGCGTGCTTAGGGGTGTCGAGGCTGCCGAGCGCGCTGCGCGCGAGTCTGCCGTGCGGGCAGTTGACGGGTATGTTCGCCGTGTTGAGGGTGCGGCCCTTGCGCTGGCTCGTAAGCAGGCGGGCATTGTTGGTCCGCTGCAGATGGAGCGCCGCTATGCTGCCTTTTTGCGCATGGATGACAAGGCCGAGCTACTGGCCCGTTTGGAGCAGACGCTTGCGTTTATCGAGGTAAAGCTGCGTGCGAATACGGCGGACAAGGTTCGCGCGGCGTACGATGCTGCGGGGGCTATGGTGCTACGGGACGTGGCGCGCCTGAATGGCGTGCGCGTTGTGGATGCTGTGCCTTTGGATGCCGACCTGCTGTGTACGCAGCTGGAACAGTTGCGTTGTGCCGCCGATGCGACGGACCTTGCGGGTATGATCACAGCGACGTTTGAGTCCGAGCTGAGTGCGACAGGGTCGCAGGGCGCCAGCGGGTCTGCGAGTGATGTTGCTGGCGATGTTGCTGGTGACGTGGCGTTGGAGCGTGAACTTACCAACGTGCATGGCGCTGCGCAGCGAGCGCGCTTGGCGGCGCAGGCATATCGGGCCGAGCGCGCCGCCCGCGTTGCGGGGAGCACGGTGGAGCCTTCAGGGCTGCCCGAGCCTGCGTGCGTTGCGTGCGAGACGGCGTGCGATACCGGTTTGCTTTCCGAGTTGCTCGCTCAGGTTAAGAAGTCGTTTGAGACCTACCGTCGTATTGTTGCCGACGGCGGGTTGTTCTGCGCGTTTGGCTCTGGCTCGCCGCATGGGATTTGCAGGGGCTCGAGCTATGTTGACTATGATTCTCGGCTTGACGAAGACGTGCTGGTGGGCGAGTACGATGGCGCTACCAGGCACGATGTTCGGCGTGAGGTTCCGATTCCCGAGCTGGTGGATGAGGCTTCGGCCGAGGGCGGCGACTCGCTCGAGGTTGCCGTGGCACGCATGCGTGAGTTTAACGGGCGTCGCTACGATGGTGTGCTGGATGAGGACCCCACGCGCCATGTGAATGCGTTTTGGTATGGACTCAAAAAGCTCAGTCAGTATTGCGAGGCCGCCGTGCGTGTGGATGAGCGTGCTTGGGATTGCTTTATCGATAAGGTGCAGTTTGCCTACGATGAGCCCGTGGGACGCCTGGCCATGCAGATGGACGACAAACAGGCGGCGGCTTTTGTTGCTGCTGTGGATAAGCTTAGCGCTGCTGAGTAGGAGCCTGGCCTGGTAGGAGGTTTCACCATGAAGATCGAAGTTGATGTGGACCAGCTGCGCGAGAGTCTGCTCGATCGCGCGGGGAGTGCAGCAGGCGTGGGCTTTCCGGCTGCCATGCTCGACGTAGTGGATATCGAGGACGAGTCGCTCCAAGAGCTCCTAGCCCGAGCCGAACGCGAAGGCCTCGACCTCCGCGACTTTGCCGTCGACGATGACTAGGAATGTGACAAGGGTAGCTAATTTGGCATGGGGCTCCTGCACCCGCAGCTGCGCGAACATGCATGATAAGCCGTCCCAATGGAGCCTAATGAGGTCGCGACCGTTCTATTTTGACTGCACGCTGGCTAAGTGAGTAGGCTTTATTGGAAATCCTGAGCACACGACTAATTTGCTTCAACAAACCCGCAGGTCACAGACTTGTGCTTTGGTGACGTGGTCGGCGATTCGGCAAAAGTCTACTCACTTAGTTTTGAGAGACGCTAATTGTCCGCAACGAGACCCCAGCCGGGGCGATTGGTGCTCAAATGTAGCCAATTCGGGACGGCTGCCCCTGGCCGCTACGACGCCAGCGTGGCGATGACGGCTTCGTCGCCGGCGTATATGAGGGTGTTGCCGTCGGGGATGATCGTTTGGCCGTCGCGTTTGATCATCACGACGATAAAGGGGTGCTTGCCTTGCGGCACGTCGCGCAGGCGCTGGCCGGCCAGACGCCCGTGGGGAGTCACGGTGACTTCGCGTAGCGTTACCTCGGCACGATCTTCAAACGTCGGCGCGGCCATAACCAGAAGGTCGCCTTCCTCGATGACGGTATCGCCATTGGGCAGCACCGGGTGTGCACCGTCGCGCAGCACCAGGACTACGAGCATGTCCGTGGCACTGCCGATGTCCGCGAGCGAGCGACCGGCAAACGGATGGCCCGCGCCCACCTTGAGCTTGACGAACGACATGCCGTCCTCGTCGCGGTAATCGTTAAAGGTGCGGCGCACGTCGCCGGCCGCATCGATCATGTCGAGCTTCTTTGCCACCGCAGGCAGCAGCGAGCCCTGCACCACAATGCTCGCCACGGCAATCACAAACACCAGGTCAAACAGGTCGTGACCGCCGGGAACGCCGGCCACCACGGCAAAGAGGCTAAACACGACCGAAGCCGCACCGCGCAGGCCCGCCCAGCTTACGAGCGCCACCTGGCGGGGGTTTGTCTTATAGGGCGCCAACAGCAGACCGACGGCGATGGGGCGGCTCACAAAGAGCATAAACGCCATGAGTGCCAGGCCCGGTAGTAGCATTTGCGGCAGGCGCGCGGGCGTCACGAGCAGCCCGAGCAAAAAGAAGATGGTCATTTCGGCCATCTCGGTGAGGGTGTCAAAGAAGTGCGCCATCTCGACCTTACCGGTGATGTCGCTCGCACCCAGCACAATGCCGGCAAGGTACACGGCTAAAAAGCCGTTGCCGCCCAGGTAGCTCGGCAGCGCGTAGGCGACGATGGCCACGGCGAACAAGAAGATGGTCTGCGCGCCCTCGGCCGTTGCGTGTGCGCGCTCGATCAAGCGGCCAGATGCCCAGCCGATGACAAGGCCCAGGCCCACACCCAGGATGATCTGCTTGGCCAGCAGCACAGGGATGTTAATGTCGCCGCCGGCCGCAAGGGTTGCAAGCACGGCGGTGAGCATGTAAGCGACGGGGTCGTTGGAGCCCGATTCGACCTCGAGCAGCGAGTCGGTGCCGTCCCTCAGCGAAAGGTTGTGCTCGCGCAGCACGCTAAAGACGCTCGCTGCGTCGGTCGACGCCACGACCGAGCCCAGCAGCAGACCGCCGATCCAGTCGAAGCCTAGCGCGAAGTGTGCAAAGGCGCCCGTGATGCCGGCGGTAATGACGACGCCGAGCGTGCTCAGCAGCACTGCGGGTACGGCGACGGGCTTGGCGCGGTCGATGTTGGTGTTAAAGCCGCCGTAGAACATGATGAACAGCAGCGCCGTGCTGCAGACGGTTTCGGTGAGCGCGTAGTCGCTAAAGTCGATGTGCGCCGGCCCGTTGACGCCCAGCAGCATGCCCAGCGCGATGAAGATGAGCAGGGTGGGGAAGGGGAGCTTTTTGCCGACGGGTTTGATGGTCAGGCACAAAATGATGACGAGGCCGATAAAAAGAAGTATTTGGTTCATGGATAGTGTCCGCTCCTGGGTGGTTGGCGTGGCACGGTCAGTTATCTGCGGTTATTTGTACCCAAAGATGGTGGGTTTATGGGTTGAACGGAGGGCGTTCGTGATATCGTCACAGGCGGAGCCGTTTTTCTAGACTATTGGCGGCGGCTCGTATCTACTTCCCAGCTTTATTGCAACGGAGTACAATGGGTAACGTTTAAGTTCAACTTGAAGTTTTAGTTGCGGCTCCAGGCTTCGCCGTAATGCAGGGAAAGGCGTTCCATGGCGATCTATGTGACATCTGATGCCCACGGGCACGTGCGCGCGCTGGACGAGGCCCTTTCCAAGATCTCGCTGGCGTTCGACGACACGCTGTATGTGCTGGGCGACATGATCGATCGCGGGCCCGATCCGGTCGGCGTCATCAACTTGGTGCGATCGCTGCCCAACGCTCGCGTGCTTAAGGGTAACCACGAGCAGATTATGCTCGACGCGATCATCGGCCAGGACCCGCTCGATGCCGAGACCTGGGACATCAACGGCGGTTGGACCACGCGCCAACAGCTCAACGAAATGGAGTTTGAGGCATACGAGGAGCTGGTACGCTGGGCTGCTGCCCTGCCGCTCTATGCGGTGGCAGAGACTGCTGAGCGTCCGTATTTGCTGGTGCACGCCGGCATTCAGACCGAGGCGGCGCGTGCGTTTTTGCTAGAACATGGTGTCGATTGCGGTGACGGCAGAGGAGCGGTCGATGCCGATAGCGAGTTGCTGCAGCAAATGCTTGCCGTGCAGTCGTCCGATGACCTGCTGTGGATTCGGCATGGCTATTGGGATGCCCCGACGGGGCTGCTTTCTGCCGAGGGCAAGGGTCCGGTCGTGGTGAGTGGCCACACGCCCACGGTGTCGCTGGGGCGCTATTGCGAGGTTGGCGGCCTGGCAGGGCTCGATGAGGAGTCGGGCCGCGGGCAGATTGTGCGCCTGGGCGGCGAGGATACCGCCGGCGTTCCCGACCGCATCGACATCGACTGTGCCGCCGCCACCGGCTCCGAGTTCGGCCGTGTAGGCATTCTGCGCCTGGACGACGGGGCCGAGTTCTATGCAAACATTCTCCCTGGCGAGTAATCGGTGCAAAGGGTAGCTAATTTGGGACGGGGCTTTTTTGACTACTTTTGCCCTTCTGCCCATCAAATGATTTTTCTGGGACGGGGATTAAGTAATCATTTGGCTGCCCGCTGGCTAAGTGAGTAGACTTTTTTGGAAATGCCGAGCACCCAACATGTTTACCTCAATAAAACCGCAGGTCACAGACTTGTGCTTTGTCGGTGTGGTCGGGGATTCGGTAAAAGTCTACTCACTTAGTTTTGCGTGATGTATATTGTCCGCAACAAGACCCCAGCCCGGGTAATTCCATCGCAAATTCCGGTGGCCGAGGCAGCTAATTAGACACCGTACGGGTTGCGGGCTCGTTCTATGCGCTGGCGAATGTGGGCGTACTCGACAATCAATAGCACCAGCAGTAGGGCCATGATGAGCAGGTAGCTCACGACGGCACCCATCAGCCCCAGTAGGTTGATGAGGACCATCGGTACCACCACGCTCACGGCAAAGCAAATGAGGTAGATCTTGGTGACATCGCCGGCGTGGCGCAGCACTGTGATAATGGCGTAGATAAAATCGATGGCTGCGGTGATGCCGCCGGCGACGACCATCAGCAGCGCCAATGTGCGGTAGCGCTCAAAGTTGAGGCCGTACATAAAGCTCATAAGGGGAATGCCGGGGCCTGCCATAAACGCGGCGCATGCGCCAGTGAAACCCAAGATCAGCGCCATGACGGCGACAATAATTAAGTCAAAGCGGCGACGCTTGCGCGGGTTAGCCCAAATGCTCGACAAGCGTAAGAGCTGCGGTTTATAGATAAATCCAATGCTCAGCAAAATGGCCTGCGCCGGAAAGAATAGGGCATTAAAGTACAGCTGATATTTGTAGGCCAGCGTGCCTTCCATCACAAACTTGGGCATGCTCTCGATAAGGTTGAACAAAAAGAGCGCGCCAAAGAGCGGGGCGCACTGCGCAAAGAGGTGGCCGACTTCGCGTATGCTCACGCGACGCGATTTTTCGGTCTCGAGTAGGGCGAGTGGGGCGGTGACCAGCACAAGCGAGGCGATTGCTGTGACACCCATGGCCATGGCCGCGATGGGCATGCTGCGCGTAAGGAACAGCGCCACGCTAAAGACCGCGATGACGCCGGCGGAACGCAGCGTTTGGCTCATGCCGGCTAGGTAGAGCTTGTCGGCCTGCTGCAGGCGGCCCTCGTACACGTCCGCCACGCCGTCGATTACCTTATACAGGTAGACGCCCAGGCCGATCGTCGCCATCTGCGCGTCATAGCCGCGGGCGCTGCTGTACATGAGGCCGCAGCCTAGGGCGAGAGCTCCGCAAAGCCAGCGGTTGAGCTGGTAGGAGGCAAAGGACGTCTTCTCGTCGATGTCCGAGACCTGAAAATTGCGCACGCCGTAGTTGCACGCGATCATGATGAGCGTGCCGGTGACAAAGGCGATGGAGAACTTGCCGGCTTCTTCGGCGCCCACGAGTTGCGTGGACACGATAGTGAGCAGCGGAAACGCCATGCCCCACACGGCGGTGCCGAGGGTATTCCAAAGGTAGTCGCGGCTGGTGGCGTGCTCCTCGTATTCGGCTTCCTGCATGGAGAAACCGCCGCCGTAGACGGCGCCGAGCAGGCGGTTCCACCAGGCGTTGACCATACGGCGGACAGGACCGGGCTCGCGATCGCACTCGCGACGACGACGCGTGGCTTGGCCGCTATTTGGACCGCCGGCGTTGCGCTGACTCAGCTCCTGGATACGCGCGAGCTCCTCGGCGGTGTGCGATGCGGGGAAGAGGCCGTTCTCGATGCGGCCGCCCTGTCCGTGCGCCCCGCCCGATACAGCGGGGTTGGCGATGCCGTTGCGGCGGGCGATGGCGCGGCGGATGCTATCGAGGGGCGAGATGCTCAAGGCGGGTCCTTTCTATTGCTGCGTTCTAGTATAGACGCGACGGTGTCACTCATGTTTTTGAACGGATTGTTCAATATTTTCGGGGGGCGGCAGTAAATTGTCGGTGAGCGTGCGGTATCCTGTTGAAGTTATGTGATACCACGATGCCGCCCGCGCGGCACCAAGGAGCTTCTACCCATGGACGTCGCCGCATTCTTGCTGGCTCTTGTGCCGATCATTTGGCTTGTCGTGATGCTGCTGTGCTTTAAATGGCCAGCTTGGAAAGCCGCCATCGGATCGTTTGTCCTTTCGTGCGTGCTTGCCTTCGCATGGTGGCACCTGCCGGCAGCGCAGATCGCGACCGCCTCGCTCGAAGGCTTTTTGATGGCCCTGTGGCCCATCGTTTTGGTAATCATCGCCGCGGTGTTCACGTATAACCTGTGCGTTCGCACGGGCGCCATGGACGTGATCGGCAGCATGATCACCTCCATCAGCAGCGATCGCCGCCTGCTGGCGCTGCTTGTGGCCTGGTGCTTTGGTGGCTTTATGGAGGGCATGGCCGGTTTTGGCACCGCCGTCGCCATTCCCGCTGGCATGCTCGCGGGCCTGGGCTTTGAGGCCGTGCCCGCCGTGCTCATCTGTCTGCTGGCCAACGGCGTGCCCACGCCCTACGGCTCCATTGGCATTCCCACGGTGTCCGTTGCCGGTCTGGTGGGCCTGGACCCGCTGCATTTGGCGACCGTTCAGATGGTGCAGCTGGCGCCTTTCTTTGTGATGATGCCGCTGTTTATCGTGCTGGTTGCGGGTCGTGTCGCCGATGACCAGGGTAATGTTGCGGGCATTACCGAGCGCCTGAACGGCGTGGCGGGCATCGCCGTGCTCTCCGGCGTGTCCTTTGCCGGTGCGGCTCTTGTCGTTGCCATGTTTGTGGGTCCCGAGCTTGCCGTCGTCGTCGGTTCCATCGTTTCGCTCGCGCTGACAGCTGCGCTTGCCATGCGTGCCGAGAAGTCGGGGCATCTGGACGCACGCTTCCACATGAATATCGAGGCCGGCGAGCAGCTCACCGCTAAGTCGGCGCTTTCGGCTTGGTCGTGCTTCATCCTGATCTTTGTGCTGCTGTTGGGAACGTCTAACCTGGTGCCTGCCGTGCATGCTGCGCTCGCACCGTTTGCGAGCCAGGTGCAGGTGTATTGCGGCGAGAACCCCGGCACGCTCACGTTTTCGTGGATCAACACGCCGGGCGTCTGGATTTTCCTGGCGGCGTTTGTCGGCGGCGCTATTCAAGGTGCTTCGCCGCGCATGATGGGCGAGGTACTGGCCGCGACCGTCAAGCAGATGATGCCGACGGTCATTACCATGCTTTCGGTTCTGGGCTGTGCCAAGGTTATGGGCTATGCGGGCATGATCTCTTCGATCAGCGCGTTTTGCATTGCGGTCGCCGGTGGCCTGTACCCGATTCTGGCTCCGTGGATCGGCGCGGTCGGTGCATTCGTGACCGGTTCGGGCACGTCTTCTGGCATGCTGTTTGGTCCCATCCAGAGCCAGGCTGCCACCGCGCTGGGCGTGAGCGACTACTGGATGGTCGCGCTGAACGCGCTTGGCGTCGCTGCCGGCAAGATGATCTCGCCGCAGACGCTTGCCATCGGCCTGGCCGCCGTGCACGTGCGCGGCAAGGATGCCGAGCTCCTGGGCGCCGTCCTGCCCTACGCCGCCGGCATGCTGATCCTTATGAGCGCCATCGCCATGCTCGGCCAAGGCTTGCCGCTGTAGTTGGCACTTAGGGACGCTCCTTTTGTGCCGGCATCCGGGGACACTCCTTGAATGTTGCCTGTTCAAGAGTGTCCCCAACGACTCGTCGTTTAAGAACGTCCCCAATGACTACCCAATGACTAGGCCGCTTGCCTGGGATTTTTGACCGTTGGGCGGGCTTGCCCCCCTTGCCGCAAAAACGTTTTTGCATATCGGGTACAACGAACTTTACGTGAGTAAAGTGCGCGCCGCGCCCGCGTGACGCGCTTTTAAAGGAGGCCCCATGCCTGGTGTTACCCCTGCAGAAGTTCTGTCCAACTTTGGTATTACGCTGGTCGAAGATCCCGCCGAGAATCAGCCGCGTCTGCTGGTCGATCTACCTGCTGCGGAGCTCGTCGAGCACGCTATCCGCCGTGAAGAGGGCCGCATGGCATCCAACGGCGCGCTGGTAATCGAGACGGGGGAGCGCACCGGCCGTTCTCCCAACGACCGCTTTATCGTTGACACCCCCGATGTTCACGACAAGATCGCCTGGGGCGCCGTCAACCGCCCGCTTTCGATTGAGAGCTACGAGGCCATCAAGGCCGGCATCGTCGACTATCTCAACGAGCGCGACGTGTTCGTCACGCGCGGCATGGCGGGTGCCGACCGCAACCACACGCGTCGCCTGCTCGTTGCCTGCGAGCGCGCGAGCCAGGCGCTCTTCATTAAGCAGATGCTCGCCCGTCCGCTCGCTCGCGAAATTGCGCGCACCGGCGAGCCGGACTTTTGCGTGCTCGCGGCACCCGGGTACCAGTGCGACCCCGCCATCAAGGGCCTCAACTCCAGCGCCGCCGTGGTCATCAACTTCCAGGAGCGCGTGATTCTGGTTGCCGGCACCGGCTACTCCGGTGAGATTAAAAAGTCCATCTTCAGCGTCATGAATTACCTGCTGCCCGTCGAGGACGATGTGCTGCCCATGCACTGCTCGGCCAGCATGGATCCCGTCACGCACGAGACCGCGGTGTTCTTTGGCCTGTCCGGCACCGGCAAGACCACGCTTTCGGCCAATCCCACGCGCCTGCTGATCGGCGACGACGAGCACGGTTGGTCCGACATGGGCATCTTCAACATCGAGGGCGGCTGCTACGCCAAGTGCGAGGGCCTGGACGAGTTTCACGAGCCCGAGATCTTCAACGCCGTTCGCTTTGGCGCGATCTGCGAAAACGTGGTGCTCGACGAGAACCGCAAGCCCAACTACGATGACGTCTCGATCACGCACAACACGCGCGTTGCCTATCCCGTCGAGCATATCCCCAACGCGTGGACCAAGGGCATGGGCACCACCCCGAGCGTCGTGCTGTTTTTGACCTGCGATGCCTTTGGCGTGCTGCCGCCTATCTCGCGCCTGACGGCCGATGCCGCCATGTATCACTTTGTGACGGGCTTCACCGCCAAGATCCCCGGTACCGAGGTCGGCGTCACCGAGCCCACGCCTACGTTCTCCTCGCTGTTCGGAGAGCCGTTTATGCCGCTCGACCCCATGGTCTATGCCAAGATGCTCGGCGAGCGTATCGCCGACGGTCGCACCCGCGTCTATCTGCTCAACACCGGCTGGATTGGCGGCGGTTATGGCGTGGGCCATCGCATCGAGCTTGCCTACACGCGCGCCCTGGTCGCACGCGCCCTCGACGGTACCATCGAGGACAGCGAGTTCTTGCACGACGATATCTTTAATGTCGACATTCCCACCACGTGCCACGGTGTGCCGGACGGCATCCTGGTGCCGCGCCAGTACTGGCAGAGCACAGCGCGCTACGACGAGGCCGCGCACAACTTGGCGGTGATGTTCGAGGAGAACTTCGAGAAGAAGTACTCGCACCTGCCCGAGTCCGTCAAGGCCGCCGGCCCGCACGCTCAGGTGCCCGCCGAGGCCCGTCATCGCGGCCGCGGCCTGCTGGGACTCCGCCACTAGCGTCGCCTCGAGTCCATATCCACCACAAAGAGGTAGGCGCCTTTGTGGTAGTTTTGCTCGTGTGGATGACTCGGGTTACAATGCGCCTGACATATCGTCCCCTTCTCCGGATGGGGGCAGCGTAAGCGCTCTTGTGACGGCACCGTAGGACTTTGAAGGTGGCCGCTGTGAGGGCGCTTTTTGTTTAGGCGCTCGCGTTGGCGCGAATTGCGAAAGGAGCACGTATGAAGGGCTTTATTGCCGAGGATTCATTTTGGGAGCTATTTCCACAGGCGGCGGTCGGCGTCGTGGTCGTAAAGGGCATGAAGCCCGCGGCTCAGATTCCTCAAGAGGACGTGGACGCGATTGCGGCGCTGCTCGATCGCGCCAATATCGATGCGGAGCGCCACCTGACAAGCGATACCATCAGCGAGAACGCGCCGGTCAAGGCATGGCGCGAGGCCTATCGCCTGTTCAAGACTAAAAAGGGCGCCCGCTGCTCGATCGAGAACTTGCTCAAGCGCGTGCTCAAGGGCAAGCCGGTCGGTCATATCACACCGGCGGTGGATATTTACAACACGGTGTCGCTGACCTACGCGCTGCCCGTGGGAGGCGAGGATTTGCACGCGATTGAGGGAGACCTTCGCTTGAAGGTGACCGACGGTGGCGATGCGTTCTTGCCGCTTGGCGAGGAGGCAGATGATCCGACGCTGCCCGGCGAGCTCGCCTACATCGATGATGCGGGCGCCGTGTGCCGCTGCTGGAACTGGCGCGACGGCGTTCGAACGGCTCTGTCCGACGATTCTGCCGATGCGTTTCTGGCGATTGAGTGTGTTGAGCCCGAGCGAATGGGGGACTGCCAGGCCGCGATCGATCGCTTAGCCGAGCTGCTTGAGCGCTATCTGGGAGCGACGGTTGTCGTTAAGACGCTTGTGACCCGCGACAATCCCTGCGTGGAGCTGTAGCGGCGCCTAGAACCTTTTGATGCCCCAAACCACCACAAAGGTGCTATCCCCTTTGTGGTGGTTTTTATGTTGATGGGTTAACAATTGCGATATTTGGGTACGGGGGTTCGGGCATGCGGCTAAGATGTTTACCCGTTAGCATCATGCAAGCGAAAGGCGGTCGTCTCCCATGCAGCAGAACGACGAGACGCGTTTTGAGGACTTTGTCGGACTGATCAGCGGACTCTACAAGGAGATCCAGCGCATTAAGGCATCTGAGGGAGCAAGGCTGGGTCTTAAGGGTTCCGATATCATGTGCCTGTACTATCTTGAGCGCAGCAAGGACGGCCTGACTGGTGCCGACCTCGCCCGCATGGCAGGCGTGACCCGCGCTGCCGTCTCGCGCACGCTGGCGCATCTGGAAGAGGGCGGCTTTGTCGAGGTCGACGATTCGGGCGATGCCGCCGTTAAGTATCGCGCTCCGGTTCGCCTGACCACGTTGGGCGGCGAGAGCATGAATGAGGCCGATCGTATTATTTGCGAGGTGCTCGACGCCACCGGCAAGGCCATGGGCGTGGAGCAGCGCGAGCAGATGTACGCGTCGTTGCGTACGATTCTCGACACCCTGCGCGAGCTGTAGGGCCGCCTAGGCATTTGCTTCCCATTAACAACTGCATCGTCCCGTTTGAGCGCGTATACCGTGCCGGGGCATTGCTGTCAAAATTCCCTGCGCGGGACCTGCGCAAGAAAGGATTCGCTATGTCCGTCCGCATTATTACCGATTCCGCAAGCGATATGTCGCCGGCGGAGCACCCGGCACTGGCTGTTTTGCCACTGTCCGTTACCTTTGGCACCGATGTGTACATGGATGGCGTCGACATCGATCACCAGCGCTTTTACGAGATGCTCGTGGAGCGCGATGAGCTGCCCAAGACCGGTCAGGTCAACCCGTACGCGTTTTCGCAGGCTATCGCCGAGGTTCGTGAGGCCGGCGATGAGGCCGTGATTATTACCGTGGGCGCTAAGCTTTCCGGCACCAATCAGAGTGCCCGTACCGCACTTGCCGAGGCACCGGGCGGCGATGTGTTCGTGGTAGACAGCAACAACGTCACCCTGGGCGAGCGCGTACTGGTCGAGTATGCCCTGCGCTTGGTGGACGAGGGCCGTAGCGCGGCCCAGATCGCGGCGGCGGTCGAGGCCGTGCGCGACCGCGTGGTGGTTATCGGCCTGCTCGAGACGCTGGAGTACCTGGTGCGCGGCGGTCGCCTGTCTGCTGCGGCCGGCGCCGTGGGCACGCTGCTCAACGTAAAGCCCGTGGTGGCTGCCGAGGACGGTCTGATCGTGCAGCTGGGCAAGGCGCGCGGTTCCAAGAACGGTCGCAACCTGCTGAACCAAAAGGTCGAACAGGCGGGCGGCGTCGACTTTTCCATGCCGCTGGCGCTCGGCTATACGGGCCTTTCGGATGCGGTGCTCAAGAAGTATATCGAGGATAGTGCGACGCTGTGGGCTGGCCACACCGAGGGCGAGCTGCCCGTTCACACCATCGGCGCCACCATCGGCACCCATGTAGGCCCCGGTGCCGTAGCCGTAGCCTTCTTCCAGCCTGCCAACTAACCGACCTGCCAAAAAGGGACAGGTTTATTTTGGCAGGTTTTATCTGGGCAAACGCTACCTGCCATGCCATGTGATCCCTCGGCGATGACGGGGTTGCGGACCAACGGCCGCACGGAGGCCGCAAATGATCCGCAACCCTGCCGTCCCCGAGGGATCATTTGATTTATGCTGTTGCGGGCGGAAAGGAACATCGATGGCGTCTGAGGGCTTTTTTGAGCGGGTGTACGAGGTAGTCGAGCAGATCCCTGAGGGGATGGTTGCCACGTACGGCCAGGTGGCGCTGCTCGCCGGCCGTCCACGAAGTGCGCGGTACGTGGGCTATGCGCTGCACAGCAATCCGCGCCCCGGCGAGATTCCCTGTCACCGCGTGGTGTTTGCCGATGGTCGCATTTGCGAGGGCTTTGCGTTTGGCGGCCCCGATGCTCAGCGCGAACTTCTGCTGGGGGAGGGCGTGACGTTTGCCGATCCCATGCACGTCGACTTGGCTGCCTGTCGTTGGCCGGCTGGGTTATAGCGACTCGTTCGCGCTAAAACCACTACAAAGGTGCCTGTCCCCTTTGCGGTGGAACGCCGGCGCCGTTGACGTTTCCCCAGAAAAAACCTGCCAAAATAAATCAGTCCCTATTTGGTAGGTTTACCTTAGCTAACTTATGGAGAAGGTATGGCGGCACGATTTGACGCTGTAAAGTAAACAAAGGCGAACTATATTGTATGCAACAACGGAGCAGGCAATAGGCGATGAAAAAGCCTGCCCTGTTGAGTTTGATTCGCATTCCTCCCCTCTGTGCGATTCAACGGTGTACTTCAGGAAAGCGCCCGTCGGCTGCCATGGTCGGCGGGCGCTTTCCTGTAGGCATGGGGCAAACCCATCAGGTCTGTTATCCCATAATGAGGTACTGACGTTTGGTTTTAGGGGGGGCACTAACTTTGATTGTTAGTCCCGCTTACAGCAACCGATCTTGGTAAATCCCTGCGGCGCTTCTTCGCCTGCGGGGATTCTTGGGCTGTCGCTTCCCAGATATGCTTCTACATGCCGCGCGAACGCTTGCCACGACCACTCGTCTTTATCGGCCTCAAGCCGATCGGGAGAAATCGCGTTGAACAGGCACGTTGGAATCTCGTGCTCGTGCAGATTCTTAGCGATACACGGTGTGCAGCCCTTCTCGTGGTTGACAGGGTTAAATGGGCATTTCCGGTCGTTGCAGGTACAAAACGCAACTGAGCTCATGGGACTCCTTCCGGTCGGTCGGGTCTGCCGTAAAAGCTGCCGCATGTTAAACAATAGGGTGTCATTGCTTAACAGGATATAGCCTCAAGGTGCTTGCGACTTAGGGGTTCTGCCAAGCGGCTGAATATCTCGGCGACCGACCTCTGAAGAAAACAAAACCGCCGCAACGAGGATTGTGCCAATCGCGGCGGTTTAGTTTGAGTGTTGTTTATTGCTCTCGACTAGTACACCATGCCCATGGCGTCCTGAACCTCGGCCAGGGTCTGCTCGGCGATCTCGTTGGCACGACGGTTGCCCTCGTGCAGGACGTCCTTCACATAGTCCAGGTCGTTCTCGTAGCGCTGGCGACGCTCGCGGATCGGTGCGAAGTACCCGTTGACGGCCTCGGTCACGTACTTCTTGAGTTGGCCGGAGCCACCCATGCCAATCTCCTCGGCAATCTCGACCTCGGAACGGCCGGTGCAGATGGCGGCGGTCGAAAGCAGGCCGGACACGCCGGGGCGGTTCTCGGGATCAAACGTAATCATGCGTTCGGAGTCGGTCTGGCTCTTCTTGATGCGCTTGGCCGTCTCCTCGGCGGTCATCGAGATATTGATGGCGTTGCCGTAGCTCTTGCTCATCTTGCGGCCGTCCAGGCCGGGCAGCAGCGGGGTTTCGGACAGCAGCGCGTCGACCTCGGGGAACACCTTGCCGTAGCGGTTGTTAAAGCGGCGGGCGATGGTACGGGTGAGCTCGATGTGCGGCAGCTGGTCGCGACCGACGGGCACAACGTTACCCTTGCAGAACAGGATGTCGCAGGCCTGGTGTACCGGATAGGTGAGCAGAAGGCCGGTGAGCTCGTGGCCCGAGGCCTCCATCTCGGCCTTGACGGTGGGGTTGCGCGCCAGCTCGGCCTCGGAGACCAGCGACAGGAACGGCAGCATGAGCTGGTTGGCGGCGGGCACGGCGGAGTGCGTGTAGATCATGGTCTTGTCGGGGTCGATACCGCAGGCAAGGTAGTCCATGACCATGTTATACACGTTGTCCTGGATGTGCTCGGTGGTGTCGCGGTCGGTGATGACCTGGTAGTCGGCAATGAGCACGTTGGTCTTGGCGCCCATATTCTGCAACTCCACGCGGCCCTTGAGGGTGCCAAAGTAGTGGCCCAGGTGCAGACGGCCGGTGGGGCGGTCGCCGGTAAGCATGGTGAACTTCTCGGGCGTCTTGGCCAGGCCCTCGCGAATGGCGTTGCTCTTTTGCAGCGCGACTTCGTAGCTGTTCTCGTTTGGCATGATTGCTCCTAACGTATGTTCATGGGTCAAGATGATAACGCGTTTATTGAGAGGGGCGGGCGAAAGTGGGCAAGGGGGTGGTAAGGCGAGACATGCGTGGCGGTCGAGGCGCGGTCACGAGCGGCCGACGGTAAGCAGAGCGACCTTCTGCAGCAAACCTTAATGCCTGTGGCGGCGCTCTCCCTTACGCTCCTCGGCCGCTTGCTCCTCCTGCTTAAAGGCGGGGTCGTCGGGGGTTATCAGCTCGTCTTCGTGCGTGCGCTTGTTGTAATGGTGACGTAGCACGGGCTCAAACAGGTGCAGGTGCTTGGCGAAGGCTGCCGAGCCAATGCCAAGGACGGTAAAGATGAGCACGCGCATGGGGACTTCGACCTGGTTGATGGCGGCCGCACCGGCCGAAAGCAGGACACACCAGGCATAGATAAGCAGCACAGCCTGCTTTTGGTTATAGCCCTCTTGAATGAGGCGGTGGTGGATGTGGCCTTTGTCGGCCTGCCCAATGCTAATGTGGGCGCGCTTGCGGCGCACGATGGCGCTAAACGTGTCGATGATGGGCACACCGGCAACGATGAGCGGAATGATAAGCGAGGTGAGCGCGGCGGTGCGGCTCACATTAAGCAGCGAAATGGAACCAAGCGCAAAGCCCAGCAGCAGCGACCCCGAGTCGCCCAGAAAGATGCTCGCGGGGTTGAAGTTATAGCGCAAGAAGGCGAGGCAGGCGCCAAAGAGCGCGATGGAGAGCGCGGCGGCATCGATGCGGCCCGAGAGAACGGCCATCGAGAACATCGTGAACGATGCGATGCCGCAGATGCCTGTGGCCAGGCCATCGAGGCCGTCGATGAGGTTGATGATATTGGTGAACGCCACCAGGTAGACCACGGTGATGGGATAGGCGAGCCAGCCGAGCATAATCTCGCCGGGGGCAACCGGGTTGACGATGACGCCGATTTTTAGGCCACCCACGCAGGCGATGAGCGCGGCGAGGACCTGGCCGGCGAGCTTTTGCTTGGGCTTAAGCTGGAAGACGTCGTCGATCGCGCCGGTCGCAAAAATGACGGTAAAAGAAAGCGCCAGCATGGGGTAGCTAATGTGCAGGCGCGGATGCGGGACCAAGACGGGCGGCCAGCCCAGATGCCAGGTGCCCATAATCTGAACGATGCAGGCAACGACCAGGCCCAAAAAGACCGCCGTACCTCCCAAGCGCGGGATGGGCTTGGTGTTGATACGGCGTTTTGAAGGATAGTCAACGGCGTCGAGCTTGATTGCCAGACGTTTAACCAGGGGCACCGTGAGGAAGGTCGTGATATATGCCGCGGCTGCCACGCAAAGGAACGGTATGTAGCTCGTGGATGAAGCCATGTATCAAAACCGCCAAGCGTCGAAGGAAAAGGTCAAAGGATGCCATGCCGCAAAGGGTATAGCTGACCCATGATACTCGACCAAAGGGGGTGCGGGGAATCGCGCCAATCGATAATCACGCGCTTACCAGATATTGGGATGGTGGCGGGGGTTCTGCCGAGTGCCGTTGGGTGTCATACGGAATCTGCGATGGCAATTTTTGGCAAAATCGGCAAAAGAAAACCACCCCCCACGTTACGAAAATGAACCCACCTAAAACAGGTGGGTGCCCTCATCGACCGTTCCAGCGTCCTTAACAACGAAGGATACCTGTACTACGTACGACTGTGTGGGCTCCCTAAATAAACGCGACGGTTCACCCAGTTGCTCCGCGGGGGGCGGAATACCTACATCATAAAGCGACACTTTATCGATTCCAGTCTTGACATTACAAAAATCGTGTCGGACGATTACGGCGCCTTGGGCTCGAGCCGTCTGCGCGGTTGGTCCTTTTGCGTTTGAGCTGCTGAATCGTTGTTTTGGAGCATGTTTTTATGCCGACGTCGTTGACCGAACTTTTTTCGCCCGCCTGCCATTTGTGTCCGCGCCGTTGCGGTGCGGCGCGCGATGAGGGTGCACGCGGCGTATGCGGTGCTAACGACACGCTCAAGGTGGCCCGCGCGGCGCTTCATATGTGGGAGGAGCCGCCTATTTCGGGCGAGGCCGGTTCGGGCACGATCTTCTTTAGCGGCTGCTCGCTCAAATGCGTCTATTGCCAGAACCACGAGATCTCGACGGGCAATTTTGGGCTTGAAATTTCGCCCGAGCGCCTGGTCGAGATTATGTTGGAGCTGCAGGACCAGGGTGCAAACAATATTAACTTGGTGACGGCGACTCACTACGCGCACCTGCTGCCGGCTGCGATTGCCGCGGCACGGGCGCGCGGACTGGTCATCCCAATCGTCTACAACACAAGCGGTTATGAGCGCGCGAGTGCCGTGGCGGCGCTCGGCGATCTGGTCGATGTGTGGCTAACCGACTTTAAATATGCCGATGCGGGGCTTGCGCAGTCGCTCTCCCACATTAAGGACTACCCGCGTGTGGCCGTGTCGGGTTTGGCGCAAATGGCGCGCGAGATTGAGCGTCGTGGGGGAGAGCTGGTGGACGAGGACGGGCTCATGAAGCGCGGCATGATCGTGCGTCACCTGGTGTTGCCGGGGCATGCGGACGATTCGTGTCGCGTGCTAGACCTGGTGTGGCAGACGGTGGGTGATGTGCCGATCTCGGTCATGAACCAGTACACGCCCAATGCGCTCATGCGCGAGCAGGGTGGCGACTTGGCGCGAGCCGTGACGCGCGAGGAGTACGAGCGGGTGCTCGACCATGCCGACGACCTGGGCTTTACGACGATGTTCTGGCAAGAGGGCGGCGCGGTAGACGAGAGCTTTACCCCAGCCTTCGACACCACCGGCGTCCTCACCAGCGCAAAGTAGCTCTTTTGAGCAGTCTTTTTGGGACGGGGCTATTTTAGCTACCCAGGCAGATAGCGAAAACGATTTGGACGATTAACGGCAGTGGCAGCTAAAATAGCCCCGTCCCAAAAAGACTGCTCCCGGTGGGGGTCGAGCTACCATCCGAAAAGTAGTCAAAAAAGCCCCGTCCCAAAAAGACTGGGTATTGGGCGTTGACAGCTGGCGAGCCGTAGGTAAAATATCAACTTGTCCTGGGGACGTAGCTCAGTTGGGAGAGCGCTGCCGTCGCATGGCAGAGGCCGAGGGTTCGACTCCCTTCGTCTCCACCCTTGGATTTGATAAGCCGTCGACATTGTGTCGGCGGCTTTTTTTGAAAGAAAGGGCTGCACCATGGCCGAGCTTGATTCCCAACCATTGTCCGACGAGGAGCGCGCCGAGTTGGAAGAGCTCCGCGCCGAGAAGGCCCGCCGCGAGGCCCAGGAAGAGGCCCGTCGCGAGCGTGAGGAGCTGGCCGCCCTGCGTGCCGAGCATGCGAAGGCCGAGGAGGCTGCCGCGAGCGCCGCATCCGAGCGCAAGCCCGCGCCCAGGCCCGCTGCTGCGAAGCCTGCGCCTGCTGCACCCAAGCCTCAGCCTAAGAAAGCCACTCGTCCCAAGCCCGTCGATTCCAAGCCGAGCCGTGACGAGATGACGTTTGCCCAGCGCATGGTCACTTCCAAGGAGCCCACGGCCGAGGGCGAGATCCCCGGTATGGCCCCGGCTCAAAAGATCATCATCGCGCTCGCCTTGGTCGCGTTTGTCGTCTTTATGGGCTACACGATCATGACCAGCATGGGCCTGCTCTAACCGATTTGCATCGGGCGTCATGTCCGCATGCTCTGCTCTTGTCCAACCCTCAACCTCTGCACAACGCATTCGAAAGGTCGCCCCATGGCTTTGACCGACATCTCGCATCCCACCGACATCGCAATGCTCACCGATCTGTACGAGCTCACTATGGCCCAGGGCCTGTGGGAGAGCGGCAAGGCCAATGAGCAGGGCTGTTTTACCGCGTTTTACCGTGACCATCCGTTTGGCAGCGCCTACGCCGTCATGTGCGGCACCGCCGAGCTGCCCGAGCTGGTCGAAAACCTTCGCTTTACGCCCGAGGATATCGACTACCTCGCATCGCTCCAGGCCCCGGCCGGCGGCGCGATGTTCAAGCCCGAATTCCTCGACTACCTGCGCGATTTTCGTGCGCATGTAAACATCGACGCCGTCCCCGAGGGCGAGCTCGTCTTTCCGCGCGAGCCCATGGTGCGCGTCACCGGCCCCGCGCTGGAGTGCCAGCTGCTCGAGACGGCGCTGCTCAACATCGTCGGCTTCCAGACGCTTGTCGCCACCAAGACGGCGCGCGTGGTGCTGGCGGCGGACGGCCGTCCCGTGGCCGAGTTTGGCCTTCGCCGCGCCCAGGGTCCCGATGGCGGTCTGGCCGTCGCGCGCGCGAGCTACGTTGCCGGCTGTTCCTCTACGTCCAATGTGCTCGCCGGTCGCCGCTACGGTATTCCCGTCTTTGGCACGCATGCGCACAGCTGGGTGATGAGCTTCGATTCCGAGCTCGAGGCTTTCCGTGCCTTTGCCAAGTCGAGCCCTAAGAACTGCACGCTGCTCATCGACACTTATGATGTGCGCGAGGGGTGCGAGCATGCCATTACGGTTGCCAAGGAGATGGAGGCGGTGGGCGAGCGTCTGTCGGCCATTCGCATCGATTCCGGCGACCTCGCCAAGCTGTCCAAGTATGTCCGCGGCCGTTTTGATGCCGAGGGCCTGCCCTATGTGGGGATCTCGGTTTCCAACGATCTGGATGAATACACGATTCAGTCGCTGCTCGACCAGGGCGCGCCCATCGATAGCTTTGGCGTGGGCACCAAGCTCGCGACCTGCTACGACCAACCGGCACTGGGCGGCGTGTACAAGCTTTCCGCCCGCCGTGCGAGCGAGGCGGACCCGTGGACTCCGGTGGTCAAGCTCTCCGAGCAGCCCTACAAGCGCACGATTCCAGGCGTGCAGCGCGTGCGCCGCTATTACGACGGCTTTGGCGGCCCGGTCTGCGACATGATATATGACGAGGACCATCTGGCGGGGGAGGGCGCCGCGCGCGGCAATACCCTCGTGGCCGTGAACGATGCCGCCCTGGTGACCGACGTGTCCGAGCTTGAGTATCGCGAGCTGCTGGCGCCGATCGTGCGCGACGGCAGCGCTGTTGCCCCGCGCGAGAGCATCGAGGCCGCACGCGAGCGTTGCGCTTGGGCGCTGGACCATCTGGATCCGGTCTACAAGCGCTTCCTGTACCCGCAGACCTATGTGGTGGGCATGGAGCAGGGCCTGGCGCAGGTGCGCGACGAGCTCGTGCGCAAGAATATGGCCGCGGCTTCTGCCTTCCCCTGGGCTCGCTAATTTTGTTGGGTGTAGGGTGGAATTACGTTCCCTCGGCCGTCAGCTCGCCCGAACCCTCAACAGTTGATTGGTTTGACGTATGACGACTTCTTATAAAACGATGGTGGTAAAGATCGGTTCGTCCACGGTGGTGGGCGCCGATGGCAAGGTCAACCGCGCCTTTATCGGCGGGCTTGCCGATCAGGCTGCTGCCCTGCGCAAACTCGGCTGGCGTCTGGTCGTGGTGAGTTCGGGCGCCATTGCCTGTGGCTATCCCGTGCTGGGCTTTGACCGCAAACCGGTCGGTGACCTGCCGAGCCTGCAGGCCTGCGCCTCGGCCGGTCAGTGCATCATCTCGTCGGCCTACGACGAGGAGTTCCATGCGCGCGACCTGCTCACCTCGCTCGTGCTGCTCACGCGTCACGACACGGCCCGTCGCACGTCCTATCTGCACGCGCGCGACGCGCTGCTGCGTCTGGTGGAACTGGGCGTGGTGCCGGTCGTCAACGAGAACGACACCGTTACCGTCGACGAGATCAAGTTTGGCGACAACGACACGCTGGCGGCGCTTGTGGGCTGCCTGGTTTCTGCCGACCTGTGCGTGACGCTCTCGGACATCGATGGCCTCTATACCGCCAATCCGCACGAGGACCCCACGGCCGAGTTCGTTCCGGTCGTGCATAGGATCGATGCCAAGATCATTGCCTCGGCGGGCGATTCTTCCACATCGGTTGGCACAGGCGGCATGATTACCAAGATCCGCGCGAGCCGCATCCTGATGACGGCAGGCATTCAGAGCGTGATTTGCTCGGGCGAGGAGCCCGATGCGCTCGTGCGCCTTGCCCGCGGCGAGAGCGTGGGTACGCTGTTCGATCCGCCGGCGGAGCGCCTGGACATTGCGCCCCGCAAGCTGTGGATTGCACTGGGCGACAAGGCGCATGGCTCGGTGACGGTCGATGACGGCGCCGCGAAGGCGCTGGTCAGCCGCGGTTCTTCCCTGCTTGCGGTGGGTATTCGCGAGGTCGATGGCACGTTTGCCGAGGGCGATGTGCTCGACGTGTGCGACCCGAGCGGTATGGTTGTCGCCCGCGGTATCGCCGAGGCCGATTCGGACGTGCTGGAGCTTGCAGCCGGACGCCGCCAGGACCAGATTGCCGGCAACCGCTTGCTGGCAGACTTGGCCGAGAAGCCCGCGATCCACCGAGACAACTTGATCGTCTTTGCATAAAGAAAGACAGCGCTGCGGATCGTTTCCCGCAGCGCTGTCTTTCTCGTGCCGGCACTTGGGGACGTTCCTTTTGTGCCGGCTGATGGGGGACACTCCTATGCTAGAAGATTCGACGCAGGTCTCCGCGGTTGAGGGCCTCGTCGAAGAGGTGCTTGAACACCATGCTGCCGTGCAGGCCGTCGTGCTCGAACTCGTTCGTCACCCAGGCATGTGAGTTGCCCACGCGGCTGAGCGTGTCGAGCTGCAGGCCCGAATCCACGTACATGTCGTCGAAATACACCGCGGCTTGGAGCGGCACCTCGTTGCAGGCCAGGCGCTGCGGGTCGTAGATCTTGTCCCAGCTGGTGTCTTCCATCAGCAGGTCCATGGCGGGCTTGAAGGGCTTGAGCTCGGGCATCTGCTCAAACATCCACGGGAACATGGCCTCGCCGGTAAACATGAGTGGGCGCGCGAGGGTGTCGAACTCGGCACGATGGGCCTTTTCCTCGGCGGCTGCCCAGCCAATAGGCATCGTGTCGCCATCGGCGTAGATGAACTCTTGCAGCGTCCAGTACAGCGGATTCGTGCGCGTGTTGGTGCGCTCGAAGGCGCGCATCAAAAAGCTGTCTGATACCGAGGAGCCGCAGTTCAGCGTACCGTCGCCATTAACAAACGCGTGGTCGATAATCCAGTGCATGCGCTCAAAGCTCGGCTTCATGCCAAAGTCGCTGCCCATGAGCTGCAGGCGCTCGACCGTCATCGGCGAGCCGTCGGGCAGCGCGGGCTTTTGCTCCTCGAGGGCATCTGCCAGGGCCGCCACGCGCTCGACGTCGGCGGGGTAGCGGTCGTAATACTGCTGAGTCTTGGCCGCCATACGCGGGAAGGTGTGCGCGTAGACCTCGCTGGCACTCGCCGGTACGTGCGGAATGCCGCCGCAGGTAAAGCTCGCCGCCACGCCCTCGGGGAAGAGCGACAGATAGTTCAACGTCAAAAAGCCGCCGTAGCTCTGGCCGAGTGTGACCCAGGGCTCGCCGCCAAAGCCCACCAGGCGCAGGTACTCAAAGTCGCGCACGATGGAGCTGGCGAGGTGGCGCTTGAGGAAGTCCGCCTGCGAGCGGGCCGCATCGGAGCCTGCCGCCTCGGCGCGCTCGCCCAGTGCGGCAATCGTGCGCCCGTCTACACAGCTGCTGCGCCCGGTACCGCGCTGGTCGGGCAGGACGACGCGGAAGTGCTTGACGGCCTCCTCGATCCAGCCGTCGCTTGTGGGCGACAGCGGACGCGGGCTCTCGCCGCCGGGGCCGCCCTGCAAAAAGAGGAGGAGTGGCAGGTCTTCGTTGATACGGTCGGGAGCGCAAACCACGCGGTAGAAAAGCTTGATGCTCTCGGGTGCGCCGGCGATGGGCGCCGGCATGGCGCCGCGGCGCATGGTGCTGCCGAAGGCCAAAAGCATTGGCTCCAGGCCGCGCCAATCCAAGGGGACGTCGATGCTGTGGTCCTCGACATAGAGGCCGGGGACGTGGTACGAAGTGATGAGGGCCATGCGGTACTTCCGTTCGTTGCGGTGTTTCGGGTTGACCAATTCTACCGCCGCCAGCGAGGATGCGCACAAATCGGCTACCATGGTTGGCAAACTACTAAGAGAAAGGGCCGTCCATGTCGGTCGATATAGCCACGTATGTCCACGATCTTGCCGTTGCCGCCAAGGCGGCGTCGGCCTCGCTTGCCACGGCGAGCGACGAGCAGCGCCAGGAGGCCGTGCGCGCCATGGCCGCGGCGCTGCGCGATGGCGTCGATTCCATCGTCGCCGCCAACGAGCTCGATATGTCCGCTGCGCGCGATGCGGGCACCTCGGCGGGGCTCCTCGACCGTCTGCTGCTGACGCCCGAGCGCGTCGAGGGCATGGCCGCCGGCCTGGAGAAGCTGGCTGAGCTGCCCGATCCCGTCGGCCGCGTGCTCGACCACCGCGTACTTGCAAGTGGTGTGGACCTCACCCGCGTGAGCGTGCCGCTGGGCCTGGTCGCCATGGTGTATGAGGCGCGTCCCAACGTGACGGCCGATGCCGCGGGCATCTGCATCCGCACCGGCAACGCCTGCATTCTGCGCGGCGGTTCGCTGGCCTATCACTCGTGCGCCATGATTGCCGAACTGCTGGCCGATGCGCTCGAGGCCAAGGGTTTCCCGCGCGAGGCTATCTCGATGATCGAGTCCACCGACCGCGAGGCCACCGGCGAGCTCATGAAGCTTCGCGGCATCGTCGACGTGCTTATTCCGCGTGGCGGTGCGGGCCTGATCCAGCGCTGCGTGCGCGAGTCGCTTGTGCCGGTTATCGAGACGGGCACGGGAAACTGCCACATCTACGTGCATGAATCCGCCGACTTTGATAAAGCGCTCAACATTATCGTCAATGCTAAGACCCAGCGCGTGGGCGTGTGCAACGCCGCCGAGTCGCTGCTTGTGGACCGCGCCGTGGCAGATTCGTTTTTGCCGGCGGTCGTGGCCGTGCTGCACGACCACGGCGTGCTGATTCACGGCGACGAGGCCGCGTGTGCCGCATGCGCCGACGCCGGTCTTGCCGAGGGCGACGACTACGTGGCCGCGACCGAGGAGGACTGGGGCCGCGAGTACCTGGCGCTCGAGATGAGCGTGAAGGTCGTGGCGAACGAGGACGAGGCCATCGCGCACATCAACCGCTATGGCACCATGCATTCCGAGGCCATCATCGCCGAGGACGCGGACGCCTGCGAGCGCTTTTTGGATGAGATCGATGCCTCGGCCGTGTATGCCAACGCCAGCACGCGCTTTACCGACGGCGGCGAGTTTGGTCTGGGCGCCGAGATCGGCATCTCGACCCAAAAGCTCCACGCCCGCGGCCCCTTTGCCGCCGAGGCCCTCACCACCTACAAATACAAGCTCCGCGGCACCGGCCAGGTCCGCCCCTAAACCTACCAAAAAGGGACAGGTTTATTTTGGCAGGTTTTATCTGCGGTTTTGCCGGGCGACGCGTTCGCCCGGCTTTTTTCTCCGTATGCCTTTTCTGCCTTTCGGCTTGAGCCGCGGCGATATACGATAGTGACACCGTGTCCTAGCACCGACTCACCTGGAGGTATTGCCATGTCCCAGACGCTTTCCGCCGGAATCACCCGCGACCGTGCGTTCGAATTGCTCAACGAGCACAACAAGGACCCGTTCCACATCACCCACGGTGAGACGGTCGAGGGCACCATGCGCTACTTTGCGCGCGAGTTCGACCCCGAGAACGAGGAGTTTTGGGGCATCGTCGGACTGCTGCACGACTTGGATTGGGAGGAGCATGAGGACGACCCCGTGAACCACACCATCTATGCGGCCGAAATCCTCGAGAGCGAGGGCGCATCGCCCGAACTCATCCGCGCCATCCAGACGCATACCTCGGACTTCAATACCTCGCTGCCCAAGCCCGAGCTGCAGATGGAAAAGATCCTGTTTGCCTGCGACGAACTTACCGGCCTGATCGGGGCTGCCGTCATCATGCGTCCGAGCAAGAGCGTCATGGACTTTACGACCAAGTCGCTCAAGAAGAAGTTCAAGGACAAGCGCTTTGCCGCCGGCTGCTCGCGCGACGTGATTACGCAGGGCGCCGAGATGCTGGGCTGGGAGCTCCCCGAGCTTTTCGACCGCACCATCGCGGCCATGCAGTCCTTCGCGCCCGACCGCGACACCTTCCAGGCTTAACCTGCCAAAAAGGGACAGGTTTATTTTGGTAGGTTTTATCTGGGAAAACGCTCCCGTTGAACGTTATTCAGCGGAAGCGTTTTCTGTTTGACCTGGTGACGTTGGCGAATGGCGGCGCCTCGCGGCAGGTGGCTGCGCTTCGCCGTACCCGTAACTCGGCAAACGCGACGTTAGGACGCGTTCTTAATAATCCATGTTCCGAGTCCGGTCAACAGCTGAACCTGCTTAACGGTTAGCCCTTGTTTTCGAAGCGCGAGAATCGCCTCATTGCGAAGTGGCTTGGAGACAGATTTGAGTTCCGTCGGAGCGCATCCTGCGACACTCTGCACGATTGTCGTGCCAAATGAATATGGTTTCCCATAAGGCACCAAGCGATAAGCTCGATATTGTGTTTGGGGAGGATTGCATCGAGGATCTGAAGCATGGCGATTCGGTCCTCGGCATCGTCAAACAGCAATTGCCCTCCGTTTCCACGCAACGTGACGTGGAAATAACCGGTTGGTGACTTTGAACGAGGTTTTCTCGGCATGGCCCCTCCTTTAGCTTGGATGGGCTGAAGATACCTCATTCGGAGGCTTCGGTTGTTGAGATTCAGTTTACCGACTATAGCTGCTACCTGCCGAAATGTTATTGCGTTTTCAAATTGATGCTTTTTAATGGTAATTGAGCAAGACGGGTGCGCTTGTTGCGGATACGGGCGTTGGTTGCGTCGATCTGGACGGCCCTCGCGTGATGTCATCACAAATGGGCTTCACGCATTTTCGCGGCCATAGAAAAATGGCCGGGGCTTACAAACAAAACGGAGCACCCGACCATTTACCAATTGTTTGTTGACGTTTCCCCAGATAAAACCTGCCAAAATAAACCTGTCCCTTTTTGGCAGGTTAGTTGAGGGCGGCTTGGGATAGGCGGGCTTCGGCGTCCTCCTCGGTGACGCCCAGGGCCACGGCAATCTCCTCGATGGAGCGGCGCTTGGCTTCCTTGAGTACGCGCATGTAGTAGGAGCTGGGCTTTTTATCTGCTTCCTCGGCCTGGCGAATACGGTGCATCATGGTTTTTGCCACGCGGACCGTCTCGGGCGCACCCAGCTTGAGCTGCTGCTTAAAGTGCGTCTCCTCGAGCGAGCTGTTGCGCTCGGTAAAGGTGTCGCACTCCAGCTCGTCGTAATGGCTCAGTAGGTGCTCGGCATCTTGCTGGGAGATGGCGGCATGCAGACGGTCGGCCTGCGCCACGGGGTACATGAGGATCGTCTGCGCATGTCCCTGCTTGGTCTCGAGCAACAGCATGGGCTGCGGTGTGTCTTCCCTAAAACCGACGACGGTGCAGACTCCCTGACCCGGATGAATGACGTGTTGACCGATTGAGAACATGCTACCTCCAACTTATACGAATTTACGTATGTCTAGAATACCACGCTGACGTGCGCAAACCCTTACTTTATGCAGGAAAAGCACACAAATCCGATAGGTAAGAGTATTCGATATTCTGAGCTGCCCATGCAGATGTTTATGCATTTTCGGCGGGTGCACAACCAGCAGGCAGACCGCCATCTTTGAATGGCCTTGCGACAGCTGTAGTCAATTTTGTGCATATGCAATATCGATTGACTTTACCCTGCGACAGTAGTTACCGCTTGTGATAGAGTGCTGCAAACTCTGGCTTTTGCCCTACGAGTGACCAAGAGCTCGGGGGCTTTAACACAAGGAGGATATATGCCCGAGAAGATTGAAGAGCTGGTACGCGCTGCGCTTGCTGCGGCCCAGGAGGCCGGCGACCTTTCCGCATTTGAACTTGACGATTGCGCTATCGAGCGACCGGCTGACACTTCTCATGGCGAGTGGACCTCCACCATGGCCCTGAAGTCCGCCAAGCTGGCTCACTGCGCCCCGCGCAAGATCGCCGAGGCCGTCGTTGCCCATATGCCCGAGGATCCCGCGATCGAGAAGGTCGAGATCGCCGGCCCTGGCTTCATCAACTTCTACCTCTCCGTCGCCGTCAAGAACGCCATCTTCGGCGAGGCTCGCGAGAAGGGTATGGACTTCGCTAAGTCCAACGTCGGCGGCGGCCTGAAGACCCAGGTCGAGTTTGTCTCCGCCAACCCCGTCGGCCCCATGCATATTGGCCATGGCCGTTGGGCCGCTCTGGGCGACTCCCTCTGCCGTGTTATGGACCATGCCGGTTACGATATCCAGCGTGAGTTCTATATCAACGACCACGGCTCTCAGATGAACACCTTCGGCAACTCCATCAGCACGCGCTATATGCAGCTTGCCGACATCATCGCCAAGCAGGGCGTGGATATCGACGAGGCTCACAAGCTGCTGATTGCCGACCGCGATGCCTTTGTTGCCGACGAGAACGACGAGCATCCCGAGACCCATCCGTATCAGGACAACTTTGCCGAGACTCTGGGCAAGGACTCCTACGGCGGCGACTACATCATCGACGAGGCCGCCGAGTTCTGGCGCACCGACGGTGACAAGTGGGTCGACGCCGATCCGCAGGAGCGTATGGAGAGCTTCCGCGAGCGCGGCTACGTAAAGATGGTCGACAACATGCGTAATCTCTGCCACGCCGTCAACTGCGACTTCGATCGTTGGTTCTCCGAGCGCTCGCTGTACGTGAAGGACACCGAGGGCGAGACCGCCGGCACCTCCGCCGTCGACCGCGCTTTCGAGAAGCTCGACAAGATGGGCTACCTCTACACCAAGGACGGAGCCCTGTGGTTCCGCTCCACCGACCTGGGCGACGACAAGGACCGCGTCCTGATCAAGTCCGACGGCGAGTACACCTACTTCGCCTCCGACGTCGCCTATCACTGGGACAAGTTCCAGCGCGTCGACCACGTCATCGACATCTGGGGCGCCGACCACCATGGCTACATCGACCGCGTCCGCTGTGTCTGCGACGCTCTTGGCTATCCCGGCAAGTTCGAGGTTCTGCTGGGCCAGCTCGTCAACCTGCTGCGCAACGGCAAGCCCGTCCGTATGTCCAAGCGCAAGGGCACCATGGTGACCCTGCAGGAGCTTGTTGACGAGGTCGGCTCCGACGCCGCCCGTTACACGCTCATCTCCAAGAGCTCCAACCAGATGGTCGACTTCGACATCGAGGCCGTTAAGAAGCGTGATAACTCCAACCCGGTCTACTACGTGCAGTACGCTCACGCTCGTGTGTGCTCCATTCTGCGCCGTGCCGCTGACGTTACGCCCGAGCAGGCTGACGAGATGGGCATGAAGGCCGTCGCCGACAAGGCCATCGGCGAGAACGTCGATTACTCGCTGCTGACCGACCCGACCGAGCTTGCCCTTTCGCGTAAGCTCAACGAGCTCACCGACCTCATCGCCAGCTGCGCTCGCGACCGCGCCCCGTTCCGTCTGACGCACTTTGCCGAGGAGCTCGCCGGCGACTTCCACAGCTTCTACGCTGCCTGCCAGGTGCTTCCGAGCGAGGGCCGTCCCGTCGATCCCGAGCTTTCACGCGCCCGTCTGGCCGCTTGCGACGCCGTCCGCGTGACGCTCGCCCTGGTGCTCACTCTGGTTGGCGTTTCTGCACCCGAGCAGATGTAATCTACGGGTCGTTTGACCGTGTAGGTTTGGCTTTGCTGAGCTCTATAAGCCCGATCTCCATGCGGAGGTCGGGCTTTTTGCGTTTGGCGGGGCTTTTTGGCGTGTTGGAAAATGCTACAAAAACGCAACTATACCGGTTTACGGGGCTGAATCGCTGCCTGGCGACCATAGCAACAGCAGCGAAAATAAAATCGCAGGTAGACGGCTTGCCGAATATTAAAAATGCAGGGTATGGTTGGCTTACGCCGTTCTTGCACCGTAATCCGCGATCGTTTTGAAAACGACCCCTTGGGGACGGAGGAAAACGGATCATTTTTGTCCGGTGGGAGAGCGGTGCGAAACCGTCCGCCACGAATCGGGCTTATCTACTACGTTTAGTCGCATACCTCGAACCATGCCGAAAAGTACGATATTAAAACCGCAGGTAGCGGGCTTGCTATTTTAGGAAGATCGAGGGGATGGTCAGGGGTCGCGGGTCAAACGTAGTAGATAGGCGCGTTTCGTGGCGCGGCTATTCCGGATGCCACGGCTTCACTCCTCTGGTGCGACAGAGGAAGCGCTTTTGAGGGAGAGTGTCCCTTTTGACCAGTTGTATAAGAACGTCCAATGACTAAGTTGCAGGTGGTGGCGGTTGTGTTACACTAACGCTGCGTATTTGACGTAATCATCTCGATACAGATCAATGATGTCCGTTGTGTTTTGAACGGAGCTAGACTGTTTAGCCGCCCTGAAGGTTTATGCGGGGAGCATGTGATCACAGGGCTTTAAAAGAAAGTTGAGCAAACACTGTGTCTGATCAACAGCAAGAAAATGAAATAAGCACGGCACAAACCACTCCCGCCGCACCGGTTGCGTTGGACCAAATCGCGAAACCCGCACCGTCGCAGACGTCGGTCCCCGAGACACACCAGAACGCTGTCTCGGCTTCGAGTGAGAACCCTGTTCCCGTCGCGCCTGCTACCGGGGAGGAGGCTGCGCCCGTGAAGCCCAAGCGCACGCGTCGTGTGGCCAAGCCCGCTGCGGATGGCGATGAGGCTGCAAAGCCCAAACGCCGCACCACGCGCACGACGCGTGCCAAGCGTCCGGTTTCCGCCGAGGTTTCGGTGCCGCTTTCAGATGAGGTTGCGCAGGCCCGCGCGCTTGCGCAGATCAGCGAAGCCCAGGTTGTTCGTGCTCGTCGTCGTGCCGCCGAGCGCGATGCCGCGGCTCTGACCGAACTCGCGGCTCCGTCCGCCCCCGAGGCGCCTTCGGCTCCGGCTCCCGAGCAGGTAGCAGAAAAGCCGGCTCCACGCACGCGCCGTCGCACGGCGGCCAAGGTCCAGCAGGCTGCCGAGCAGGCTTCGTCCGATGCCGCCGAGACCTCGGTTCGCTCTGCGGCGGGGGAGGACGCTTCCTCTGCTGAGTCTGTCGTGCCTGCCGAGGCCGGCGGTGCATTTGTCGTCGATCCTGCTTTGCGCCCGCATCGCCGCGGCCGCAAGCCCAAGGCATTTGTCGAGGCGGAGAAGGCGGCCGCTGCCGCGGCTTCTGTCCAAGATGCCCCGGCGTTCGTCGAGCCTACAGCGGCTGTCGTGGTTTCGGCCGAGGGTGCTGATGTTCCTGAGGTCGCTGTTTCTGCCGCTGCCGAGTCTGCCGACGTTCGTCCCGGGCGCAGCCGTCACACCGCAGCCAAACGCCCAGCTAAGGCAGAGGCGAAGTCCGGCGCCGAATCTGCGGTAGCTGAGTCTACCGAGGCGAGCGTCGACACGACTCCCGAGACGGAGGGCGCCGATCGGTCGGCAGGCGAGAAGCCCAAGCGCACGCGCAAGAAATCTTCCAAGACCAAGTCTGCCGAACAGCAGGGGGATGCTGAGCAACAGCCCGAGTCCGACGCTAAGTCGGACGGCGAGACCCCGGCGACCGCCGATGCGCCCACGACGCCTGCCGTCGAGAGCGCTGAGGCCGAAGAGAGTTCCCGCCCCAACCGCCGTCAGCACAAGCGTAACGATGAGCGCAGCGAGCGCAAGGATGATCGTAACAACGACCGCCGCAGCCGCCAGCGCGATCGCAAACAGCGCAACAAGGAGCGCAACGCAGCTCCGACCGAGCCCACGCTTTCGCGCGAGGAGCTCGCGGCCATGAAGGTCGCCGAGCTGCGCGAGAAGGCCAAGGAGTTCGAGATTGAGACGACCGGCAAGAAGAAGGCCGAGCTCGTCGAAGAGATCTACACCACAGCCGCGAAGGCCGAGGGCTTCCGCGATATTAAGGGCATCCTGCAGATTCGCCCGGACAGCTCCGGCATCATCCATGCCCACGGCTACATGAAGTCCAATGACGACGCCTTCGTGCCCGCCTACCTCATCCGCTCCGCGCGTCTGCGCACGGGCGACGTGATCGAGGGTTCGCTTCGTCCCTCGCGCGGCGGCGACAAGCGTGCCGGTCTCGCCAAAATTACGACCGTCAACGGCCTTGATCCTGAGCAGGCCCGTAACCGCCCCAAGTTCGGCGATCTCACGCCGGTCTACCCCAATGAGCCGCTGCGCATGGAGCATGGCAAGGATTCCATTACCGGTCGCGCCATCGATATCGTGTCGCCGATCGGCAAGGGCCAGCGTGGCCTGATTGTGTCACCGCCCAAGGCCGGTAAGACTACGATTCTCAAGAAGATCTGCCAGTCTATCTCGATCAACAATCCCGAGGTGCACCTTATCTGCCTGCTCGTCGACGAGCGCCCCGAAGAGGTCACCGATATGCAGCGCTCCATTGAGGGCGAGGTCGTGGCCTCCACCTTCGATATGCCCGCCGACAACCATACCCGCGTGGCCGAGCTCGTCATCGAGCGCGCCAAGCGCATCGTGGAGTTGGGCGGCGACGTCGTGGTGGTTCTCGACTCCATCACGCGTCTTGCCCGTGCGTACAACCTGGCGGCGCCCGCCTCGGGCCGCATCCTTTCGGGCGGCGTCGATTCGGCGGCCCTGTATCCGCCTAAACGCTTCCTGGGTGCTGCCCGCAATATCGAAAACGGCGGCTCACTCACCATCCTTGCTTCCGCCCTTATCGATACCGGCTCCAAGATGGACGAGGTCATCTTTGAGGAGTTCAAGGGCACCGGCAACATGGAGCTCAAGCTCGATCGCGATCTGGCCGACCGCCGCATCTTCCCGGCCATCGACCCCGTTGCCTCGGGCACGCGCAACGAAGACCTGCTGGTCGACGAGCAGATGCGCCCGTTTGTCTTTGGCCTGCGCCGCATCCTCGCCGGCATGAACAACACCGAGCGCGCGGCAGCGTCGTTTATCAAGGGCCTCAAGGGCACCAATACCAACCAGGAGTTCCTGGTGCGTTCGGCTAAAAAGCACAGCGATTACGAGCAGATGTTCTAGCCCGTCCGCTGCACGCGACAGCAACCATAGACATGCCAGAAGGGCCGGGGTTTAGATCCTGGCCCTTTTCGTATAGCCGCTCGCCAACGATTATTGACCTCACGACCGGCAAGCAGCGATTTTCCCGTTTCAATTCCGCTTCGTTGCTTGCAATCCCCAAGGGGGTTTCGCATAATAGCAGTTAAGCTTCGCGACGGAAAACGCAGATGAAACGAACCATATACCGTTGCTTTGGGGCATAGCCCCGCTTCATCTTCTCTCGCGCAGCCAACTGAATGACGCGATTTGGGTGCTGGAAGATGGGGAGAGCTCATGGCTTCTTCTGATGCAACACAACGAGCAGTCCTTGCCGGACTTTCCTGCGGGATCGGCCTTGCCGCACCCGTGTTCGTGTATGCCGCTACACTGCCGTTTTCGTCAATCAACGAGACGGTTGTCGCGGGTGCTGTTCCCTTTGCCGTGGGCGCAGTGGCCGGTGTGGGTATCTATGCCGCCTCGCTGGGTATCTCTGAGTATCGTGCGGAGCACGATGGCCGCCTGTTTGAGCCCGATGCCGTGGGCGGCGCCGCTCAGTTTAGTCGGACCTACAACGAGTTCAAGACCGCCTCGATTCCCGCTCAGCAGGAGGAGGCCGCTCCCCGGGCTGCTGCGCCTGTCACTTTGGACGAGCAGGGTCAATCCTCTTCGCTTCTCTCCGGTCTGACCGGCGCGTTTCAGCGCCGTCACGCCGATGATGGCGTTCCGACCATCGCCCGTGCCGCCAATGCCATGGACGAGGCCGATGCCTGGGCTATGATCGATAGCATGCTCGACGACGATTCGCCGGTTAGCTGCGATCCCGCTCGCTCGCGCGATATCTACCAGGTCGCAATTGACGAGCTCACAAACGGTGAAAAGACTGGCTCCTATAACCGCGACGACATCGCTGCTGCCGCACGTGCCGTCTCGGGCTCTCATGCCGCCCCTGCGGGCAGCACTGCAGCTTTCGTGGCGCTTGTGGCCAACGCTGCCAACAATGCCGCCTATAACGGTGCTTCTTCGGCTGCGTACGCCTCTGCCGCGACGGCCGCTTCGACCGGCCAGCAGGGCGCAGCTCAGCCGGCTCCTGTCGCCGACCCCTTTGCCGATGAGCCCCTGGTTGTCGACGAGGAGACCATCGCCGCTCGTCGTGCTGCCGAAAGCTCGCTTTGGGGCGCTTCGGCCCAAATGCAGGCCGCGGAGGCGGTGCCGTACAACGCCAAGCTCGCCAGCATGCCCATCATTTCCGATGCCAAGGGTGTGGATCTCGCCGATTTGGACGAGCCCGCCGCCATCACTGCCTCTATCGATGCCCAGAATCGCGTGGATACCGACAGTCTCCCCGATGCCTCCCTCGAGGAAGATATCCCCATGGCCGATTATTCGGGCCACGAGAACATGTGGGCCGCCGCTATGGCGATCATGGCCGAGGTCGCCGAGCCCGCCCCCGCGCCGATGCCCTACCCTGCGGCCTCACCTGTCTCGGTTGCTCCCGTCTATGTCGGCCGCCACAGCTCCGTGTTTCCCGAGGATACCGCGCGTATCTCGCGCGAGAGTATCGAGCGCGCCGAGGCTATCGCCGCCGGCGTTATGGAAAACCGTCGCCACGAGCGCGTCAATCAGATCCTTGAGGAAGAGATCGAGCGCCTGCAGTCCTCTACCGCCAAGCGTACGGGCCGTGCCTATTTGAGTGTTATCGAGGGCGGTACCGCCAGTTTTACGCCGCTTCGTGCCGAGGCCTAGTTCTGCATGATTAAGATCGATCGTAAGTGGGCGGTTGCGGCCTGCGCCATGGTGTTGCTGATCTGGGGCAATTCACTGGTTCCCGGCACGGGGTCCGGCTCACTGAGCCTGGCGATCATGGAGGACGTCCGCGGGTTTTTGCATAGCTTGAGCCTGCCGTATGAATGGGTAACCAACTTTGTCGTCCGCAAGTGCGCACACTTTACCGAGTATATGGTGCTCGGTGTTTTGGTGACACATGCCTTTGATATCGAGGGTCGACGCACTTTTGACAGACTGCTTCCCACGGTGGTTTTTCTGTTGCTGGTCCCCTCAATCGACGAGACGATTCAGTTATTTGTGCCGGGGCGCGCCGGCATGATTACCGACGTGATGATTGACTGCTGCGGAGCAGCTACCGGCGTCGTGCTCCGATATCTCCTCCGATCGCTTGTATGCACCAGAAAGGCCGCCTAGGACGTTTTGCTTGGTCCTAGGCGGCCTTGTGCGTTTGGGGGCCCTGCAGGGCGCGATAGCGTTGTCTGCGCGTTATACGAGCCCGGCAACACCGTGTGTCGTTGGTGCACCCTTTACTGGAGCGCCTGTGCGCCAAGGGCCAGACAGCCCATGATGCCCTGCTTACCATCGAGGCTGTTGTTGACAATGTAGGTATCGATGTCATTGACCTCGGGCGTGACGATATAGCCGCTGAGCATCTCGGCGCACTTTTTGCGGGCGAGCGGCACGATGGGGGTGTGGTCGGCCACGCCGCCGCCGATGATGATCTTTTGCGGCGCATAGCACAGCGTGTAGGTCATGAGCGCCTGTGCCAGGTAGCCTGCGAGCAGGTCCATGGCCTCCGGGTCATCGGCCATGTCTCCGGCGCTTTTGCCATCCCAGCGCTTTTTAATGCCGGGGCCTGCGATGAGGCCCTCGAGGCAGTTGTCGTGGAAGGGGCAGCCGCTGTGCTCGCCGATGGTGTCGCGCGGATCGCGTGTGACCAGGATGTGCCCGGCCTCGGGATGCATCATGCCGTGCACGAGCTGGCCGCCCGAGAGCACGCCGGCGCCCACACCGGTGCCGATGGTCAGATACACCACGTCGGTGAGGCCCTGGGCGCAACCAAAGGTGACCTCGCCCAGACAGGCGACGTTGACGTCGGTGTCGTAGCCACAGGGAATATTGAGCTCGTTTTGGATGGTGCCCAGCAGGTCAAAGTAGCGCCATGCCGTCTTGGGCGTCTCCAAGATCTTGCCGTATTGGGGCGAGGCAGGGTTGACTGCGGTGGGGCCAAAGGCGCCGATGCCCAGCGCGGCGATGCCCTTGTTTGCAAACCATGCGTTGACGGCCTCAACGGTCTCCTGCGGGGTCGTGGTTGCGATCTGCTCACGCTCCAGAACCGTACCGTCTGCATAGCCCGTGACACAGACCATCTTGGTGCCGCCGGCCTCGAGCGCTCCGATAAGCTGCTGCTCTGCCATAGTATTCCTCCCCCTGGGACGAGTTGTTCGGTGACTAAAGTATAGCGCTTTAAATAAATTAAGAAAGCGCTATAAAAAGAAGCCCCACAACGCGCGTGCGGTGCGGGGCTTCTTTGGGTGCTTTAGTTGCCGGGCCGTCCTTACCCGCGCGGCTTGATTTTATCGCGTAGCGACTTGAGGTTCTCCAGCGCCGCGTTAATCGTCTCGTCTCGCTTGGCAAAGTGGAGGCGAATCAGATGGTTGACGGGCTCACGGAAGAAGCTCGAGCCGGGCACAGCGCCCACGCCCACCTTAGACGCGAGGTCCTCGCAGAAGTCGAGGTCGCTGTCATAGCCAAATTCAGAGATGTCCATCATGACGTAGTAGGCGCCCTGCGGCACGTTATGCTCAAGACCAATGCTATCGAGCCCCTGACAGAACAGATCGCGCTTGGCTGTGTAGAGATCGAGGACCTCCTGGTAATAGCTGTCGTCGAAGTTGAGGGCGGTGACGACAGCTTCCTGCAGGGGAGCGGCGGCACCTACAGTGAGGAAGTCGTGGACCTTCTTGATGCGCTCGGTAATCTGGGCCGGGGCGATGGTGTAGCCCAGACGCCAGCCGGTGATGGAGTACGTCTTGGACAGCGAACTGCAGCTGATGGTGCGCTCGAACATGCCGGGCAGTGTGGCCATATAGACGTGCTCGTGGGGCGCGTAGACGATGTGCTCGTACACCTCGTCGGTGATGCAGTACGCGTCGTACTTTTTGCAGAGATCGGCGATAAAGGTGAGCTCTTCGCGTGTAAAGACCTTGCCGCAGGGATTGGAAGGGTTGCACAGGACGATGGCCTTGGGGTCGTTGTCGCGGAAGGCAGCCTCGAGTGTCTCGCGGTCAAAGTCGAATGTGGGCGGGTTGAGCGGCACGTAGATGGGCTCGGCACCCGAAAGGATCGTGTCGGCGCCGTAGTTCTCGTAGAACGGCGAGAAGATGACGACCTTGTCGCCGGGGTTGGTGACCGTCATCATGGCAGCCATCATGGCCTCGGTGGAGCCGCAAGTGACCACGATGTTCTGGTTGGGGTCGATCGGTACGCCCATAAAGTGCTCCTGCTTGGCGGCAAGCGCCTCGCGCATGGCCTGGGAGCCCCAGGTGATGGAGTACTGGTGGTAGAGCGGTTTGGGATCGGTGGCGATGGTGCCCAGGCTCTTGAGCAGCTGCGCCGGGGGATCAAAGTCGGGGAAGCCCTGCGAGAGGTTGACGGCGCCGTACATATCGGAGATGCGCGTCATGCGGCGGATGACCGAATCGGTAAACGTTGCCGTGCGATTGGAGAGTTCTTTCATGCTTGTCCTTTCGAACATCGGGGTGGGGCAAGTTTACTCCTATGGAACCGGTGGGATTTGCTCGAAATGGATCCGAAAAACTCTTTTCAAAATTCTTGAAAATTGGGTCTTGCGTCGCGTGGCGTTCCTTGCAATAATAGTCGAGCGCGAAGCGCACAGGACACGGTGGGTGTAGCTCAGTTGGCTAGAGCGACGGGTTGTGGTCCCGTAGGTCGAGGGTTCGAGTCCCTTTACCCACCCCAGTTCTTGCTTCGTGTTGATATCGGGTCGTTAGCTCAGTTGGTAGAGCAGGGGACTCTTAATCCCAAGGTCCAGGGTTCGACCCCCTGACGGCCCACCACACGATATCTCCTCTAAAGTCCGCTACTACGGACTTTAGCTTTGGGTCGTTAGCTCAGTTGGTAGAGCAGGGGACTCTTAATCCCAAGGTCCAGGGTTCGACCCCCTGACGGCCCACCAAAGCATGTTAAGACGGTCAGCGAAAGTTGGCCGTCTTTTTTGTTGACCTCGCATGGGGTCGAACCCGAAAGGGCGCGGAGCTGAGGAAATGCGTGAGCATTTACCAGCGCAGCGCGCAAGGCGCGAAGCGCCGCAGCGGCCGCCTGCGCAGCAGGCCGACCCCCTGACGGCCCACCAAAGCATGTTAAGACGGTCAGCGAAAGTTGGCCGTCTTTTTTGTTGACCTCGCATGGGGTCGAACCCGAAAGGGCACAGACGCTTTACAAGTCGAGCCTGCCCTGGGGGTCGGTGAATCCGTCTGTGCCCCCCTTGAGTTTTTTCTCGTCTGCTTTCACGCGACGTTCGAGCTTCTTTGTATCCTCGGCAGGCGGTAGATTCTCGGGGACAATTCCACGGTCGATGAGGCTGCCACGTACGCTTGTGTTATTCTCGACGTGCTCTTGCTTGATCTGGTCCAGACCGTACAGGTCGTGTTCCTCGGCGTTGAAGGCCGTCATCGAGTTCGTAAGGTCCTTTGCTTTGATGAGGACATCGGCTAATCTGTCCGCCAATGCCGCGCTCTTGGGTACGCCGAGCTGCTGCTTCATTTCCGCCGTGCTTCTGCCGCCGAATAACGCTTCATCGCCCTTCGACTTGATGATCGCGAATCCTTTGGAGTCCACGCCGCGTTTGAACGCAATACCCGAGAGCTGTTTCTCTGAATCGGATAGCGAGTGGCGCGCCTGCAAGCGCTGAATCTCTGCGAAGCGCTGTTCTATGAGCTCTTGGCGGCGCGTCTGCACGGCAAAGTATGCCTGGGCGAGCGCGATCTCTGGCTTGTTTGAATCTCCGTTCTGTGCGATTAAATAGCATGCATAGCGAGTAAGTTTGTAGTCTTTAACCGCGCGAGCGGCGACACCGGCTGTTACCATTTTCGTGGTATCACGAAAATGGGAATCAACTGGAGTTTTGTTTGTTTCGCACGAGACTTTTGCCCTCTTAACAACTTTGGCGAAGTTCTCTCATCGAGTGTACCCCATGGGTTCCATTAAATCGCGTGCGAGCCAATACTCAACGCCGTCTTCCACATTGGCGGAGCTATCAAGTTTGACACGCCACTTCTCGATATCACGACTGTCCATATCTCCTCCCCGCTGGTCTATTGTCTGTGCGGGTTTTGCCTGCTCTGTATTCAGAATAAGAATACGCTGCCGTGCGGACACGAATGGACCCCGTGCCACCTCGTGCTCACGGGGCCCATAGATATCGATTAGTTGTGTTCTGCTTTAGATGAGTGTCCAGTTTAGTCCGCTCGATAGTGCGATCCGAGGCTTTCGGTCCGTTTGCGCATGGCTTTGACCATTTCCGCTGCCAGCTGAATCTGCGATTGCAGGCGGGCGAGGGCTGCGATTTCGCTGTCCTGGGCTTTCTGCGTGCTCAAGGTCGTTGCCTCCGTCTTCAAGCCCTCAAGCTCGTGTAGTGCCTTGGATAGGCCCCCTTCGGTGCGGTTGATCATGCAGTAGGTGCTCATCGTGTGCTTAAGGCCGCGGGTCAGGCGCTCGGCGTCTGTTGTGGCAATGCCATGCTGGGGGAGGGCGACATCCGCCTTTGGGGCCACCTCAGGTGCATTCTGTGCTGCTTGGGCTGCCGAGGCGCCTGCGATGCGCCCAAACACGATGCCGTTGGCGCTTGACAGGCCACCAATGCGATCGGCCCCGTGCATGCCGCCTGTCGCCTCGCCGCAGGCATAGAGGCCCTCAACGCCCGTGTACGCGGTCTTGTCGATTTTGATGCCGCCATTGGCGGCGTGGGCATACATCGCCACACGCATCTCGTCGGTCGGCGCGATGCCGTGCTCGTCTTGTAGCCAGGTGGCAAAGGTCTGCACAAACTCGGGGACGTCCTCGCGGGGGAAATCGTAGTGGAGCGCCAGACCTTCAGCACCCGCTTGATCGATGGCAAGATCGATGGCGCGGGAGGCCAAGCGCGAGGTGAAGGGACCATATCCGGAGCGTTGCTCAAGTAGATCGTCCAGCTTGTCGTCGGCGATATCGACCGGCTGGTCTACATGTACGTAGCGCCAGGTCTTCTCGTTAAAGACAAGGTTGCGCTTGGGCTCGATGAAGCCCGGCATCATCTGCATGAACTCTATATTAGTGAGCGTTGCGCCGTGTGCCAGCGCGATGGCCTGCGAGGAGCTGAGCACGTCGGCGGAAGTGAGACTTCGCTCGAACAGGCCACCCGTGCCGCCCGCAGCGATGATGGTGGCCTTGGCTGCCATAGGTACGAGATGCTTGTTTGTGCGGTCGTAGAGTACGGCGCCGATAATCTTTCCGGTCGTGTCCTCAACAAGGTCGATTAGCTCGTGGCGGGGGAGCAGGCGAATGCCGAGCGAGTCGATCTGGGCCGTACACGCGTCTTCGAGGGGTTTGCGGGTGAGGCCGCGCCACATGCGTGTCTTATGGTCAAAGCAGGGGATAAATTGCTTTTGCTGGGCGCTCTCGGCGCTTTGCGGGCGTTGGAGCTTAATACCTAGATCCTGCTCGAGCCATTGGATGGCCTGGGGAATGCCGTGGACGAACGTCTGGACGAGCGTAGGGTCGGCGACACCGCCGCCCACGGTCTGGATGGTGTCGATGAGGTCCTGTTCGTCGTCTTCGTCGATGGGGCCAATAAGGCCAAGGCCCCAGGTGCCCGGGAAGAAGCTCGATCCGCTCATGGTCTTGCCGGCGCTTGCGACGGCAACGGTCGCGCCCGCGCGTGCCGCTTCTATGGCGGCACAAAGGCCCGCAATGCCAGATCCTATTACCAGTACATCAGTCGATTCCATCGGATTCCTTTCTCGTCCGGCGCATTGTCGCATGGGTGATCGGCAATGAGGCCGAAAAGACTCGGCAAATCGGTAAAGGGCAAATATGGCAGATGGGCGTTATGGACGCTCTGACGCTCCATCTCATCACATCTCGTATTTCGTCCCAACTGATATATCGGCATTAGCAACCCTGCGGCAGTGCAAACAAAAAGAGCCGCTACCCGGGTGGATAGCGGCTCCGAAGCTCAACTATATGAGCATCGCGCGGGCGCGATTAGGCCTTGAGGGCCTCCTCGACGGCGACAGCGCAGGCGACGGTGGCACCGACCATGGGGTTGTTGCCCATGCCGATGAGACCCATCATGTCGACGTGCGCAGGCACGGAGGAAGAACCGGCGAACTGGGCGTCGGAGTGCATACGGCCCATGGTGTCGGTCATGCCGTAGGAGGCAGGGCCGGCGCCCATGTTGTCCGGGTGCAGGGTACGGCCAGTGCCGCCACCAGAGGCGACGGAGAAGTACTTCTTGCCAGCCTCGATGCGCTCCTTCTTGTAGGTGCCAGCGACGGGGTGCTGGAAGCGCGTGGGGTTGGTGGAGTTACCGGTAATCGAGATGTCGACGTTCTCGTGCCACATGATGGCAACGCCCTCACGGACGTCGTCGGAGCCGTAGCAGTTAACGGCAGCACGGGGACCATCGGAGTAGGGGATGGTCTCGACAACCTTGAGCTCGCCCGTGTAGTAGTCGAACTGGGTCTTCACGTAGGTGAAGCCGTTGATGCGGGCGATGATCTGGGCGGCGTCCTTGCCCAGACCGTTGAGGATAACGCGCAGCGGCTTCTTGCGAGCCTTGTTGGCGTTCAGAGCCAGGCCGATAGCGCCCTCAGCGGCAGCGAAGGACTCGTGGCCGGCCAGGAAGGCGAAGCACTCGGTGTCGTCGGAGAGCAGCATAGCGCCCAGGTTGCCGTGGCCCAGACCGACCTTGCGGTCCTCGGCGACGGAGCCGGGAACGGTGAAGGCCTGGATGCCCTCGCCGATGATGGCGGCAGCCTCAGAAGCGTTCTTGGCGCCACGCTTGACAGCGAGAGCGCAGCCGAGGGTGTAGGCCCACTCGGCGTTCTGGAAGGCGATGGACTGGGTGTTGTTGACGATCTCACGCGGGTTGAAGCCCTTATCGGTGCAGATCTGCAGAGCTTCCTCGAGGGAGGCGATGCCGTTGTCGGCGAGGCACTTGTTGATCTTGTCAGCGCGGCGCTCGTAACCTTCGAACGTAACAGTCATAGTTATTTCCCTCCCTTTCTACTCGTGAACCGGGAACACGCTGGCGACGGAGTGAGTCTCCTCGTCGGTGCGCGGGTCGATGTACTTGGCAGCGTTCTCCCACTGACCATAGTGGCCCATAGCGCCAGCGATGGCCTCCTCGGGGGTCTTGCCGGCCTTGACGGCGTCGGTGAACTTGCCGAGGTTCAGGAACTCGAACGCGATGATCTCGTTCTTGTCGTTGAGAGCCATGCGGGTGACGTAGCCCTGAGCGAGCTCGAGGTAACGAGCGCCCTTGGCCTTGGTGCCGAACATGGTGCCGACCTGAGAGCGAAGGCCCTTGCCGAGGTCGTCGAGGGAGGCGCCCACGGGCAGGCCGCCCTCGGAGAACGCGGTCTGGCTGCGGCCGTAAACGATCTGCAGGAAGATCTCGCGCATAGCAACGTTGATGGCGTCGCAGACGAGGTCGGTGTTGAGGGCCTCGAGGATGGTCTTGCCGGGAAGGATCTCGGAAGCCATGGCAGCAGAGTGGGTCATGCCCGAGCAGCCGATGGTCTCAACGAGGGCCTCCTCGATGATGCCGTCCTTGACGTTCAGCGTGAGCTTGCAGGCGCCCTGCTGAGGTGCGCACCAACCCACACCGTGCGTAAGACCGGAGATGTCGGAAATCTCCTTAGCCTGGACCCACTTGCCCTCCTCGGGGATGGGTGCGGGGCCGTGGTATGCACCCTTGGCAACGGGGCACATGTTCTCCACTTCCTGTGAGTACTGCATGCCTCTCCTCTCTATCGTATTGGCGTCCCGTCTGGAGGTCGTGGCTGGTGATTGCCGGGCGACCCTTCGAAAGGGACATGACATGCAGCCCCTATAATACCGCGAAATGCACGGAATATTCGGCGAACGGCGCAGTTTTCGTAACGAGAAGCGCGGAACTTTCAATTGAAACGATTTAACAAGCTTGGTTGCGGTTATGCGATACGTTTTAGGGGGTCAGTTCTGGTCAAGTTATTGGTTAGTTCTTGCCCCTGTTGCGGTGTCTAGCCTGTGGTTATGATGCCATTCGCCGTCGGTGTGCCGCCTTTTACCGTCGACGGGTGCCATTTTGCGTGAATGTTTTGATGGCACGTTTCAATCGTGATGTATTGGACGGTAAGCAGGTCCCGGCGAAGGGAGCGCCATGCAGCGTGTTTGGAAAACGATCACCGGTTTTTACCATGTCTGTGCCCGCGGTATGGGCAGTCAGCTGATCTTTGAGAGCGACGAGGACCGGTGGGAGTTTTTGGAGCTGATGCGCGACTGCTGCCGCGATGCCCAGGTAACGATTGTGGCGTGGTGCCTCATGGGCGACCATGTGGATCTGGTACTTCTGGATTATGAGGACAACATGAGTGCAGCCATGCAACGCCTGCTGTTGACGTATGCTCGTCGGTTCAATAAGCGTACCGGGCGATCGGGCTGCCTGTTCCGGGAACGTTTTGAGCGCTGTTCGCTCGATACCGACCGGCAGGTGATGGAGGCTGTTCGCTCCGTTCACGCCGATCCGCAGGATGCGGGCATCAACCTAATTGAGCGTTATCCCTGGAGCAGCTTTGCGGAGCATCTGCGCGTTTACGACGGTGACGAGGCAGATGCTACGAGGGGATTTTCCGATCCTTCTTGCGTGCTTGAGCTTTTTGGTTCTGCCAAAGCCTTTATTGCCTATTCGCTTTCGACGCCCGACGGCGGCGATCCGGCGATGCGCGATTTGGTAGAGATGGAGTTGGAGCGGCGCGTCTTTGCCGATGAGTTGGCGAAGGGATTCGGGGTTGCGCTCCAGAGGGTTAAAGCGGCGCCGCCGGCGCAGCGCAATATCGTTATTCTTGGCTTGCACGATGCTGGTTTTACGGTGCGCCAAATTGAGCGGTATACGGGGATAAGCAAAAGCACCGCTTCTCGTATTGTGCGCGCCCGTGCTCGAACGGCGGTGCGGACTGATGACAGCCTGGGATAGGGCTGTCTGCCCACTGGGACCATCATTCTAAATGCTTGGACGTTAACTACACTTCTAAATATGCATAGAATGATTGCCGTCTTGCATAAAACAATAGCTCAGTCCGGTTTTGCCCGTGCCTACCCCCGTCCACGCCGTGCAAAAAGCGGAGTTTTCAGCATCGTAGTGCTGTCGGAACTGCTATAACCTTGCAACTTGCGGGCCCCGAGACAATTATTTGTCTGCCAATACGCCCCGAAGCACGCGTTTGCGTCCCCGTAGACCGTAATGCCTGTTCTAAAACGCAATATATACGCGCCCGAAGGCGCTAATTTATGCTCGTGATTTGTATGCACATAGCTTGGCGTGCTGAATACTCGCAAAAATGCACGCCGCACCCTATGGGACCCGTCTGCGGCAGGCAGGAGGCGAGCCGGAGCCTAGTAGGACGGTGCCTGGCGCTTTGCTCGGCGTGCCCCGTGGCCCTGTGGCAAGCCTTATGTACTGTGAAAAACGCTTGTGCTTGCGGTTGGCCGTGCGATAAATGACAGATTGGGCGCCGGAAGCGTGGCTGCGCGTGCGCTCGTTATGAAAAAGCCGAGCCGCCCGTATCGGGCGGCTCGGCAATCAAAAACCTTGGATTCGGGGCATCCGTTACTGGTTAGCCTGACCCTCGAGCATGCCGTCGAGGGTGCGCCAGGCGAGTTCGGCGCATTTGACGCGGGCGGGCATGTGTGAGATGTCCTGGAGCTGAGCGGCCTCGTCTAGGTCTTCCAAGTCTTCCTCGGAGAGCTCCTCGCCACGGATCATGGCGAGGAAAAGCTCTGCCAGACGACGAGCCTCCTCGACCGTTTCGCCCGTGATGAGGTCGGCCATGATGTCGGCGCTGGCCTGGCTGATGGCGCAGCCGTGCCCGGTAAAGGAAGCCTCCTCGATTACATCGTTCTCGACACGCAGCTGCAGGGTGAGCTCATCGCCGCAGCTGGGGTTGATGCCGTCGTGTTCGTGCGTGGGGGCATCCATCTCGTACTTGTAGTCGGGGTGGGAGTTGTGCTCCATAAACGTGGTGGAGGTGTACAGATTACCCATTGAACGTACTCCAAACGTGATACAGGCCGGCGATGAACTTATCGATATCGGCCTTGTCGTTGTAGAAGGCCACGCTGGCGCGGCAGCAGGCAAGGTTCTCGACGCCCAGCCAGGTGAGCAGCGGCTGCGCGCAGTGGTGACCGGCACGGATGCAGACGCCGTCCATGTCCATGATGCTCGCGACGTCGTGAGGGTGGATGCCCTTGACGTTAAAGCTCACGACCCCGTGGTGGTTGTCCCAATAGATGGAGCCGATGATCTGGACAAAGTCGAGCTGCATGAGCTCGCCCATCAGGTAGTGGACGAGTGCCTGCTCGCGGGCCTGGATGTTTTCGTAGCCCACCGTGTTGACCAGGTAATCAAGCGCCGCGCCCGTGGCGAAGATGCCGGCGGCGTCCTGCGTACCGGCCTCGAACTTCTCGGGGACGGGCGCCCAGGCGGCGTCCTGCTCGGTGACCGAATCGATCATCTCGCCACCGGTAAGCATGGGCGGCATGGCGTTGAGCAGATCCATCTTGCCCCACAGCACGCCAATGCCCATGGGGCCCATGGCCTTGTGTGCGCTAAAGGCAAAGAAGTCGGCTCCCAGATCGGCCACATCGACCGGCATGTGCGGCAGCGACTGCGCGCCGTCGACGACCAGATAGCCGCCGTACTTGTGCACGAGCTTGCCGAGGTTCTTGACCGGGTTCTCGACGCCCAGCACGTTAGAGATCTGACCCACGGCCAAGATTTTGGTCTTGGGGCCCACCTTGGATAGAACCTCCTCGGTCGTGAGCTGACCGGTCTTGGTGGGGTAGAGGTAGACGAGCTTGGCGCCGGTTTCGCGGCAGACCTGCTGCCACGGAATCAGGTTGGAGTGGTGCTCCATGATGGTGATGACGACCTCGTCGCCGGGTTCGAGCACCGTGGGCGCAAAGCTCTTGGCGACCAGGTTGAGCGACTCGCTCGTGTTGCGGGTGAAGACGATCTCGTTGGCCTGGGAGGCGCCGATGAGGTCAGCGATCTGCTGGCGCACCTTCGCGATAGCCTCGGTGGCCTCGACGGACAGCGAGTACAGGCCGCGCAGGGGGTTGGCGTTCATACGCTGGTAGAAGTCACGCTCGGCGTCGAGCACGCAGGCGGGGCGCTGCGCGGTGGCGGCACTATCGAGGAAGGCGATCTCGGGGTGCTGTTGGAACAGCGGGAACTGCGCCTTGTAGGGGTTGGTCTCGATGTCGACGGTAGGCCAGCCGCGCGAGGCCTCATCGCTGGCGTCGAATTCCATGGGCTCGGGGGCAGTACAGGTATCGCATTTAACGTGCTCGGTGTCGATCATGCGAGCTCCTCCTCAAAGTTATCGATCAGGTTGTTGCCCAAGCGGACGACGGCGGCGCGGATGCGCTCGTCGGCGGCGGAAAGCGCGGCGTCCTCCAGCTTGGCACGGATGAACAGGTCCTCGGCGGCGTTTTGGTCAAGGCCGCGGCAGGCGAGGTAGAACAGCTGCTCGTCGCGGACGTGGCCGATGGTGGCGCCATGGTTGCCGGAAACGTCGTCCTCGTCGCAGAGGATGACGGGGACGGTCTTGTTGTCGACGCCCTTGTTGGCCAACAGCACCGTCTCGCGCTCGGTGCCGACGGCACCCTTGCAGCCGTGCACGAGGTCGATGGTGCCGCGGTAGACCTTCTTGGACGTGCCGGTCAGCACGCCGTTGGCGTCGATCTCGCACTCGGTCTTGCGGCCGCGGTGGCGAAGCTCGTAGTTAAAGTCGCGCACCTGCTGGCGGGCACCCAGGTAATCGGTATCGATCGTAACCTTGGCGGTGTCGCCCAGCAGGTCGCCGGCAAGGCCGGTGGCGCTGGCACCGGCACCCAGTACGGTGTGCTGCACGTTGACGCGCGCGCCCTCGTCCAGGAACAGGCCGGTGTCGTCGAGCGCGATCCAGCTGTCGTCGAGCGTCTGCGTACAGGCAACGTTGACGGTGGCGTACTCGTGAGCACACACCCGCAGCACGGAGCCCACGACGCCCTCGCCGGTAACGGGGGAGTCCAGGGCGATCTGCAGGTCGAGCGTTGCCTGCGGGCGGGCGACGACATCGATGGCGGCGATGGCAGCGGCGGCATCGACGCCGCTCACGCGCACGGTGACCGTGGCACGACCGTAGGCGGGCACATCGATGACGATGCGCTTGGTGGCATGGTCGGCCAGATAGGTGTAGGCGGCCTCGCCCATGCCGGTTTCGAAGGCCTCGGCGGGGGAGAGCTCCTCCTCGAGCTTGATGGCGCCGGCCTGGTAGACAGAGGTGGCGGGCACGTCGAGCTCGGTCTCGGGTGTGATGCGGGCGCGGTCGGCGGCGTCGCCGGGGGCTGAGGTGCGTCGCTCGGGGAAGCGCTCGGCCATGGCGTCCATGGCGGCGTCGAAGGCTTCGGCCGTGCCATGGATCTGCTCGTCCAGGCCCTCGACCTCAACGGCCTCGGCGGGAGCGGCAGCAAGTTCGTCCGAAAGCTCGAGCTTGGTCTGGTTCATCTTGAGCCAGCCCCAAGTGGCGGCCGGCATTGCATTGACCTGCTCGAGCGTGGTAGCAGCGGTGTTGGTGGTCTGTTTCATTATCCGATCGCTCCTTCCATCTCGAGCTTGATCAGGTTGTTCATTTCGACGGCGTACTCAAGCGGCAGCTCCTTGGAGACCGGGTTGGCAAAGCCGTTGACGATCATGGTGCGGGCCTCTTCCTCCGAGATGCCGCGGCTCATCAGGTAGAACACCTTGTCGTCGCCGATGCGGCCGATGGTGGCCTCGTGGCCGATGTCGACATTCTTGGCGCGGATGTCCATGGCGGGGATGGTGTCGGAGCGGCTTTGGTCGTCGAGCATGAGCGACTGGCAGCTCACGGTTGCCTTGGAGCCCTCGGCCTTGGGCGTGGCCACGATAGAGCTGCGGAAGGTCTGGATGCCGCCGCTCTTGGAGATGCCCTTGGTCTCGACGGTCGCCGAGGTCTCGGGCGCGTTGAGTACGACTTTGCAGCCGGTATCGAGGTTCTGGCCGGCGCCGGCAAAGGTGATGCCGGTAAAGCTCGAGCGGGCGCGGCGGCCGTTGAGCACACTCATGGGGTAGAGGTAGCCCACGTGGCTGCCGAAGGAGCCGCTGATCCACTCGATGTCGCCGTCCTCGTCCACGCGCGCACGCTTGGTGTTGAGGTTGTACATGTTCTTGGACCAGTTCTCGATGGTCGAATAGCGCAGGTGTGCGCGCTTGCCCACAAAGAGCTCCACAGCGCCGGCGTGGAGGTTGGCCACGTTGTACTTGGGCGCGGAGCAACCCTCGATAAAGTGCAGGTCGGCATCGTCCTCGACGATGATGAGCGTGTGCTCAAACTGGCCGGCGCCCTTGGCGTTGAGGCGGAAGTAGCTCTGCAGCGGAAAATCGAGCTTGGTGCCCTTGGGCACATAGACAAACGACCCGCCCGACCATACGGCGCCATGCAGGGCCGCAAACTTGTGGTCGGTGGGCGGGATGAGCGTCATAAACTTCTCGTGGATGAGCGGCTCCCACTGCGGGTCGTGCAGGGCCTCCTCGATGCCGGAGTAGACGATGCCCATCTTGGACGCCGTGTCCTGCATGTTGTGGTAGACGAGCTCGGAGTCGTACTGCGCGCCGACGCCCGCCAGGTAGCTGCGCTCGGCCTCGGGGATACCCAGGCGCTCAAAGGTGTTCTTGATGTCGTCGGGCACCGACTCCCAGTCGTGCTTTTGGTCGGTGTTGGGCTTGACGTAGGTGACGATGTTGTCCATGTCCAGGCCCTCGATGGAGGGGCCCCACGTTGGGTCGGGAAAACGGTTGAAGATCTCGAGGGACTTGAGGCGCAGGTCGAGCATCCACTGCGGCTCGTCCTTTTTGGCGCTGATCTCGCGCACGATGTCGGGCGTGATGCCGGCGTCGAGGCGCTCGAATCCCTCCTCGCCATAGGTGAAGTCGTAGAGGCTGCGGTCGATGTCCGCGACCTCGGTGCGGTTCTTGGTCATTGCGTCGCCCCTTTACGCCTGCTGCTCGGCAGCGACGGCCTCGGCCTGGGCGCGCTGCTCGGCGGCCTCGCGCTCGAAGGTCTCAAAGCCGTTCTTGTCGATCCAGGGGATCAGCGAGGCGTCGTCCTCGCGCACGATGTGGCCCTTGACCATAACGTGGACGCGGTCGACATCCAGGTGCTCCAGGATGCGCGTGTTGTGCGTGATGATGAGCATGGAACCGTTGCAGCTCTTGCGGTAGGCGTCCATGCCGTGGCTGACGGTGGACAGGGCGTCGACGTCCAGGCCGGAGTCGGTCTCGTCCAGGATGGCGAGTTTGGGCTGCAGCAGCAGAAGCTGGAGCATCTCGACCTTCTTTTTCTCGCCGCCCGAGAAGCCCACGCCCAGCTCGCGGTTGAGGTAGGCGGTGTCCATGTTGAGCTCGGCCGCGAGCTCCTTGACGCGACGGCGGAATTCCTTGCCCTTCATCTCCAGGCCGGGGCGGCCGGCGATGCTGGCGCGCAAAAAGCTCGACAGCGGCACGCCCGGGATCTCGACCGGAGCCTGGAAGCTCAGGAACAGGCCGGCGCGCGAACGCTTGTCGGTGGTGAGCTCGGTGATGTCCTGGCCGTCAAAGACGATGCGGCCGTTCTGCACGGTGTAGACGGGATCGCCCATGACCAGGTGGCCGAGGGTGGACTTGCCGGCGCCGTTGGGCCCCATCAGCACATGGGTCTCGCCGGCGGCGACGTTGAGGTTGACGTTGTGGAGGATGGTCTTCTCGTCCACGGAGGCGGTCAGACCTTCGATGGAAAGCAGCGGATTTGCGCTCATGCTGTCCCTCTCTGTTTATGGTGTACTCATAGGTGTACTAAACCCTAGGAATCTTCTCGGAATAAAGTTACTATGGGTTCGGCGTTAGTCAAGGGAAAACCCGACTAATCCACTCGACTTTTCAGATGTGGGACATAATAGTCGGGATCGTCTGTCCCACACGCTTGGCATCTGGGGCAAACTCTGCTGATGATTTTTTCTCAAGCGCACCGGGAGGGTAGGTATGCTCATTTCTTCTAAGGGCCGCTATGCCCTCCGTTTGATGATTTATATCGCGGCGCTCGGTGACGCCGAGGGCAAAATCGCCCTGCGCGAGATTGCCGACCGTGAGCATATTTCGCAAAAGTATTTGGAGCAGCTGGTCCGTCCGCTTATGAAGGCGGGCCTGCTCAAGAGTGTGCGCGGCAAGGGCGGCGGATACATGATGGCCGTGGACCCGGCCGAGGTGCGAGCCGGCGATATACTGCGCGCCGTCGAGGGCAGCACGGCGCCCGTCGCATGCGATGGCATCGATAACAACTGCACTCGCAGCGATCTGTGCTCTACTGTGAAGTTCTGGCGCGGTCTGGACGACGTGATTGAAAAGTACGTCGACGGCGTGACGTTGGCCGACTTGGCGGCCGTGCCCGAGATTAACTTCGATATCAAGCTGTAACTCGAGCGCAATTCCTCAAGATTTCGCGGAGGGCGTTACCGTTTGTCGAGTTGTTGTTGTACGACATCGGTCTTGCTGCGATACTTAAATCTATCTTTGCAAACTGCACTTTAACTACACCAATGCAAGGAGGATCTTATGCAGCCCAAGCATTCTGCGATTGTTGCCGGATTGACGCTGGCTCTTTCGTTTGGCGCCGTTGCCGCGCCCGCGCCCGCTGCTGCGGATGAGCCCACGCCGGGCGTTGCCTCGGATGCCACCGATATCGATAAGGGTCTTTATACCCAGCAGTCTTTCTCGGGCGTGCTGAGGTCGGTCCAAGGCGTCTCGTTTGTCAATGTGACCAGCGAGATGAAGTACTTTACCAAGTATGAGAGCCACGGCAACTATAACCAGGGCTTTTCGTACGGCGATGGTTACAACGCGCTCGGTTACTACCAGTTTGACCGACGCTGGTCGCTCGTCCCGTTTATGAAGCAGGTCTATAACTACAATCCTGCCAAGTACGGCATGCTTAAGTCTGCAATTGACCGCGGGGGCGATATCTCCAACGCAAGCAACCCCATGTATTCGAACGGTCAGCTGACGGAGCTGGGCCGCATTGCACAGGAGGCCTTCCAGGGCGCCTATAACGCCGATCCGGCTGAGTTCTCGGCGCTGCAAGATTCATATGCATACAACTCCTATTACGCGGTGACCGAGGCCTGGCTCAAGAGCGCGCTTGGTATTGATATCTCTGGCCGCGCCGATTGCGTCAAGGGTATGGTGTGGAGCATCACCAACATGTGCGGCACCTATGGCTGCCAGGACTTTTTCCGCTGGGCAAATCTTACAAACGATATGACCGACCGTGAATTTGTGACGGCGCTTTCCAGCAGCGTGGTCAATAACGTTGCCCGTAAGTACTCGAGCCAGCCGCAATATCACGAGGGCTGGAAGAACCGTTACAAGAACGAGCTTAAGGATTGCCTGGTCTATATTACCGAGGACGAGGCCGCGGCGACGCCGCCGGTCGAGCCTGAACCCGAGCCTGAGCCCAAGCCCGTGACACCAGCGCCTAGCCAGGCGCCCGCCGCTCCCGTTGCTCCCTCTGGGCCTAGTGCCGATACCAATGGTGCTGACGAGGATACCGTCGATGCTCCTTCATACGATGCCGGAGCAAGCGACGGAAATGGCGATGTCGCATCGGGCGGCAGCGCGGGGTCTGCCTCGCCTTCGAATTCCGCAGATGCTGCGGCAGGGTCTGGTTCTTCCGCCGGTGGATCGACTGCCGGTTCGAGCGACTCGTCGACGAATGGCAAACCCTCTGCGAGCGAACAACTTGGCTCCATGTTTGGCTCCTCGCTGATGGTTGACATCAACAGCAGCTCGTCTTCCAAGAAGGATGGCTCCGACCAGGGCGCTACGGAAAAGACCGAGGATGCTAAGGGCGATTCGAAGGACGAGGGTTCTAAGGGGTCTGATTCTGACAAGGGCACGGAAGTTGACGGTGTGGAATCGAAAGATCCCCGCCTTGATAAGGATGGCAAGCACGCGGACGACAATGGGTCCAAGGGCCTGGCTGATGATGGCGCCGACCAGAACCAGGGTAAGACCAAGGTCGTGACTGCCTCAGCCACGACGACTGAGTCCTCTAAGGGCAGCATGCCCAAGACGGGTGACTTGATTTTGATGGCGAGCCTTGCCAGCGCGAGCTTGGCCACATTGGGCGCTACGTCTATTGTGAGCGGTAAGCATAAACTTGATCAGCAAAACAAAGACGATGCGGAGAAAGACGCCCAAAAGTAGGCTCTCAGCGATTGTTTTGCCTTCGCGATTCGAATAGGGGCCCGATGCGATAACACCGGACCCCTATTTGTTGCGAATCGTTTTGTTATGCCCCCCTTATGGAGTCATTTCTACCGTTACCCGAATCATTTGTTGAACAATAAAATTGTTATCAAGATGGTCGCTAAAATGGCATCGTTATTATAAAAGGGGAGATAAAACGGTGTCTGAACAGGCAATGTATGATATTGATAACACCTTTGACGTGAAGTTGCTCAATCCCGGCGGAAATGCTGTTCTGCCGATTGATATTCATGATTTTGCCGACGCCGCCGATCATTGTGTTTTAGTTGATAAGACCATGTTTATTGCCGATATCTTAGATTGCGAATCGACTGTGGCGCTCTGTTGTCGGCCTCATGGTTTTGGCAAGAGTATGAACCTCTCCATGCTCAAATGTTATCTGGAGCGTCCTGTGCCCGGCTCGTCTAACGTCAATCTGTTCATCGGTAGCCAAATATGGGACGCAGAAGATGGCATCTATCGTGATGAGTATGCACGCTATCCGGTCATTGCTTTGGATTTTTCTGCTTCCTCCTATCGAGGCGCCGATGCCGAGGCCGCCATGCGCGATGCCGTCGCTCGTGAGTGCGCTCGTCTGTTGCCGCTGCTGGAAGTTCCCGATTTAGCGCGCGGCGACGTGCGCCATATCGAGCGCGTAGCGCGCGGTGTTGCCGCTCCTGATGAGATCGATTCGGCTCTTGGCGTGTTAATCGAGCTCCTCCGTATGGCATGTGATGAACAGGTTGTGCTGCTGGTTGATGGGTATGACGCGGCGTTTTCGAATCATATGCAGGTGCAGGCCGCCTATGGCTCGTGCTTTATCGAGTTGCTTGACCGCCTGCTCTTTGACGGCATTGTCGCCTCGACCGATTCTTTGCGGCTGGTTTGCTTGATGGGGGAGCGACCCGGCCCCGCACGGGCGGCACTTGCGCATCGCAACTGCCCGTATTGTTTGGCTTCGCCCTTGTCGAGCTGGTGCGATCGCCGCTTTGGTTTTTCGGATGCCGAAAACAGGGCGCTGCTAGATTACACTGGCCAGAGCGACAGACTGGCTTGCGCACGCGAATGGTTCGAAGGCTACCGGTTTGGCGGGTTCTATTGTTCGAACCCGGCTCGTGTGGTTGAGTTCTTGGCTCGGGGCTGCCTGCCGCCAACCCGCTTTGATGTATGTTGCTATGCCGATTGTCTGAACGAGACTGTGGGCGCCTGGGATTTGAGATGGCTTGCGGCAATGTTTGATTTGCTTAATCCGTATGGCTGTGTTGAGGCGCCGCTGTGCATAGACGCCGTGAAGCCTGATGCCGGGACAGCGGAAGGTATTTGGACCGATTTGTATTTGAGTGGACTCCTGACGACAGATGCGACCGATCACCAGACGGGCGGCAATTTGGCCCGCTCCCTGCGCCTTCCCAATAACGAGCTCCGGTATGCGCTGCGTCTTGTGATTATCGAATGGTTCGAGTGCGCTGCCGAGAGTGCCGAGACTATCGATGATTTCCAAGAGGGTCTTTGCCGCGGAGACGAGCGTGCAGTTAGGCGAGCTTTGGACGCAATTATTGATGACTTGGGCGTCAATGGAGACGTGTCGGATTTGCCGCTGGCTTTTCGTTTGGCACTGCAGGGTCTTTGTTTTGGGTTGCCTGGGTATGCCGACCCTGTTACAAAACGAGCGCACGGTTCGGAGCTTGGGGGTTTCCAGGTGTTTCCGACCGTCAATACCTTTGATGCGGTAGATACACTTGGCATATTGGATAGCCGCCCGCTGATCTCGGTCAGCATGCTGTACGACCCCGATGTCGATGCGTTGGGCCTAGAGCTTCTGTCGGTACAGGCATTGCTCGATATCGAGCGGAGCGGTCTCGACGACATTCGCGTGCCACGTCCTGCCGTGGGCCGCATACGCTGGGGGTTTGGCTTTGATGGACAACGAGTTGCCGTCGCATGTCAGAAGTTATAGGAGGGCCGGCTTTACTCGGTTTCCTTCATGGGCGGCATGGGCTTCCAGTTGGGGTCGCGTACGATCTTGCGGGCATCCTTCATGCCACGGCGCAGCGCCGGAATGCCGGTCTTAAAGCACTTGTCGACGGCGGCAAGGCGGATAAACTCCTTGCAGAAGGTCGCCACATTGCCCAAACGGAACAAAATGGGGTGGTAATCACCGTAGATCTGCATGTAGCGGGCCAAGTAGCCGCGGTTGCGCATGATGTAGTAGCGATTGGTGTCACTGGTGGAATTGAGCTGACGCTTACCGGCGATATCCCAGTTAGAGACGGCGCGGGCGCGCTTAAGCACCACATCGGCGACTACGACGGCAGGGAAGTGTTGGCTGGCGACATAGCCATAGCAGGCGTCATCGCCGTAGATAAAGAAACGAGCGTCGGGCAGGCCGATCTTGTCGACAACACGACGCGAGAACAGGCCACCCTCAAAGCACAGCTGGTTCATGGCGCGGTAGCCCTCGGGGCCCAGGTCCCACTTAGCGATGGGGTTGGGGATACCAAGCGAAAGGATGAGCTGGTACTGCCAAAAGAAGGCACCGCCGTCAAAGTCCAGGCGCGAACCCTGGATGACGTCGTAGCGGTCGGTCCACTTGGCCAGGCGCTCGATGCCCTCCGGGATGACGAGCACGTCGTCGTCCATGACCCAAAACCACTGGGCGCCCAGATCGTAGGCGCATTTGGTGCCGGCGGAAAAGCCGCCCGCGCCGCCGCCGTTTTCGAGCTGCGGGGCGTAGATGACGCGGTCGGTTCCGCCCTGTGCGTCGGGCTGATCGGTGTCGACGCCCCACAGGTTGGCCAGGCGCTCGTTGAACGCCGCGCACATGGCCTCGGTCTCGCGCGAATTCTCGTTGTCGACGATTACGATACGCCACGGCGCGGCCGTGAGCTCGGTCATGGAGTCGAACAGGTTGGCCAGGAGTTCCTGACGCTTGTACGTGACGACGACGATGGCGAGCTTGTCGATGGGAGCGGGGAGGGTAGAAGTCATGGGGAATATATCCTTTCACGCGCGGCGGGCGAGCGCTGCGCGGAAGCTATCGAATGCGTCCGTTGGGCGGCACCTATTGTAAAGGGTCGCTGCGCCATGTTGGCAAGGTTTGAATAAAACGCAGGAACCTGATATGGCTGTAGCGGCTTTAGCGTCTGACGGCAGCGTGTCTATTGTCGCTTGAGCCGGCGAGCGATAAGGCTTCTAGCTGCATCGATGATGAGAAGCGCCAGCGCAAAGACGATGCTAATGACGGTACCCGTGACGATACATATAGCTGCCGGGCTGTTTTGGCTGACCAGTATGTTTGCGAGCAACGTATTGAAGACTGGACGCCACAGGCTACTGGTGAGCGACTGCATCACATAGAAACCGAGCGTGGCGGTCGATAAGGTGACGATGACATTCGCGGCGCGAGGATTACTCGATTTATTGTCGCGGGTTGCCGCAAAGAACAACGAGGTGGCAGCGAGGGCGAACGAGACGACCGAGGTCGACTTATAGGAAAGCATTGCCATTGCCGACAGATTACCGGTTGCGGAGAGTGCGGCTTCCAGGGCGATCGTGATGATCAAAACTGCTGCAAGCAATCGTTTGGCGACGGTGCGCGCTTTGCGCGGAGTTGTCGTCCCGGTATAGTCGCGGAGCAGCCCTCCCATCAAAAAGGCGACGACGTAGGTGACGGCGCTCATGATCTTCTGCAGCCAAGAAAACTCAGCGCTGCTTGCCGAGTATTGCGTCGCCAGATGGCCATTGACAATAAAAACGAGGACGCCGACGGCGACAACTGCTGCTGTGTGGCTTTTCTTGCCGAGTTGGTTTTTAGCCAGCGCAAACAACGGCGCCATGCAGACCGTGGCGGCATAGACCCAGATAAACTCAAGCCCCAGCGTGTACCAATAGTGCGTGTGAAAGGAGACATCGGGAATGGGGGAGGCGGCTGTGGACCATGCGAGTGCCGCGAGGCAATAAAACGCGGTGGGCAAGATGACTTTGCCAAGGCGCTGCGTCGTCCGCTGAAGTTGCGACGTCCATGTGGCCCCGTCGCTCCAGGCGCGAGCAGCCGAAGTAATAAGGAAGTAGCCCGAGATCATAAAGAAGACCTCGTTGGCCCAGCAGCCAAGCAGGTTGATGAACCCCAAGATGCCTGAATAAGGTAAGACCGTGAGTGGCGCGTATTCCGGCAAGCCGACGCAGACGGCTTGGAAGGTCCACTGAAACGTGTGGAATACCGCGATGCCGGCGATCGCGATTAAGCGCAGAGCTTCGATGGGTATGTTGCGTGCGGCTTTGGGCTGCATGACATCCTTTCGTATCGGTTTCCTTCTGCGAGCTCCATAGATTATATAAACGACCGCGGGCGGGACGACCCTTTGATACCATTAACGGCAGGTATTTCCTAAGGAGCACATTTGTCTACTAATTCCTCTGGCAGCCCCGTCCTGTCGCTGCTAATTCCCATCTACAACGTTGAGCGCTACCTGCACGAGTGCCTCGATTCCGCCGTGGCGCAGACGCTCAAGGACATTGAGATCATCTGCATCAACGACGGCTCTACCGATAACTCGCCGGCGATTATTCGCGAGTATATGGAGCGCGATACGCGTGTGAAGATGATTGATAAGGCCAACAGCGGCTACGGCGACTCGATGAACCGCGGCCTGGAGATGGCGCGTGGCAAGTACGTGGGCATTCTAGAGTCCGATGACTTTATGGCGCCCGATGCGCTGGAGAAGCTGGTCTTGGCAGCCGAGAGCAGTAACGCCGACTTTGCGAAGGCGAATTTTGACCTGTATTGGTCGAAGCCCGAGGAGCGCCGAGAGCTGATGGAGCTCTTTAAAGCTAAGGACTGCCGCAAGCCGGTACACCCGAGTGATACCGTCGATGCCTTCTCGCTTAAGCCATCGATTTGGTCTGCGGTGTATCGTCGAGACTTCTTGAACCGTAATGCAATTCGTTTCTTGCCGACGCCTGGCGCTGCGTTTCAGGACGCCTCGTTTACCTTTAAGGTGTTCGCTCTTGCCGATACCGCGGTTTACCTGCATGATTCCGTGCTTTCATATCGCCAGGATAACGAGGGCTCTTCGGTCAATTCGCCTAATAAAGTTCACTGTGTTAACGACGAGTATGCCGAGATTCATCGCTGGATTGTTAAGGATTTTGCCGAGTCGCACTCTACGCAGGACGTTGCCAAGCTGCTTAGGTTTGCAAATATCATTAAATACGATTCGTATATGTGGAGCTACATTCGCTTGAATCCCAAGTTTTACGCTGAGTTTTTGGACCGTATGGCCCAGGAGTTCCGCGGCGCGCTTGAGGCACATGAGTTTGAGCTCGGTGACCTAAAGCCGTGGAAGCGTGCGAATCTCAAGGCCATTGTCGACGATCCACAAAAGTGGCTGGCTGCGTCTCCGGACTTTGCTGGAGCGGGCGCGATGGGTCGCGCGAAACATTATGCGCGTGTCGGTGGCCCGGGCGTGGTCGCGGCATTCGTCCTGGATGTAATTAAGAAATAGGGGAGTTATGGCAAACCCGAAGGTCTCATTTATCGTCCCCGTTTATAACACCCAGGAATTCCTGCCTCGTTGTCTTGACTCTCTTTTGGGGCAGACCTGTCCGGATATCGAGATCGTGGTTGTTAACGATGGTTCGCCGGATGGTTCCGCAGCGATTATTGATGAATATGCTCGATTGGATTTTCGCGTGCGCGTTGTCGAGAAATCTAACGGCGGACTGTCGTCTGCCCGTAATGCGGGCATGGATGTTGCGCGCGGCGACATTATCGACTTCGTCGATTCGGACGATTACGTCGAGCCTAATCTTGCCGAGTTCTTGGTTGGTACGTTTGCCGAGGAGCATTCGGAGATCGTTGTGTTTGGAGCTGAGTGCGAGCCTGCTGAGCTGGCCTCTAAGCGCATCCAGCAGCTTCTTTCTCCTGAGGCGTGCGTGTTTGAGTCGTTTGATTCGGCGCTGCTGTTTTCTGCGAATGCGCAGCCCTATGTCTGGCGTGCGGCATACTCCCGCGAGCTGATTGAGCGTGAGTCTTTGCGTTTTGCCGAAAAAGTTCGGTTTGCCGAGGACGTTGTGTTTCAGTTTGAATCGTATCCGCTGTCTGCCAGGACGGTCCTAGCGCCCGAGAAGCTGTATCACTACGTGATGCAGGAAAAGTCGCTGACGCATGTATTTAACGCAGGTGCCAAGCGCATGGACAAGATCGATGCCCATTTGCTGGTGTTGCATGAAGTACTGGAGCGCTGGGGTAGGCGAGGGCTTTTAGACCTGTGTCCCGGAGAGCTTGTCACGTGGTTTTTGGATCTGGTTGTGTTTGACCTTGCACGATTGGATGCGGAGGATTATGCCGCGGTTGCTGCGAGCGTTAAAGGCGAGTTCCGACAGTACTTTGGTTCCAGCTGGATGGATCTTCCTTCTGCTACTGCCGTTCGCAACGTGGCAAGAAAAATCGCCGCCGGCGCGGGCGTTTCTCTCATCGACGTCGTTCGCCTCTATCTATCGACCCGTGGGCTGAAGGCTTGCATCGAGCGGTTTGTTTAGGGGTCACCTATCATGGCTTGGGAGTGCTGCGCGTATGGAATCTAATTACAAGAACATCCTGATTACGGGCGGTTGTGGTTTTTGCGGTTCGGCGTTTGTTCGCTATGTTGTGAACAACGTTCCAAATGCGCGTGTCACCATCCTGGATAAGCTGACCTATGCTGCTAATCCTGACGGCATTGCTGGGCTTCCGGAGGACAGGGTTAAGCTTGTTGTTGGTGACATCTGCGATTCGGATTTGCTTGATCGAGTCGTTCCCGGGCACGATGCAATTATTCACTATGCCGCGGAGTCCCATAATGACAATTCGATTGTCGATTCTAGCCCGTTTATAAAAACGAATGTCGAGGGCACATACCAACTCTTGGAAGCTGCTCGTAGACACCATGTCAGGTTTCATCACATTTCGACTGATGAAGTGTTTGGAGACCTGGCGCTTGATGATCCGCGTAAATTTACCGAGGAGTCTCCTTATCGACCGAGTAGCCCCTATTCAAGCTCCAAGGCGGCATCTGACATGCTTGTGAGAGCTTGGATTCGTACCTATGGTCTGCAGGCAACAATTTCTAATTGCTGTAATAACTATGGTCCATATCAGCACACCGAGAAGTTCATTCCGCATTCGATTGCATGCGTCCGGCGCGGGGAGTGTCCTAAATTGTACGGGGACGGTCTAAACGTACGCGATTGGATTCATGTCGATGACCACGCTCGTGCTGTTTGGCTCATTTTGACCAAAGGGAGGATCGGGGAGACCTATCTTGTCGGAGCCAATTGCGAGCGCAGCAATCTCGAAGTCCTCAAGACCATTCTTAAAGCAATGGGCAAAGACGAAGACTTTATCGATTGGGTTAAGGACCGTCCCGGCCATGATCGACGGTACGCCATAGACGCTAGCAAGCTCCGCCGCGAGCTTGGTTGGGCGCCGATCCATGGTGACTTTGCAGCAGAGATTTCGCGATTGTGCTATTGCAACATGCTTTTAACCTGATTGGCCTTTCGGGGTTAAGCTGCTGCTGCTCACGAATCTCTCGTCGATGGGGCGCGCTTCTTGGCATAGAGTGTAAGCAACCGTATGAAAGGGGACAGGCATGGGCAATCGAAAAGCTATGTTTGCTTCGGTGTTTATCGTGCTTCTGTTGGGAATTTGTCTCGTTCCCGCATTTGCTGAAGACAACGTGGCTACCGGCCAAGATACAAATGCCTCCCTGGCTGCAGACCAGTTGAACGAGTCCGAGCTCGTTACCAACGAAGTTATGTCCGTGGACAGTACGTCCGATTCGAATGCATCGGATTCGACTGATGCTCTGAAACCGGAAAAGCCCAAGTCTGTCTATGATCTTGCTTCCGAGCACGTCGATGACCTTACGGATGGGTTGTACACTTTTGGCTCTTCGGTTAACAGCACTTTTGTACTTGATGTTCCTGGTGGCACGACGTCTGCTGGCAGAAAGCTGCAGTTGTACAGTGAGAACAAGACGAATGCTCAGGTCTGGCGAGTGTCTCACGATCAGAATGGCTTTGTTGTCATTGCTTCTGTCAAGGGTTGCACGCTTGATGTCCCCGGCGGCAGCGCGAGCAATAGAAATCCCGTTCAGCTTTGGTCCGATAACGGCACCCTTGCGCAGCGCTGGGTCGCAATTAAAGAAACCGATGGCAGCTACACCTTTATTTCGGCGCTCAACCAGTCGTTTGCCATTGACGTGGCGGGTGGAGTTGCCGCAAATGGCTCTGCCGTGCAGTTGTATGAGGCAAATGGTACGGCAGCTCAGCGATGGGTACTAACGCCTGCCAAAACTGAGCAGCAGCAGCTCGACGATCGGGCGGCGGCGCATCTCGCTGACCTTCCTGATGGGACATATGCTATGTTGGCCTCGAATGATTCGTTTGCGCTGATCACAGACGGCGGGTCGCTGTCCTTTGACAAGTTCGGATATTCAGGCGTTCAAACGTTCGATGTCTCAACTACGTCGGACGGGTATCGCACCATTGCGATTCATGGTGCCGGGGCGGTTCTGGATGCGGCGGGCGGCAATGACGCCAACGGCACGAAGCTGCAGACCTATGCCGCCAATGGAACCAAGGCCCAAAAGTGGATCATCGAGAAAGACGGCGAGCGCTATCGGATTGTGTCGGGCTTGAACGGACAAAAGGTCGCCGACGTCCCCGGTGGCTCTATTGTGCCCGGCGCAGGACTTCAGCTATACAGTGCAAATGGAACAGCAGCCCAATCCTTCTATTTTGTGGATCCGACGGCCGTACGTTCCGAGCTCGATAAGCTCGCTTCCGTTAACCGGGCAGTCGTCAAAGACGGAGACTATGCGATCGTTGCTGGTCCGGACTTGTCTCGAATGGTTCTCGATGTTGTCGGCGGCTCTGCTTCTAGCGGTGCAAACGTGCAGATCTATCAATCGAATACGACTGCCGCACAGCGTTGGCGTGTTTCGCATGACGATGACGGCTACCTCACAATAGCGAACGTAAAGTCTGGCAAAGTCCTTGATGTTTCCGCGGGTTCAACTTCCCTGGGAACGAACGTCCAGCAGCACGCGGCTTGTGGCGATGCGAACTATGCACAAAAGTGGATTGCGGTACCGAATGGTGATGGAAGCGTTCGACTTCTTTCTGCTGTTTGGCAACAGCGCGCACTTGACGTTGCCGGCGGCTCGCTGAACTCTCAGACAAACGTGCAGTTGTATGCTTCGAATGGAACTGCCGCGCAGCGCTTTACCTTTATTGCCGCGAACCCTGCGTCAGTTGGTCCGTGCGATGACATTTTGAAAGACAAGGGCTGGTTCGTTATTTCACCCTCTTCAAATGGCGCTGTTGCCTTTGACGTTGCCGGTGGCTCATTAAAGAACGGGGGCAACGTTCAGACATATTCCTGCAATGGCACGCTGTCCCAGCTATTTAAGGCTGAGTATCGAGACGGTTACTATGTTCTGCGTAATGCTGGTTCCGGTAAGGTGCTCGATGTTGCGGCTGGTGACGTTGTCCCCGGGACGAATGTCCAGCAGTGGGATGAAAGTCCCAACGACAACCAGCTTTTCAGTGTCATTGCCAATGAGGACGGAATCTATTCGTTCATCAATAAGGGCACAGGGCTCATGCTCGCTGTGTCCGGTTCAAATCTGGTTGTTGCCACGGCGGGAGATTCTGTCCAGACGTCGTTTGTCTTTGCCGAGCAAGAAGACCTGCTGAGCGAAGGCCTTTATGAGGTCTATCCGTCTGCAAATTCCTCCTATGCAATTGATGTCGCGGGTGCATCCGCTGACTCCGGCGCTAACGTTCAGCTCTATACCGGCAATGGTTCCTTCGCCCAAAAATGGCTGCTTAAAAAGGTGGATGGAGCGAAGAATACCTATACGTTTGAATCTGTTTGCTCAACTAACAGACTTGCTGTTTCCGGTACCAATGTTTGCACGATGGCACCGGCAGATGTGAAGGTGCAGCAATGGGTGGCGCGAATCGATCGCAATGGTATTGAGTTTGTGTCGGCGGATGACCAAGACCTTTCGCTTGATGTGAAGGGCGGTAATTTTGCGTCGACTTCCAATATTCAAGTCCACTCCTCCAATGGCTCCGCTGCGCAGAGATTCCGCCTGCGCGCTACTTCGGCAACCATCGACAATGGTACGTATTTCATCCGAATGGCTTCTCACGCGGGATCGGTTTTAGATGTTTCTGGCGGATCGCACTCGGACGGTGCAAACGTTCAGATTTGGCAGAACAACGATTCGGGTGCTCAAAAATGGAACTTCTCTCGTAACGGTGATGGCTCTTACAACATCGTAAATGCCGCCAGTGGCAAGGCTCTTGACGTAAAAGATGGGGCTGCATCTTCTGGAACCAATATCCAGCAATGGTCTAGGAATGGCAGTGCTGCCCAGCGTTGGTTTATCGATTATGTACCCGGTGGATTTAAGCTGTCTTCCGCTCTGAATGGAGCGTTCGTAATCGATGTTTCTGGAGGCAACAGCGCAAACGGAACGAACGTCACTCTGCACGCAAGTAACGATTCAAGGGCGCAGCGGTTTACCTTCAGAGCTACTACGTACGTGCAGCCGCTGCCTGCCGATCAGCAGGCAATGTATAACCGTGCGCAGTGGTATAACAGCAACACGGAATGGCTAATTTTGACTGATACCGTTGGATGCCGTACAGGTATTTTTAGGGGCTCTCGTGGTAATTGGAGGCTCTGGTCCTTCTGGCAGTGTGCTCCAGGCAAAAATGGGTCGCCAACGGTGCTGGGTGAGTTCTCTGTTTACGGAAAGGGCATTTCGTTTGGACACGGATATACCTGCTGGTACTACACGCAGTTTTATGGAGACTATTTATTCCATTCGCAGCCTTGTTATACGGGAACGTTCAATGTGATGGATCACACGATGGGCCATCGCGCGTCGGCTGGGTGCATTAGGCTTACAACCGATCACGCTAAATGGATCTATGACAACATCCCCTATGGAACGAAGGTAGTTAACTACTAAAACTACTAAGCTAGAAGGCGGCTCGCGTTTGGCGAGCCGCCTTCTTTTGACGCAAAGAGTTGCATATTGCGCTAAACCGCGATTAAATGAAGCAAAAGTTTAGGCATTTTTTCCACATGTTGGATTGCATGATGCGATGCTTAAGCAATACGAGCTCGTGGGGGATGCACTATGTCGTAGGTGTTGGCGAGGCTTTCTGGGGGATGTCATGCGTCATATAAAACGTGCTTGCACATTATTGCAAGTGGGATGTTTGCTGGGGCTGCTTCTGTCGCTGCCCATCGGGCTCAATTCGGGTTCAACGGCATTTGCCGAGACTTCTTCGACTGGGCTTTCCGCCGAAGATACTGAGCAAACCGAGGATGCCGCCGGCTCTGTTTCAGATTCACTTTCAAGCGATATTGCCCGGGAGGGTGAGTCGAGCGACGAGAACCTCGACAGTGCATCCGAGGACTCCGCTGAGGGCGTTGATCTGACAAAATATGCGACCCTTGACGCGGGTACCTACTTTCTTACCTCGACTTTGTCGGGGCATCGAGTGCTCGATGTTCCGGGCGGTTCGGTGAGTGCCGGCGCTGCGATACAGTTATATGGGAGAAATGAGACGGCTGCACAGCAGTTTGTCCTTGTTGATCTTGGCAGCCGTCAATACGCTTTTAAAAACATTAAGTCGGGGTTGTACCTTTGCTACCCAAACGATGCCTCTCGTTTCTCGGACCATCCGCGTCTTACGCAGAATACTGGCGATGATGGCGCTTGGGGCTTTGCATGGCATGCTCGACAGATTGGCGGCGGATATGTCTTTTCGCCTGTCATCGATGATGATTTTGCCATCGATATCGCTTGCGCCAGCGATTCCAACGGAACAGAAATCCGTCTCTATCAATCCAATGAATCCGTTGCTCAGACGTTTACGCTCGAGAAGCCCAAGGCTACTATCCTCGCCGAGCTTGCTGCCGCCCACGCCTCCGACCTCGCTGACGGTACCTACTATATTCGCTCGGCAAAAAGTCCCTGGCAGACGCTTGATGTTGCGGGCGGATCTAGGTCATCGGGTGCGAATGTCCAAATATATGCTCTCAACGCCACAGGTGCACAAACGTGGATCGTTTCTCATGATCAAAATGGCTTTGTCACATTAACCAACAGTGGTTCCGGTCTTGTTCTTGATGTTTCTGGCGGAAGCGCTCAATCTGGAACGAACGTCCAGCAATATGCGTCGAATGGTTCTGCCGCTCAAAAATGGATTGCCGTTAAGGATGGGGACTCAATCAAGCTGGTGTCCGCACTTGATCCGTCGATCTGCCTTGATATCGCCGGCGGCAATACTAGTAACGGCACGAATGTGAGAACTTGGTCGGATAACGGCACGATTGCTCAACGTTGGACATTTTTCAATTTAGATGTTCAGCGCGAACAACTGGATGCGCTTGCCCAGCAAAATGCTGGCAATATTGCTGATGGACGCTATGTCTTGGCGCTTGGCGTCGGAGGAGCTAAGGTTCTGGACGTGAACGGTGGCTCTAAAGCCAACGGCGGCAATGTTCAGTCGTATGTTTCGAATATGACAGCGGCTCAACAGTGGGACATTTCGCATGATGAACTCGGCTATTTGATTATCAAAAATGTTTCCTCTGGCAAGGTGCTTGATATTGCGGGCGGTTCTTGTGCGTTGGGGACCAATATTCAACAGTATTCATCCAATGGATCGCGTGCACAGCGCTGGATCGCCGTTCCCTCGGTGCCTGGTGGCTCGTTCCGGTTGCAGTCCGCAGTTCTGCCCGATCTTGTTCTAGATGTTGCAGGCGGATCTTCCTCGAATGGTGCCAATATTCAAACATATGCGAGCAACGGTACCGCCGCCCAAAACGTTCGTTTTGTATCGGCCGTTCCCGATGTAGCCCCCTCCGACGATCTTGGTTTGGACGGTTGGTTCACTATTTCTCTGGCATCGGATTCATCTCGTGTGTTTGATATCTCCGGAGGGTCCTCTTCTAACGGGGCAAACGTCCAGACTTATGCTGCTAATGGCACGTTTGCTCAGGTCTTTAAATTTGTATATGAGAATGGCTACTATCGAATCGTGAACGCCCAGTCTGGCAAGGCTCTCGATGTCGATGGTGGCAATGTGTGCCCTGGAACAAATGTCCACCAATGGAGCGGTGACGGCAATAACGCAAATCAGCTGTTTTCCATTGTTCGTAACGATGACGGTTCCTATACGGCAACGAATAAAGCAACCGGATTGGTCTTAAGCGTTGCCAACTCTAATGTGTACGGAGACATCCCGTCTGATAACGCATCGCAGCGTCTTGCCTTTACAAAGCTGACTTCGCTTTTGCCCGAGGGTTTCTTTATCATTTCGAGCTCTGCTTCCTCCTCTGCGGTTTTGGACGTTGCAGGCGGCTCGGCCAGTGATGGCGCTAACGTTCAGCTCTATGGAAGCAACAAGTCGATTGCTCAGAAATGGAAAGTTGCCAAGGTTGCCGACCAAGATAATACTTATACCGTTGAAAGCCTGGTGTCTGGCAAGGTCTTAACGGCAGATGAAGATGGCAACGTCTGCGTCCGATCTTTTGATTATGCCGACGCTCAGCTTTGGACCGCCCAGATTGACAAGGGCGGTGTCAACTTCGTTAACGTTGCAACCGGCAAGGTCCTAGGTGTCGTAGGTGGCTCAACAGGCAACGGAACTAATATTAGGACGTATGATTCTAACGGCACCTTGGCACAGTCTTTCAAGTTATCTGCTTGCTCGTTAGTTGATGCGGGTACCTATGTTATTGCCGCTGCTTATAACCGTTCTAAGGTGCTGGACGTGGCGAGCGGCTCTCGTTCCAACGGTGCTAACGTGCAGCTTTGGTCTTCCAATGATTCTGGCGCTCAAAAATGGATCGTCAGCGTTAACTCGGATGGAACCATTTCGATTCAAAACTGCCGAAGCAAAAAATATCTCGATGTCCTGAATGCTCAGGGTGCTTCGGGCGCTAACGTTCAGCAGTGGCAGGGGAATGGAAGCTCCGCTCAGCGCTGGCGTGTTGATTACGTGGGCGGCGGCTCCTTTGTCATTCGTTCTGCGCTTAACGGCTCACTCGTTTTGGATGTGAACGGGGGTGCGCTTAATGATGGAGCCAATATCCAGATTTTCGCTGCTAACGGCTCCGACGCGCAGGGATTTTACTTTGCCCAGACGAGCTATACGCCCGAGGCGGTAGATCTGGCTGTCCCAGTTTACAATCAGTACTCCGTTGGTCTTCCCAACGGCTGTGAATCGGCGGCCCTGACCAATGTCCTTAACTATTACGGTTTTGGTGTTGGTCCGTGCGAGATGGCAGATCGATGGATCCCCCGTAGCTCTTGGGACTTTGTCTGGTGCTTCTGGGGAGATCCTCACAGCTATAACAATGGTAACGAGATCTGCGCTCCTGGACTCAATAGGGCTGCCAATAATTTCCTGGCAAGTAGGGGGAGCAACCTGCGTTCGTACGACGTTTCGGGAACCTCTCTGTATGACCTCTGCAGTTACCTGGATGATGGACATCCGGTTATTATCTGGACTACCGTGCATCAGGGCAACGTTGGAAATATTTATGCCCGCCAGGGTGGATATTTTGCCTGCGCTAACTCTCATACGGTTGTTCTGAAGGGTTATAACCCTCAAACAAACAAGGTCATGATCTCCGATACCATCGATGGCTATACCACCTACGATCGAGATTGGATTGCTTGGGTTTACCAGCAACGAGGTGCGCAAGCGGTCGTTATTAAGTAACCAATTGCAATAATATTGCGGCTCATATCAACTATTATAGATTCAGTGTTAATTTGAATCGGGGGTCTGATATGAGTTGCAGCCGATATACCCGTGGCCTAGCTGCTATTTCGGTAGTGGCTTTGGCTGCGGGTCTTTTTGTTTCCTCCGTTGGAGTATCTCCGTTATTTGCCGAAGAAGTGTCCACGAACGGACCCGACGCTAATCGAGTAATCGAATTGGGTGCAGCCGATGACGGTGCCGGTAGCTTAGCTCCGAATAGCTCGACTGTGCTATCTAGCGAGGGGCGATCTGAAGACTCGTCGACATCTGCCGCCGAATCGGCCGATGGTACGACGCCTCAAGATGCTGAGACCGTTGAGGGCTTAGCCGTCAAAAACAAGGGGTCGCTTTCTGACGGTGCGACCTATGTTTTTGCTTGCAGCAATGCCTCGCGCAAGGTGTGGGACGTTGCGGGCGGATCTTCCTCAAATGGCGCTAATGTTCAGATGTACAACTCGAATATGACTAAAGCTCAGCGCTGGTTAGTGCATGAGGACGAGAACGGGTTTTTAACTTTCGAAAACACCGGTTCCGGCTTGGTGCTTGATGTTTCTGGTGGTATAGCCGAGTCTGGTCGTAATGTTCAGCAGTATGTGGCTAACGGTACGCGCGCGCAAAAGTGGATTGCCGTTAAGGACGCCGATGGAGGCTTGACGATACATTCCGTCCTTAACTTTGATTACGTGCTCGATATCGCGGGCGGCAGCTCTGCTGATGGAGCTAATGTTCAGCTATATAAGGCCAATCAGACCGCCGCGCAGCTGTTTTTTGCAATCGACTCCAATCCGGTCGTTGACTCTTTAGGGCAGAACGTCGCCGACGGTGTTTATTATTTTGAATCTGCTGGGTCGGTTCTCGATGTGAAAGGCGCTTCTGCTGAGTCCGGTGCGACTCTTCAGTCGTATGCAAAGAACGATACCGTTGCACAGGCGTTCCGTCTTACGTATGACAGTACATCCGGTTATTACACGATCGCTTCGCTTGTTTCGGGCATGTTGATTGACGCCGATTACGGTAGCGTCGTACCCCGTGGCGCCGCCCATCTCTACGGATCACTTGATGACACCGGTTCATATACAAAGAATCGGTTTTGGATCCTTGAGCCTTCTGGAGAGGGTTTTGCCATTAAAAACGCTGCTAATGGGTTATATCTTTCGTTTGAAAGCGGCGTCGCCGTCACCTCGACTGATGCCGTCACCTGGACTTTGACGCAGACGAAGGGCTTTACCTGGACGCAGGCTGATGTCGATGCCTTCGCTGCTGCACAGGGTTTGCAGATCCCTGATGGAACTTACGCCCTCGGCATGGACTCATCACCGCGAAGTGTTGTCGATGTTTCTGGTGGATCTGCTTCGAATGGCGCTAACATCCAAATCTATGCCTCCAACAACACCGCAGCTCAACGCTGGGTCATTAAGAATACGCTCGACTCAAATGGCCAGCCTACCGGCTATGTGACGATTGCTCATGCAGGAACCTCTTCGGCCCTCGATGTCACGGGTGGAGGCAAAAAGTCCGGCACCAACGTTCAGCAATATGCCGTGAATGGCACTGCCGCGCAGCGATGGATTCCTGTTAAGCAGACAAATGGGTCATTCGTATTTTATTCCGGCCTTGGACGAAATCTTGTTTTAGACGTAAGCGGCGGAAGCGTCTCTAATGGCGCAAATGTTCAAATTTGGACAGCAAATGGCTCTGCAGCGCAGCGTTTTATCGCCATCGATGCTAATCCTCATGTCACGGCGGGCACCCAGTCGGTTGCGGATGGTATGTATCAGATCAATTCCGTTTCCGATTCTTCCAAATGCCTTGACGTGACGGGAGGTTCTGTCTCCAACGGTGCCCGAATTCAAACGTATGCCATAAATGGCACCATGGCTCAGTGTTTTAAGCTTTCGTACGATTCCGCCACGGGTTTCTACTCGATTCGTTCCGCGAAGTCTACCAAGGGACTTGATCTTGATAACGGCGATATTTTCCCGGGCGCAAAAGTTCAACAGTGGGATTTCCCCGGCCTTGGCTCAAATCAGCAGTGGCGTATTGAGCCCGATGGAGATAGCTATGTAATCCGTTCCGTTGCGAGCAATCTGGTGTTGGAACGTAAACCCGATGGTTCCGTGACGACTGCCTATGAGTCCGGCAGTGCTGCACAGCATTGGACTTTCGAAGTCTTTACCGTTTCGCTCGATGAAGGCTGCTACTCCATCTGTTCGGATTCTACGGGTAAATATCTCGACGTTACCGGTGGCTCCTATGCAGATGGAACCCTGCTGCAGGTCTATACGGGAAACGGCACCTTGGCTCAGAAGTTCTGGGCTCGCAAGGATGGTCAGGGCTATTATTCGTTCCAATGCGCCAATTCCGCTAAGTACCTTTCGGTACGAGAGTCTGATGGCGCTGTTCTTCAGGCCTCTGATAAAGATGCCGACGAGGCCAAATGGTCGATTGAGATTTGCTTTGGAAAGGGTATTGCCCTTAAGAATAAAAAGACCGGTAAGGTACTGTCCATCTCTGGTTCTGGCGGATCTGTTGTCTGCGTTGACGAGAACGGGGCCACGTCGCAAGGGTGGAGCATCACGTCCGTCCCCCTTATTTCTGACGGTTTCTATGAGTTCGCTCCCATGCATGCAACTGGACAACGACTTGATGTGACTGGTGGCTCTCGCTCGAATGGCGCAAACGTTCAAATATATGTTTCTAACGGTACGCTAAGCCAGCGTGTTTGGGTCCGTAGCGTCGGTGGCGGCTGGTACTCGCTTACGGTTTGTTGTTCTGCTTACCCACTTGATGTTCTCAACTGTTCTGATGCGGATGGCACGAACGTCCAGCAGTGGCAGTGGAATGGTTCGAATGCGCAAAAGTGGCGTTTCGAAATGGGGGAGAGCGGAATCAAGATTGTTTCGGCTTGCGGCAATAAGGTCCTGGAGGTAAGCGACGGGGCTACCGCGAATGGAGCCAATGTCCTGCTTTGGTCTTATACGGGCTCCGCTGCTCAGTCTTGGCGCGCTCTCTCTGCTGAGCGTCCTGCGAAGATCGGTTATCAGAATCCTTCGAACTATCCGCAGGTAAGTAGCTTGACGGTGAAGCTTCCGAGCTATTGCACGGGCGAGTTCACCTATGTTACGCCGTCTCGTATTGCGATCGATGCCACGCGAGACGACTGCGTCAATGCCTTTATCCAGCGCGCCTATGAGTATGTTGGCACGAAGTACATCGAGCCCTACTCTACCGCGCCTGGTGGTGCCGTTGATTGCTCTGGCTTTGTGCTGCAGTGCCTCTATGCCACGGGTATGGATATGGGTATCTACAACCCCTATAACCATCGTTGGCTTGCATGGCAGACGTATAACTCTATGAATTGGTACAATAACGGTACTTTTATGCCGGTAAGTGTTAGCAGTATGCAGCGCGGAGACGTTATTTATTATCGCGGACATATCGCCATCTATTTGGGGGATTGGCGCATGATTGACTCTTGGCCGCATCAGGGTGTCGGTGTCCATGGTGTTTACGAGCGCGGCAATCCCATTGGTGCTGCACGCCCGTTCGTATAATCCAATTTTGTTTATCGAGGTCCATTAGAGATGAAAAAATCAGTTCTGTTCATGCCTTTTATTCCTGCATGCTTCGCGGTTGCTGCCTTGTGCTCTCCCATTCAGGCGTACTCAATTGAGTTGGCTACCCCGAATGATGAGGTCCTATTTTCTTCGGTAGTGTCTACTGATGATGCTTCGATCGAAGCCGATGGTGCTTTTGAAAAGGATTCCGAGGGGTCCACGGAAGATGCCGGCGATATCACTCCTGGCGATGCACAGACTCCTGCAATGGGTGATGACGGGGCTGACACCTCTTCTCCTGCCCCGGCTGCTCCTGCTGAGCCTTCTGCCCTGCCTTCGAATCCGCAGATTTCCGACTTTCCTGCAGTGGACATCGATGAGGGCGTCTATGAGATCTCTAACGCCGGCTCAAATAGGGTCCTCGATGTCTCGGGTGGCTCATGCGATAACGGAGCTAACGTCCAGCAGTATGGTCAAAACGGCACGCCCGCTCAGCGCTGGAGAATCGAGAAGTTTAATGGGCATTATTTGCTCGTAAATGTCGCGAGCGGCAAGGCACTCGATGTGTCTGGTGCTAACGGTGCAAACGGCACGAATGTTCAGCAATATGTTATCAATCACACGAATGCGCAGCTTTGGGACTTTGTTGCCCGTCAAGATGGCGGCTATTTTATAAAGTCCTGCCTTGGCGACTATGTGCTCGATATTTCTGGCGGTAGCGTTGCCAATGGGGGAAACGCACAGGTTTATAGCTGGAATGCTACGAATGCGCAGGTCTGGAATCTCGTTAAGATCGCTCAGACGATCGATGACGGACTGTATCGACTTGGCTCCATGCTCAACGGCGGTCAGGTTGTCGATGTCACAGGTGGCTCTTTGAGCGATTCGGCGCAAACTCAGCTTTATGGTTCCAATGATACGCTTGCTCAGTATTGGACGTTTACGTATAACAAGTCGACGGGATATTATACGGTCCGCTCTGCGGTGTCGGGTAAGGTTCTTGATTGTCGCGGTGGTGGCGTTTCGAATGGAACTGCGGTCCAACAATATGCCGAAAACGGTACGACTGCTCAATGGTGGCGCGTCGTTGTTAACTCCGACGGCAGCGTGTCTCTTATCTCCGCGAAAAGTGGGTTGGCCCTTGATGTTACAGGGGCTAATTCTGCCAACGGAACTAAGCTGCAGCTCTATTCCCAAAATGGAACGCTCGCGCAAAAATGGACGCTGTCGGTTCCGACGGTATTTGTGCGTGACGGACTGTACGAGATCTACTCTCGCGTAGACGGCAACCGTCTCATCGATGTCTCTGGTGGATCGAAGGCGGACGACGCTAAATTACAGGTCTGGAATCGTAACGGCACTTTGGCTCAGAAATGGTCGGTTAGTGTTTGCGACGATGGATCAGTTCTTATCAAGGGCGCAAATTCGGGTAAGTACCTTTCGCAAAGCGACGGCAAGCTGATGAGTGCTAAGGAGGCGGTGGAGGGTTCTCACTGGATTCCGCGTGTGTCTCCAATGGGCGGTCTTGTTCTTGTGAATGCAGTCTCGGGTGCTGTGATTGATTTGACAGGTGGCAATGCCACTGTGGGCACCGCGATTCAGATGTACGTCAATAACTTTACGGCTGCTCAGGCATGGCGTTTTGTTGCGGCTTCACTTATTGACGATGGTTATTATGTTGTGGTGAACCAATCGAGCGGTAATCGTGTTCTGGATGTTGCCGGCGGATCCAGCAGTGCCGGGGCACGCGTACAGCTGTATACTGCTAATGGAACGAACGCGCAAAAGTGGTATGTCCGTTCTTTGGGAAACGGCGCCTACAGTCTGACTGCCTTTGTATCTGGGAAGGCGCTCGACGTGCCGAGCGCTAACGCATCTAATGGCGCTTCTGTTCAGCAATGGGACTGGAATGGTTCTGGTGCACAAAAGTGGCTGCTTCGCCTTGCCGATTGTGGCGGTATCGCAATTTATTCGATGCTTGCTGACGGTTCTTTTGCGTTGATGGACAGCGACAACGGTCTTATTCTTGGTAACGGTGGCGGTGACTCATGGCGCTTCGATACTACGAATGTTTCTGAGCAGCCTTACGCTGATGCTAACGGTGCGCAAAGGCGACTCGTCGACATTGCTTTTTCCACTCCTACCCCTGGTGCCAATCTTTGCTCCGAGTGGATTTCGAGGGTGTTTAATGCAGCCGGCTATGGCTATGCATACGGCGATGCCTGCGACATGTTTTGGTCTTATTGCCACGACAGCAACCGTGCTAATTTGAAAGTTGGTATGATTGTCGCTGTTCCGTCCCATTCCCACAATTGGGCGGGCTCTAGGTGGGGCCATATTGCAATCTATATTGGTGATGGCAAAGTTATTGAGAATATTGGTCGAGTTAACGTTCGCGGACTTAATGACTGGGTCAATTATTATGGAACCACGTATACGCCGCTTTGGGGTTGGTATCGCAATATCGCCCTATGTTAGTTTGGATTTAGGTTGATGGTTATGCGCAAGAAAACTTTTCTCGCTTCGTCGCTATTGGTTGCTCTCGGTCTGCTTTGCAGTCTGGGGGCAACCCCTGTTTTTGCCGACGATGGTTCGCTTCCGGTCGATGCGTCTCTAGAGGAGCGTCTTGCCTATGGCGAGGCACATCCCGCGGATGATTCCAACGACTATACCGCCGGCAGCTCGATGGATGGTGAACCGCTTGCCGCAGCGCTCGACGGTCGTTCTGCAAGCGGGTCTCCCTATTGGGGCGGCACGAATGCTTCTAAAGTGTTCTATAACGGGTATGGTGAGGTTTTTGCGTCTCCAGCGTTAAAGGTCATTGATGTTTCTGAGTGGCAGGGGTCGATTGACTGGAATAAGGTTCAAAATTCTGGCGTTGATGCTGTAATTTTGCGCTTTGGTTATTCGACGACCCATTTTGACAAACAGTTCGAGCGCAATTTGCGTGAGGTTCGCCGCTTGGGAATTCCTTTTGGCGTGTATATCTTTAGTACGGCTCAGAATTCGAATGATGCTACGGGCGAAGCTTATTTTACGCAGCAGATCGTAAGTAAGTACAGTCTGTATGATCTATCGCTGCCGATTTTTTATGACCTTGAATCGTTCTATGACAGCAACGGTAATGCGATATCGCCTAATAGCGCCTCTGCGTACGAGGGCATCGTGAATGCGTATTTTAATACGCTCTCTGGTTTTGGCATTAACAACGTATCCATTTATTCTGGTCGTTGGTACGCGGATACGTATCTAAAAGCTGCAAGTGTGCGCCCCCGCGTGTCTTGGATTGCGGAATATGGCCCCAAGCTCAGAACTTCGTTTAGTTGCGCCGGACAGTACGGATGGCAGTACACTTCGTCGGGGCGACTTGACGGCATCACCGCCAACACTGTTGACATGAATGCTTTTTCCTCGGCCGATTTTGTTAACGTAGTTAATCTGCCCGATCATGCTCTCGCAGACGGGACTTACTATATTGATTCGATAGCAAAGGATTCCTCGAGTGTTACTGTTGGTGATGACGGGCAGCTTTCTTTGTTCCATGCTCAAGGGTCTTCAAACCAGCGCTTTATTCTTGAGTCGTCTGGTTCCGGGGCCTATCGAATTAAGTGCGAATCTACCGGACAATATCTATCCGTTGCCGGCGACAATGCGCAAAGTGGTTCTTCGGTTATTCAAGCCGCTTATGCTCAAGACAATCGTCAGCTTTGGCATATTCGTGTTGCCGATAGCGGATTTTATATTCAGTCCGCTCTGGGTAACTGGGCGCTCGATCTTTGCAACGGTAGCACTTCGGATGGTACTTCGGTTAGGATTTGGGCTCCGAATAAATCGAATGCCCAGCGTTTTACCTTTGCCTCTTCCTCGACCGTAGAGACTGACAAAGCTTTTGTTATTAAGAGTGCGCTTAACCCGCAGCTGGTCATGGATATCAACGGCGGGTCTTCTGATGATCGTGCACGTCTTCAGATTTACACTGCCAACAATAGCCAAGCGCAGATGTTTACCTTTAAGCAGGTCGGTAACGGCCTGTATGAAATTGTAAACGTTAACTCTGGCAAGCCCTTTGAGGCTCAGGGGGGCTCCGTTTCTAACGGTGGTGCCATCTCTCAATACTCTTCTAACGGCACCAGTGCGCAGCATTGGTCTGTTATTGACTGCGGTAATGGCGTGTATTCATTCATAAACTCTAAGTCCGGCAAAGCCATTGACGTTCCTGGTGCTAATGGCGTGAGTGGGTCCGCGCTGCAAATTTATACCTATAACGGATCTGATGCTCAAAAATGGACGCTTGCTTCGGCGCGCACCGTTCGCCAAGAGCTTGATGATCTTGCTGCTTCCAGCAGAGGGCTTGTAAGGGAGGGCGTCGAATACGCTATTGGTTCCATATCTGAGCGGCAGGTCCTCGATATTTCCAGCGGATCTACGAAGTCCGGTGCAAATCTGCAGGTGTATGCATCTAACGCTACACCGGCTCAGCGCTGGACGTTCTCATATGACAAGAATGGCTATGTAACCATTACCAATGTTGGATCGGGCAAGGTTCTAGACGTCTCCAGCGGCAGCAAGAAAGCTGGCGCAAATGTTCAGCAGTACGCGTCTAACGGCTCTTGGGCTCAGAAGTGGATTCTCGTTGATTGCGGAAATGGTTTCGTTAAGATTTGCTCTGCGCTTAAGACCGGCTTTGTCTTGGATCTTGCATCTGGGGCTACTTCCAACGGGACGAATGTCCAGGTCTATGATGATAATGGCACCAATGCCCAGCGTTTCCGCCTGTATACAACCGGAGATGTTTCTAAGGGTCAAACAATTGATTCTCAGTCTGCTATCGTAACGACACCTGATGGCCGTGTTTTTGATGTGACCGGCGGTAGCATGGATAGCGGTGCCGCTATCCAGCTGTATAGCCCTAATGGAACTATTGCTCAGGGATTTGGCTTTGAATACGATGCCGACAAGGGTCTTTACGCAATCAAGTCTGCGAAATCTTATCGCTATTTATATGCCCAGGACGGAGATATAGTTACCGGTTCTGCTGTTAAGCAGGGGAGTGCCTCGCCCTCGTCTTCTAATTATTACTGGGCTATCGAAGATGCCGGTAGTGGCTCGTATCGTATCGTTAACGCTGGTTCTGGTTGTGCTCTAGGTGTAAACGCCTCCGGTAAGCTGGTCACGGTTTCCAGGGGCGATTCCCGTGAGCTTTCTGTTGCATTTGCACCTTCTGGCTTTAACTGCTTGCGCTCCGAGCAAGACGCTGAGGCCACGGCACACGCATCCGATTTGGCAGACGGCGAGTATCTCATAAGCTCGAACAAGAACTACTCGCTTGTTTTGGATGTCACTGGCGGCTCGAAAGGCAATAGCGCCAATATCCAGCTGTACAGGTCGAACATGACCAATGCGCAGCGTTGGGTCGTTTCCCATGACGGTAAGGGCTATGTTACGTTTACGAATGCTGGCTCCAATAAGGTGATCGATGTCGCTGGAGGAAACGCTTCCGCAGGAACAAACATTGCCCAGTACGCCTCCAACGGCACGTATGCTCAAAAGTGGATTGCCGCCAAACAGTCTGATGGCATGTATCTCATTGAGAGTGCGCTGAGGCCCGGATTATATCTTGGATCGAGGGGGTCCGGCGTATCCAATGGTGTAAACGTTGAGCTGAGCTCTAATGAGGGCGCCTCTCACTTTGCCCTGTTGAGCACGTCCCCGTCGGTCACAAAATGCGACGATATCCTTCCGAAGGGTTATTTCACGCTAAGCCCCGCTTGTAGTTCCACTGGTAAGGTCATTGACGTTGCTGGCGGCTCAAGCTCCAATGGGGCAAATGTTCAGCTTTACAACAGCAACGGAACGTTTGCCCAGCTGTTTAGCTTTGAATATTTCGATGGCTACTATGTTATCCGTAATGCAAAGTCCCAAAAGTCGCTCGATGTTGATGGCGGCAATCTTATTCCTGGCACCAATGTTCAGCAGTGGGCCTGCGATTCCGATAATGCCAATATGCTATTTGCTGCGATCGATAATGGCGACGGCACGTACTCTTTTGTGAGCAAGTCAACTGGTTTGGCTTTGGATATTGTTGGAGCTTCTGATTCTGTTCAAGCTAATTTGGATGCATTTCTTCCCAATGGAAGTGCCGCTCAAAAGTTCTCGCTTCATCGGGTTAGTGAGTTTTTGGACGAAGGCGCCTTTTCATTCGAGTCGGCCACGAGTTCAAAAGTCCTGGATGTTGCCGGCGGATCTATGGAGGACGGCGCTACGGTTCAGCTCTATACGTCAAATGGTACGCTCGCTCAAAAATGGTATGTGAGCAAGGTGGCTGGGCTGGAAAACGAATACGAGATTAAGTGCATCGGCTCAGGAAAAGTGCTCTCTCTGACTGATGGGGGAAAGCTTGTCCAGCTGACATCTAGCGGTGCGAACTCTCAGCGGTGGCACACTACACTCTCTGGTGGCAGGATCGCTCTTCAAAATGTAGCTTCAGGCCAGTATCTCTGTGCTTCTGGCTCCTCCGCGTCATTGGGAATGGTCGATTCCCTTGAATTGCCGGGCGTTCGGTTTGAAGTGAGGAATGTCGGGGGTTCTTTCTGAAAGGTGTTATTACATAAGCCTGTGTTTTGAGTTGAGTGCAAATTATTGTTACGTAAGATGGATGCAACTGTGGGATTATTCGATTCGAAGGAGACGTCGGTCAGGATATGGGGCGCTCGAGAAGTTGAGTCAATAAGGCATTGTTTCGGGGGTCGGTTCAACAGTGCGCTTGGTTGAACGATACGGCCTGGTTATAGGAAACCGGGAGTGTAATAAGTGCTCGGTGGCTATTGGGCATATGGGTATGACGACAAATTCGTCTCCGTATGCTACTCTTAATGTGTATGCGCAGTTTATGATAGCGCTCAGTGGATCCAATGGCTGGAGTCACCCGACGGTAGGGGATAATGTCGAAATTCATAAGTGGTATTCAATGGCAAGGACTCCCGCTGGAATGGGTGTAAACTAGCTGGACGCTAATGTGTTTCACTATTTGGTGAATTAGTTTTATGGTCGTGATTTCATGAGTCTTCTTTCCGTGGTAGTTCCGTGTTTCAATGAGGAGGAGTCGCTTCCTCTGTATTATCCAGCCTTCTGTAAAGTCGCAGATCATTGGCATTCTGTCGATTCAGAGGTTTCGTTTGAGCTGATATTTGTCGATGACGGTTCGTCAGATAAAACACTTGATATCTCAAAATCGCTTGCAGCAACAAACGACAGAGACTATTTGATTGTTAGATATATCTCCTTTTCAAGAAACTTTGGAAAAGAGTCCGCAATATACGCCGGTTTTCAAAATGCTAAGGGAGATTATGTCTGCACCATGGATGCGGACTTGCAAGATCCCCCCGAATTGCTTCCGGATATGTATCGTATTCTACAAAATGAGGATTTTGATAGCGTAGCTACTCGAAGGGTGAATCGTGAGGGTGAGCCCCCTATTCGGTCATTCTTTGCCCGAGCTTTTTATAGAATTATTAATAAAATATCTGATGCTGACATTGTCGATGGTGCACGAGACTATCGATTGATGACGAGACAAATGGTTGACTCGATTCTTTCTTTGGGCGAGTATAATCGGTTTTCAAAGGGTATTTTTGGCTGGGTTGGTTATAAAACTAAATGGCTCCCTTACGTTAATGTTGAGAGGGCTGCTGGTGAAACACACTGGAGTTTCTTCTCTCTTTTTAAATATGCGTTAAGTGGTATTGTCGCTTTTTCTACCGTACCATTGTCTCTTGCTTCATGGATGGGTATTGCCTGCTGCATTTTCTCTCTAGCTGCCAGTGTTTTCATTGTTATTAAAACTGCTTTATTTGGCGATCCAGTTGGCGGCTGGCCAAGTCTCGCATGTCTTATTACCTTACTCGGCGGAATTCAACTTCTTAGTATCGGTATTATTGGCCAGTATCTATCTCGTACCTATCTTGAGGTCAAAAAGCGTCCGATTTATATCGTTCGAGAAAGCAATTGTTTAAATTAGATTATTGATGGGTGTTAAATGCGGTCGCTTGTATCAAATTTGCGTAAAAATACAATTTGCCTTCGATATCAAAAACTGCTTGTAAGTATTGTTCTGCTGGCTCAATTTTTAATCTTGCTTTATCCGCTTCTTGGGCCCTTGACCGTTGGTTATGATCTTTATTTCCATTTATATAGAATTCAAGGCATACATGACGGGCTAATTCAGGGGGATTTTCCTGTAAGAATTAATACTGCCTTTATGAACGGGTATGGCTACCCTGTCGGTTTATGTTATGGGGACATATTTCTTTATTTGCCAGCTATATTCGAAATAATGGGACTATCGCTAACTCAGTCATACAAATTATTCCTGATCATCTTTAATTTGTTTGTATTGGGGACATCGTACTATTGTTTCAAAAGGATTTCCGGTTCTTCAATTATCGGAGTTCTTTGTTGCTCGCTTTGGGTGCTGGCCCCATACAGACTTGTTTGTGTATATCTCCGAGCTTCGGTAGGGGAGTTTCTGGCGCAAGGATTTCTGCCCATATTGCTATACTCTTCGTTGCAGGTGTTTGGACTAATTGATTCCAGGAATCGATTAATTTCGCTTGCATTAATCTCAGTCTCTATTTTTTCTATAATATGTTCGCATATTATTAGTCTAATCCTATTTCTTGTTACGTTCAGCCCAATAATTCTTATCGTAATCTTCAGCTACGGTACCAAAAAAAATACTGCTCTGTTTTTAGGCTCTGTATTATTTGGCTGTTTACTCGCCTTGTATTTCATTGTTCCATTTCTTGATATATATAAAAACGGCAATTTGGTCGTTACGAATATTACATTGATTGACAAAATAAACACTGCATCCTGGAATGCGACATATTTGCCGCAACTATTTCAATTGTTCCCAAGGTTAACAGGCGGTAGTGTGGCGGGTGTTCCCGTATCAACTGAAATACCGCAGACCCTTGGTTTTCCCATCATATTTGCCTGTTTGGTACTTGGGTATTTAATTAGAAGTGGTGGAGAAGAAACATCAGGAATTAGTAAAGCCGTGCTAATCTCTGCTTTATTAGGCTGCTTGTTGTGTACCAATTGTTTTCCGTGGTGGAGGTATGATCTTCCAATAATTGGTCGTATTGTTTCATGCCTCTCGAGCATTCAGTTTCCTTGGCGTTTTCTCGGTGGCGCTTCCTTTTTGCTGGCTTCATATATTGGCTTTCTGTTTAAGGATTCTCGACAAAAGCGACGTCTTATTGATATTGGTATTGTTCTGGTACTTGTTTCGTTGTTTACGAGCGTGTATTCAATTTCATCTCTTAAGGAAGATAACGCCAGTATCAGCTTTTCAAAGTTGGAAGAGTGTCCAGACAAATTTGGATTTATGAACGGCGAGTATTTACCAAATGATATTGAATTATACGATTACGATATTTCTAGGTTTACGGGTTTAGTTGATTCAGATATTTGTAAAACGTATAAGGCAACCAATAAATCTATATCGCTTTCAGTCGATGCTCATGATGGCTCTTCAATTGTAATTCCCCGTCTCTATTATAAGTATTATTCAGTTGATAATGCGAGCGCCAGGAAGGTTACTTGTCTTTCTGACGATCGCGGTCTTGTAAAGTTGACATTCTTCGACACATATAAGGGACCGGTTGATATCTCCTTCAAGTATCCTAAGTTATGGGTGATTGCTGATTCGGTATCGACGGTATGTTTCATTGGTTTGTTTATAGTGCTTTTGGTTTATGGTTTTTTTAAGGCAGTTATGCGTCGTTCAACTGATGGGCACGCTGACTGTGGGCGAGCTTAGGCAAGAACGTCCTAAAGGATGAACTTGAAATCTCATTTCAAATGTTGGGGAATTTGGGAGTAATAGCATTATGAATAAAAGGCTAGTTGCACTCGATGTGATTCGCGTGACGGCAATTTTGTTGGTGATAACAATTCATTCTGCTTCTTTTTTTTTCAGTGGCAGTAAATTGCTAGTTTTTAATGCTTTGGGCACTATTGGTGTCCCATTATTCGTAATTCTGTCCGGTTATTTAATGCTCGATAGAGATTTTAATGGTCCATATTTAAATAAGTTTATTAATCGTAATTTGTTGCCATTGGCCATTGCCTATATCCTCTGGGTAATAATTTGGTATGTCTTATCCAAGTTATTCGGTTTTCTTCCAATTGGTTTGGCTCCGCAAGGTATGCAATATACAATTACAGAGGCATTGTTTTTGAACCCGACAAATAATGGGTTATGGTATTTACCGATGTTAATAGCCTTATATTTGGGTACCCCTATTGTTTCGATATTTCTGCACCGGCGAGAAGATGCTGATTGCACGGATTGTTATTCTAGACTTATCGGTTTACTTATTGTCGCATTTGGTGTCGTTGTTCCAACCGTTAGTACGATCCTTCGAATTCTCCAGAGTGAGATTCAATTAAATCCTGTATTTTGCTTTAATATTTTTAGTGCAGATGTGTGGGGGTATTCTGTCTGGATTTTCTATTACCTTGCTGGGTATTTCATTAAAAAATATCATCAGCGTCGTCTTTTGCCTTCCAAAGGTGCTTCATTTAGTTGTATGTCGATCAGCCTTTTCTTGTTAATTGTTTGGCATTTTATTAAATCTGTGCATGGAATTCAGTTCGAAGTTGAATATTCAAACATTTTTGTTGCCTTAGCGTCTATGTCTCTGTTTATATTTATTCTGGAAATTGATTTTTCTAAGGGTAATGAAATCTGCAAGGTTATTAATAAACAGGTCGAATTTTTATCAAGGCAATCTTTCGGAATCTATACTGTCCATTTTTGGGTTATCGCGCTTTTGGGTCCGGTGGTTCAAAGATTATTTAGCGGATTCTTATGCTACCTAGTGTTTTTCAGTACTGTGCTTTTTGTCTCTATCATTGTTTGTGAGATTATTTCTTTATCTAAGTATCTTTCGAAATACTTGCTTTTAACTAAACCGAAGGAATGAGTCTATTGTTAAGGTGTAAACTGGCTAAAATGTTCTCTGGAGTTGCACTATATGTATCGCTTCTCTGGCTAGTGTGCTTTATTTTATATGGAATTGGTTTTCAAATTTCCTCTTCCATTTTATCCGGATCCAAAGCCGCTTCGATAATAATGTACTTCATTCCGTTGCTAGTTTTATGTGCTTTCTTTTTTGGATATTCCTTTCGCATGTGGCTACATCGTTTGGTTTCTGTCTTAATTCATAATAAAAAAACCGTTGTATTCTGCCTCCTTGTTCTTCAGATATTCGTTATTGTGTCTTTTGGATCCGTTGGGCTTGGCGCCGATCAGGAATGCATTAAAGCTGCAGCCCAGAACCCACGTGAATTTTCAGATTATTTGACACGTTGCCCGAACAATCTATTGATTTCTTTTATTTATTGGGTGGTTGTGCAGACCATTTCCAAAGTTTTTGGTGTTGGTTTCGCACAAGGTGTTCTTCAGATCCTGAATGCCATATTGATTGATTTGTCTGGCTATTTTCTCTATAAAGGTATAGCAAAGGTTAATCAGCCGGCTGGCAATTGTTTTTTTCTTCTGTACTATGGTCTATTTAGCATTACCGGATATTTGGTCATTGTTTATTCAGATATATATGCACTCTTTTTTTCATCAGTCTGTATTTACTTCATAATCGATGTTTGCCTTAGCGCCTGCAATAATCCGAGTTGTGATAAATTAACACAGCGTAAATCTCTTATTTCTTTAGTTTTATTAGGGTTGTTCACTGCATTTTCGTATGAGATGAAACCGTCTTCATCCATCGTTTCATTAGCTGCTATTTTTTGCTTGCTCATTTTTGGCATCAATTATTTTGGATTTAAAAGGACTCTTCTGTATTTACTAATTAGCTTTATTGGTTTCATTGTGGGTTTCTGCCTCGTGCGCTTTTTTATTAACTGTGTAATGCAGGCAAACTATTCGCCTGGCCATGCATATCCGATGTCACATTTTGTTGCAATGGGATTGACTGATCGTGGTGGATTTAATTACGCGGACCGTCTGGAAATGACCTCCTTGGGAAGCTATAAAGCAATGGACGATAGGGCCAAGGCTTTAATTGTTGAGCGTCTCGTTTCCTATGGCCCAGGGGGATTTCTTGCATTCCTGTTGAGGAAATTTGCATATACCTTTTGCGACCCTTCTTTTTCTTTCGGTCAATTTGATTCGTTAGTAATTTATAACGGTAGTGTATTCGGATTTAGTGCCGAGGGCGTTTTGGACGCAAGGCTTTTTTCTATTGTTAGGAATTTGTTTACGCCTGGTACGGCTTTGAATTTCTGCGTTTATGTTCTTCAGTCTATTCTTTATTTAATTGTTATCGCTGGCCTTGTTTCTTTTTTTAAAAGCATGTTTTGTTTTAGTGAAGACACGACTAGTGATTCTAAAGTGCGCTTTGTCCATTTAGTTCTATTGTTTTCTTTTCTAGGCTCTATTCTCTTTCTTCTATTATTTGAGTCCGGCAGGGGTAAGTATTTAATTCAATTTCTCCCCATTTATTTTGTTATTGCTTCTTTCGGTGTTTCCAGAATTGTTTCAGGTTTTCGCTTAATGGACAGTCGTTGAACTAATGGTTGACTTCCGATCTGAGCCTAGCGCATTGAGCGAATACCCCATTCCGTAGTTGCCTTGTCGTCCTCGTAGCCCTTCTCAGGTCGTGAGGACGATACTTTTCGGTCTAATGAACGTTAGGGGGGCAGTTTGGGACCCGGCAAGTCGATTTGCGCCCCGCCGGCGACCGGCCCGCTCGCCGGGCTCAACGAGGTCGGATAAAGAATCTGCCACTCAGGGCGGTGTGGGCGACCTATAAGCGGAAAAGTGGGGCCCAGCTTCGATCTCGAACGGGAGCAAGCGCGAGGTAATAGCTTTTTCAGGGTTATTGAAATAGCTTTACCGCGATTGAGTAATAAACTTGATATTATCCCAATAAGTTCGATTTATAGAAATAGTCCAAAGGTTGTTTGATGAATCAGAGATTATATAGCCTAGCTCAGGAATCGTTTGATCATTCCATAGTAACTGAGCGAATCAGGCGTTTAATTATCTCCTCAATGGAATACAACGCACTCATGAGTCCTGGTCGATCTATTGAGTATCGAATCTACATGGGGGAGAAATGGCAGTACCCCTGCCTAACTGATTTTTCAACGCTTAACGGCGGTCTTACGGATGCTGAGGGCCTGAGGCCATTTTATAGTGCTAAAGTTACTTCGCTTGTTAAATCTCAGTCAAAATTCTCCCCTCATTTTTTTGGAGGGGTTGAACAGATTGTCGATCGAAATATTCGCTATGTTTTAATTACACCTGACGACGCTACCGATGCTGACGTTGAGATGCATAACCCTCTTTCGAAGAAGCAGAAGCTTTATCGCAATCTCGAAGCGTGCTGCCCGGTTGCTTTTGACGATATTCGTGAAATTCAGCGACAGCGTCGTTGGAATAGGGGATTGGGTCCTGTTGATCAATTTGAGGCTCCAGATTTAGCGAAGATTAATCAAGAGCAGACTACTCACCATCCCTATCTAGAGATTACCCCCGGAGCCGTTAGGCTCGGGGCTGAGAGAGCCGTCATTATCGGTATGCATTGGCTTCAGGCCGGCGGCGCTGAGCGCTGGGCTGTTGAGACGGTGCGCCTTGTTCGCGAGGCGGGCATGCTGCCTATCGTCATAACGGATCGACCCAGCCATCAGCCTTGGATCGATAGGCCGGAGTTCAAAGATGCCTTGGTACTGTGCCTTACGTTTCCTATTCAGGAGCGTCCAGGCGATGAGCCTTTACTTCGCTCGCTTGTTGAACAATTCGATATTAGGGGCGTCCTCGTTCACCACTGCCAATGGCTTTATGATCGTCTGTGGTGGATTAAAAAGTATCGTCCCAATGCGACCGTAGTTGATTCACTGCATATTGTTGAATATCCCTATGGTGGTGGTTATCCCAATCAGGCCGTTAGTCGTGATGCGTTCATTGATTTACATCATGTGATTTCTCCCCAGCTTGTATCTTGGCTTGTTGATTCTCATGGGGTTGATGCTAATAAGGTTGTAGACGCTCCGCTTGTTGGGCTTACTGCTGACAGGGCTGTTAAGGCATGCAAGGAATCTGTGTCTAGGGGTAAACTCACTGTTTGCTTCGTCGGCAGGATCTCTCGTCAGAAAAGGCCCGAAGCATTTGTCCTTCTTGCCAAGAAGCTCGATAAGTGTGCTCCTGGTCGTTTTAGGTTTATCATGCATGGCAACGGTGATTTGGACCCTATGGTAGACAAGATCATTGCTCGTCATGGACTCTCCGAACTAATCGAACGGAGAGGGATGCAGATTCCTGTTGATAAGACGTATTCCGATTCTGATGTCCTCGTAGTTTCTGCCATTAATGAAGGAATAACTTTGACGACGATTGAGTCGCTCAGTGCTGGACTGCCTGTTGTCTCAACTGATGTGGGTTCTCAGAACACGCTTATTCCAACTGAGGCTTTAACTCCACGGTCCACCCGCGATTTCATTAAGTGCGCATCGGGTATTCTTTTGAAGATGCTCGAGAACTGCGATTTCCGTAAATCCGTCTGGCAATCTGAGATGGATAGGCTTGTGGAGTTTTCAAAGCTAAAAAATGCCAACACCCTCTTTTCTGAGATTCTGACCAAGTGGAGTGATGATGAGCAATAGCCCTACTGTTACCGCAGTTGTAGTGACATATAACCGTCTCGACAAGTTGAAGAATGTTCTTTCTGCCCTTGAGGATCAGACGCTTCCTCCCAGTGAGCTCGTTGTTGTCGATAACGCCTCGACTGACGGCACCGGTGATTTCCTGGCTTCATATGCATCTGAGCAGCACGGTGGCATGTCCGTTAAGGTAATTTCTTGCGCGGAGAATCTTGGCGGAGCCGGTGGTTTTTCCACCGGAATGAAATCTGGTTACGATAGCGGTTCTGATTTTGTTTGGATTTTTGACGATGATGGCTATCCCGAGCCCGACGCCTTAGAGAAGCTGATTCAAGGCTATAACGGCGCCGTTGATGAGCTTGGTCCCGATGTCCCATACGCTTGCTCGGTTGTAAAGTTTATTGATGGTTCTATTTGCGAGATGAACAATCCTGTGCCCACTTGGGATTGGGGTCGATTGCTCGCAAAGGGGCAAAACTCTGTCATGGTCACCTCCTGCTCGTTTGTTTCGGTGCTGATTCCACGTTGGGTTATCGAATCTTTCGGCCTGCCTTTTAAGGAATATTTTATTTGGTTTGATGATGCCGAGTACACGCTTCGCATTACTAAGACCTGCCCCGGTATTCAGGTGCTTGACAGCGTGATTATTCATGACATGGCATCTAATAAGGGCGTCAATTTCTCGATGATTGATGAAAAGAATGCGTGGAAATTCTCTTACGGCATTCGTAATCAGGCATCGTATAGGCTCCACCATGAAGGCAAGGCTGCTTATTTGTTGTTTTGTGCCCAGGTTTGCCGCAGCATGAAAGCCGGAGGAGTGGATAAGAAGCTACGGCGTCAGATGCGTAAAAAGATGCGTGAAGCAATTAGGTTTAATCCTAAAATTGATTACCCTCAGTCAATGTAGTTGGCCCTGTGAGTTGATTGGTTTTTTGGCTCGTCATCTATATGGCGAGCCTTTTTACTGTTGGTATTTACTGGATTGCATGATGCGCGATGGAGAGCTTCGCTCTTACGGGTATTATTACTCATAAATTATTGTTGATATTGGAATTGGACGGCGGAGCTGTTAATGATATCTAAAAGCGATCAGGGAATGATTGTTTCGTCTCATGCGAAAAATGAGGTAGAGAAGGATCGATTTATTCTCAAGCAGCTGGTTACCAAGGATTTTAAGATTAAATATAGGCGGAGTTTTTTGGGCGTTGCTTGGTCCGTTTTGAATCCGCTGCTCATGATGATTGTTATGGCCGTTGTCTTTTCGACCATCTTTGCCCAGGGGCGAAATGGTGCAGTGAGCCCCGAGCTTTACCCGCTGTATCTTATTGTGGGTAATGTTACTTTCTCTGTAATGTCGGAATCCACCAACCAAGCCCTCATGTCCATCATCTGGGCGTCATCGCTGCTTAAAAAAGTAAAAGTCCATCGATGGGTTTTCCCCGTTCAAAAGGTGCTCTTTTCGCTTGTTAACTTCGGTTTCTCCCTTATTGCCGTTGCCATTGTTATGATCTGGTTCCATGTTGTTCCGACTTGGCATTTAATTCTGCTGCCTGTCTGTCTCTTCCTTCTCATGCTGTTTTGCATGGGGTTAGGTATGATGCTTTCGGCTCTAACCGTATTTTTCCGCGACATCATGCACTTGTGGAGTGTTGTGATTACTGCATGGACCTATCTCACTCCTATTTTTTGGACAACTGACTTTATCGGTCAGATGCCACATGCTGTTCGTATCATCATGTACGCGAATCCCATGTATAACTACATTCAGTTTATGCGCGATATTTTCTTGTTCCAGACCACTCCGACGTTTTTCACAGTTGGTATGTGCGTAGCTTGGGCAGTTGTTGCCCTTGTATTGGGATACGTCGTATTCCATAAGTCAGAGCACAAGTTTATTCTCTATATCTAAGGATTGACCATGCCTTTTTCTGTTAAGGACTACAGGGATCAGCCTCTCGCCGTTGAAGTCAAAGACGTAACCATGATTTTCAATATGGCCTCAGAGTCTCTCACTAATCTCAAAGAGTATTTTATTAAGCTTGCAAAGCATCAGCTCTTTTTTGAAGAGTTTCGAGCCCTAAAGCATATTTCTTTTGATATTCATCGAGGCGAAGTTGTAGGTCTCGTTGGTACAAACGGATCCGGCAAGTCAACCATGCTTAAGATTATTGCCGGCGTACTCGAGCCTTCTGAAGGCGAGGTAAAGGTTCATGGCAACATCGCACCATTGATTGAGCTTGGTGCAGGCTTTGATGCCGAGCTCACTGCCCGTGAAAATATTTATCTCAATGGCGCACTTTTAGGCTATACAAAAGAGTTCATTGATGCCAATTTCGACGGCATAATTGAGTTTGCCGAGCTTCAAGATTTTGTTGACATGCCCTTGAAGAACTTCTCTTCGGGTATGGTCGCGCGTATCGCCTTTGCTATTGCCACGATTACCGAGCCCGATATTCTAATCGTCGATGAGACGCTCTCTGTCGGCGATGTATTCTTCCAAGAAAAATGCGAGCGTCGTATTCAGCATTTTATTGAGTCTGGTGACGTTACCGTCCTTTTCGTTTCTCATTCTATGGAGCAGGTTGAGCGTATTTGCCAGCGTGCCGTGTGGATTGAGAAGGGTGATCTTAGGATGGATGGTCCCGTGGATGATGTTTGCAAAGCATATCGAGATCAGTTCAATTAGGGTATACTTTCATTATTTGCTCCATTAGCTCAGTTGGATAGAGCAGGGGACTTCTAATCCCAAGGTCGTCGGTTCGAATCCGCCATGGAGCACCTTAAATTTAGTTTGGCCGTCTGCTATTATGCGACGGCCTTTTCTTAGGGGTATCGATGGTTCGGGTTTCCGTTATTATTCCCGCATACAATGCTCATGAGTACATTGGTGAGTGTTTGAATAGTGTCCTTGCCCAAACGCTTTCGGATATTGAGATTCTTGTGGTTGATGACGGTTCAACTGATGACACTCTTTCATGCGTTCAGGCGTTTGCTGCTACCGATAGTCGTATTAAGGTGTTTTCCCAGCAAAATCAATATGCGGGTGTTGCTAGAAATAAGGGTATTTCGGAAGCTTCTGGTCAGTTTCTTTATTTTCTAGATGCGGATGACTGGATTGAGCCCGATGCTCTTCGGGTTATGGTTGATTCCGCCAACAAACACGGTAGCGATATCGTGATAGCTCGTTCTGAAGCTTTTGATAATCGAGACGGAAATGCCTGGCTGCTCGGTTATGCCCTGAATGGGGTTCCTTATAATACCGTTTTAAAGCCTTCCGTTTATGCCGACCATCTATTTCAATACTTTATGGGTTGGCCTTGGGATAAATTATATCGTACTGACTTTGTGACGCGGGAACAGCTTCAGTTTCAGAGTTTGCGCACCACCAATGATGCTTATTTTGTATTCTGCTCTCTTGCGCTTGCTTCGTCTGTTTCATGTTGCGACAAAATTCTCTTTCATCATCGTGTTAATAATCCAAAGTCGCTTGAGGGCTCTCGTTCCAAGAGCTGGCATTGTGCAATTGAGGCAATGAGGAGTATTGATAATAAGCTCAAAGCCTTGGATTTGTATCCAGCCTTAAGGCAGAGCTTTTGCAACTGGGTAATGAATTACTCGTATTGGAGCGTTTCTACGCTGCCCACTGATATTGCAGATGCATATCTTAGAGAGTTGGTTGGTATAACTGCCGATATGCCCTTAGATATAAATTATTATCCTGGTTTACACGAGAGACTTTTTAGGGAGTTCTTTAATAAGAGTAAATCTGAACTGTTAATTTCAAGCGTTGTTGCGAACGAAGCCTTGTCTGAGGCTAACCATTCCCTTGATGAATCAAAATGGGCGATTGAGGATAAGGACCGTGAGATCGCAAGTCTTCAAAATGCCTTGGCTGAGGCTGAGCGCAGGGCTGATTCGGTTTATCAAAGTCATTCTTATCGATTGGGTAATTTTTTTATGAAGCCCCTTCGTTTCATTAAGGATTATTTCGTCGACTAAAATGACGTTCCTATTTTAGGTGTTAAGTTGGTGTTATCGCTCTTGTCCGTACCGTTCATTTCCAAGCAAATGGTATCGCTCCCGCCATTGCTCGTTCCAGGTCAACTAAGCTGGTTTATATACGATCCCTAGCTATTCTGCTTGTGGTCATTTGTCATTGTAATGAACGATTGTTTGGCCAGATAGCGGCTCCACAGCTGAGAATCACACGATCATGTTCAACTTTTTTGCACTTGGTCGTATGGGCGTACCGCTGTCTTTGTTTTTAACTGGGAGTCTTGTTCTTTCAAAATTGGTTAAGGGCTACGACAACATTGCTTCGTTTTATAAGCGTAAGCTGCTTCCATTGGTTGTTTCTGCGGTTCTTTGTACGGCCTTTTATTATGTTCGAGCCATTCTTATTCTCGAGCAACCGTTTGATAACGGTTTGGTGAATCTGCTGCCAATAGCCTTTCAGAGGTTATGAATATGCAGATCAAGTAGCCTACCTGTGTTTTAATGCATAAAGCGAAGGGGTCCTTTTAGGGTCCCTTCGCTTTATATTTCGGATTTGCATGCCACTGATAACTAGCAATCGTAGATGGCAAGGCGTCAGTCCCTCTGCCAGAGGTCTCGCGTGTAAACCTTGTTTGTCACATCGTCGAGAACGCTGTCGTAGCGATTGGCGATGATCACGTCGCTTGCGTGCTTAAATAAGACGAGATCGTTGACGACGCGGCAACCTTGGAGTGTATCGAGGGAACTGGAGGGTTCGTAAACGATGACCTCGACTCCGTGAGTCCTAAGCTTGTCGATTACATCGAGTGTCGAACTCTGCCTGAAGTTGTCCGAACCGCTCTTCATGGTGAGGCGGAATGCGCCGACGACCTTCGGCTGCATCGCCAGAACTTGATCGACGATAAACTGCTTTCGCGTGCTGTTGGAATCGACGATGGCGCGAATCAGGTTTTGGGGGACGTCTTGGAAGTTGGCGAGGAGCTGCTTGGAATCCTTGGGCAGGCAGTACCCGCCGTAGCCGAAGCTGGGGTTGTTGTAGTGGGTCCCGATGCGCGGGTCCAGGCAGACTCCCTGGATGATATCGCGCGTGTTGAGGCCCTTGCTCTTGGCATAGGTGTCGAGCTCGTTGAAGTACGAAACCCTCAGCGCCAGATATGTGTTGGCAAAGAGCTTGATGGCCTCGGCCTCCGTTGAGCCTGTTACAAGGATTTCCGTTCCTGTATCCTCGGAGGCTTCGTCCAAAAGGCCAACGAAGGTCCGAGCCACCTTTCGGTCGGCATCTTTTGTAATGCCGGCGACAATGCGGCTGGGATGCAGGTTGTCCTCCAGCGCATGACCCTCGCGCAAAAACTCGGGGGAGAAGATGATCTGGAGCTCGGGGTATTTGGCACTGATATCCCTGGTGTAGCCAACAGGGATAGTGGATTTAATAACAACAACAGCGCACGGGTTGATTTCTTTGACCAGATCCAGGACGCTCTCGATGCTTGAAGTGTCGAAGTAATGCGTGACATCGTCATAGTTGGTCGGCGTAGCTATGACGATGTAATCAGCTATTGCATATGCTTTATTTACATCGGTGGTTGCGCATAGCGAAGTCGGACGATCTGCCAGATATGCTTCGATGAATGCATCCTTGATGGGGGAGATGCCGTTGTTGATGTCGGCTACTCTGCTCTCGTTAATGTCGATGGCAATGACATCGTTATGTTTAGAAAGCAGACAGGCGAGTGAAAGGCCTACGTAGCCAAGACCTGCGACGGCAATATTCATGGGTGCCTCCCGGCAAGATTAACGCTCTTAGACTGGTAAAAGCTGTCATTCATAAGACATCGCGGCGTCGAGGTTGAAGCTACTTGTACCGGTTGTCGATGGCAACCCTTTCGGTCTTAAAGAGGCTGGTTCTAATTAAATTAAATATAGCGGATATTCATTCGGCTGGTCGTGCTATTAATTGCCCGTGCTCTCCTCATACACCCTGAGTTCCCACTGTTTCCGCTCCACTTTCGCCACGGAGTCCAGGATAAAGCCCGTGGCGAGTGAGAGTCCGCACAGGAACATGAACGCCGCTGCGAGAACCGCGGTAGGGAAGCGAGGCACGAGACCGGTGGCAAAGTACTCCGTAACGATGGGGATGCCTAAAGCGAGACCAATAACTGCAAAGATGAGCGCAACAAGCGAGAAGAACTTAAGCGGGCGGTAGTCTTTAAAGAGGGTTCCAATCATGGCGATCACTCGAATACCGTCGCTTACGGTATTGAGCTTGGACTCCGAACCGGCTGGACGGTCGCGATACTCGATGGGGACATCCTTAATGCGCCAGCGATGGTCGACGGCGTGGATGGACAGCTCTGTCTCAATCTGGAAGCCTTCAGAGAGTACCGGGAACGTCTTGACGAAGGGCTTGCTCATGGCGCGGTAGCCAGTCATGACATCGTCGAAGCTGTAGCCGTAGATCCATTTAATCATGCAGCGTACGAGGTTGTTGCCAAAGCCGTGGAAGGCGCGCTTGTTCTCCTCGGTGTATGTACCGTTGGAAAGTCGATCGCCTACGGTCATATCCGCTTCGCCGGCAAGGATGGGGTCGCACAGCGCGCGCGCCGACTCAGCCGGATAGGTGTCGTCTCCATCGACCATGAGGTAACAATCGGCCTCAATGTCGCGGAACATTTGGCGACAAACATTGCCCTTGCCTTGGCGAGGCTCTAACTTTACGGTTGCCCCGTGTTCGCGTGCGATTTGAGCAGTGCCGTCCGTCGAGTTGTTGTCGTAGACATAGACAGTGCCCTCGGGCAGTTCGCGATGAAAATCATCCACCACTTTGGCGATGGTTAGTGCTTCGTTGTAGCAAGGGATGATAACGGCGATTTTCTTAGAATTCACGTTGATCTCCAGTGTCTGGTTATTGCCGTTAGAAGTATAGTCGTTAGATTATTGCATTGGTTTTAAAGGGCTGAAAACCAGAGGGGACACATGTGTCTGCCGTGATATTGTTTAAACATGAGCTGTAAGACATGGGGGTGACTTGCAGCCCGTTTTCTCACATGGAAATGGCGCGTTTCGATCGCTCCATAAATAGGCCCGGCACAGAAAAGAACTGAGCTGTCTCCCATTTCTTGGACATGAGAAATGGGAGGCTTTCTTTATGCGCGTTGATTTGAGGGTGAAGCATGATGTCGAGGCCAGGAAGGCGGCCATAGGGCTCTTCGAACTCGGGCACGGGTATAAATCTGCCGCGGTTGCCCTTTCGCTTCCCGCGGAAGCCGTGAGAAGATGGCAGGAGATATACCGCGCATTCGGGAGTGAGGTGCTGCTGAGCATGGACGGAAAGCAGGGCAGGTACACATACGAGCAGAAGGTCGCCGCCGCCTCCGCCGTCGTCGACGGCGGCATGACGAAGGCCGAGGCGATGGCGGCGTTCGGCATAATGTCGATGTCGCCGCTCAAGAAGTGGTGCGCGCTATACCGCCGGGGCGGCGCGGAGGCCCTGCGCCCGAGGCCCAAGGGCCGGCCGAGCGGTTCCAGGGCGAGGCCGCGGACCCGCGAGGAGGAGCTCGAGGAGCGGTGCCGTAGGCTCGAGGCCGAGGTGGCCTACCTAAAAAAATTACGCGCCCTGATCGAGAGGGACGGACTCTGACCAGGGCGAAGGCCGAAGCGGTCGCGGCCCTGCGCGCCGAGGGGCACGCGCTCGGGCACCTGCTCGCATGCGCCGAGCTCAAGCGGTCGACCTACTACTACGCCCTCGCGCACCCGCCGAGGCCCACGCGCCCCGAGCTCCGGGAGGCGTGTGTTTCGTCAAGAGGATTTGAGCAAAAAGAGCATCGGAAATTGAGCAGCCTGAGCATCGGAAGCGCGCACGCTTTTTGAGCGGCTAGCCCTCCTGCATGAGGGCATGGCGGACGCGGTAGGATGTTTAGGGCAATCTGATTGTTGCTAGTGCGGCACCCATTCTTTTCATCTACGGAAACGAAAAATTTCAGAAAAGGCAAAGGCATGCCGACCAGCTAGGCCTACCGTTGCA